>JAFTBW010000066.1 GCA_017455015.1 Oscillospiraceae bacterium | reverse complement strand
CGCCTGAGGACGCCGACACCTTCCCCCGAAGGGAGAAGGCTTAAAATGGTAATCCAATTTGAAGAGGAAAGAGCATATGGAAAACAGCAAGAAGAGCTTTTACATCACCACCCCCATCTACTACCCCTCGGGAAATATGCACATCGGCCACACCTACTGCACCGTGGCCACGGACGCCATCGCCCGCTACAAGCGGCTGCAGGGCTATGACGTGATGTTCCTCACCGGCACCGACGAGCACGGGATGAAGATCGAGGAAAAGGCCAAAGAGGCCGGCGTCACCCCCAAGGAGTTTGTGGACCGGATCGTGGAGGGGGAAAAGGGCGTCCGCTCCCTGTGGCGGCTGATGAATGTCAGCAACGACCGCTTCATCCGCACCACCGACGAGTACCACGTCAAGTCCATCCAGCGCATCTTCAAAAAGATGTACGACAAGGGGGACATCTACAAGGGCAAGTATGAGGGCTGGTACTGCACCCCGGACGAGGCGTTCTGGACCGAGAGCCAGTTGGTGGACGGTAAGTGCCCCGACTGCGGCCGCGAGGTCAAATGGGCCGAGGAGGAGGCATATTTCTTCCGGGCCAGCAAATACGCCCCCGCCGTGCGGAAGCTGCTCACCGAGACGGATTTCCTGGAGCCGAAGAGCCGCGTCAACGAGATGGTCAACAGCTTCATCGACTGCGAGGGGGGCTTGCAGGACCTGTGCGTCTCCCGCACCAGCTTCACCTGGGGCATTCCCGTGGATTTTGATCCCAAGCACGTGGTCTATGTGTGGCTGGACGCCCTGTTCAACTACGTCACCGCCCTGGGCTACTGCAACGAGGAGTATGACGACCTGGAGCGCTTCTGGCCCGGCGTGAACATTGTCGGCAAGGAGATCGTACGCTTCCACTCCATCTACTGGCCCGCTTTCCTCATGAGCGTGGGCCTTCCCCTGCCGCAAAAGGTCTACGGCCACGGCTGGCTGGTGTTCGACGGCAAGAAGATGGGCAAGTCCACCGGCAACGTGGTGGACCCCTATATGCTGGCTGAGCGCTACGGCGTGGACGCCCTCCGATTCTTCCTGCTGCGCACGTTCCCCTTCGGTGCGGACGGCAGCTTCTCCAACGAGCGGCTGATCGGCTGCATCAACACGGACCTGGCCAACGATCTGGGCAATCTGGTGAGCCGCTCCGCCGCCATGGTGGAGAAGTACTTCGGCGGCACGCTGCCGGAGGAGCGGGCCGAGGGGCCGGAGGACCGGGGCCTGCTTGAACTGGCCGACGGCATCCGGGACCGCTACGCCGCCCAGATGGACGCTTTTCAGCTTCAGAACGGCTTGGCCGAGACGTTCGCCCTGATCCAGCGCGCCAACAAGTATATCGACGAAACGGCCCCCTGGGTGCTGGCAAAGGACATGGACGCCAACGGCCCCCGGCTGGCCCAGGTGCTGTACAATCTGCTGGAGGCCTGCCGCGTTGCCGGCGTGCTGCTGACCCCGTTCATCCCCGAAAGCTGCGAAAAGCTCTTCGCGCAGGTCGGCGCGGCCCCGGAACAGCGGACCTGGGACAGCATCGCGCGCTGGGGCGGCCTGCCAGGCGGCGTAAAGGTGCAGAAAGGCCCCGCCCTCTTCCCCCGCATCGACGTGAAGGCGGAGCTGGAGGCCCTGGAAAAGCTGATCGCTCCGGCCCATTCCGGCCCCGTAGTGGAGCTGGAGCCTCAGGCAACCGAACAGGTGGATTTTGACACGTTCTGTAAGAGCGATTTCCGGGCCGTCAAGGTCAAGACCTGCGAGGCGGTAAAAAAGAGCGACAAGCTCCTGCGCTTCACCCTGGACGACGGCACCGGCACGGACCGGCAGATCCTCTCCGGCATCCGCAAGTTCTACGAGCCGGAGGCCCTTGTGGGAAAAACACTGCTGGCCATCGTCAACCTGCCGCCCCGGAAGATGATGGGACTGGAGAGCTGCGGGATGCTGATCTCCGCCGTCCACAAGGAAGACGGCGAGGAAAGGCTGAACCTCGTCATGCTGGACGACGCCATCCCCGCCGGCGCGAAGATGTGCTGACCGCCTGCGTTCGGATGCGCCGGTACGAATTGTGCAATTTGCGTATAGACATCCGCGCCGGCGGAGATTATACTGTTCTGGATGTTGTCCCTCCCTTCCGTAAGGGAGGGACAGCGGTCACGGTCTGACAGCTCAAGCTGTCCTGAATCCTGTACCAGGAACATACCCGGAGGGTTACCGAAGCGGTCATAACGGGGCGGTCTTGAAAACCGTTAGGCGGCAACGCCACAGGGGTTCGAATCCCTTACCCTCCGCCATTGATAATTCGACAAATTTCGACAAGAGATTTGTCGAATTATTTTCTTTAAGATATTGACATCACCTCCCAGGACGGATATACTATGTATATCCGTCCTGGGAGGTGCCTTATGGAAATTGCCAGTAAAGTATTCTCGCTTGGCAACAGCAACGCGATCCGCGTGCCGCGCTTAATTATGGAAGCTCTGTCCTTGCATACAGATGACCCGATAACAATGGAAGTTGTAAATCAGGATGAATTGTTAATAAAGAAGCGGAAAAAGCAGGAAACCTATCCCTCAATTAAAGAGCTATTTGCCGGATATGATGGAAATACCGCAGTATTTGAGATGGATGCGGATGATGCTGTCGGAAGGGAGATACTGTGATGGCATATCAGCCGGAATCCGGAGACATTATTTGGGTAGATTTTCACCCTCAGAGTGGCCACGAGCAAAGAGGACGCCGTCCGGCACTTGTAGTCTGGGGAAATGATGCGCTTCAAATGATCCCGATGATGTCGCAGGTATGTGCCATCAGTAATACAGACAACGGCTTTCCGCTGCATGTCCCCTTGGATCAGGTCAGCAAAAACACAAGTGGTTTTGTCCTTTGCGAGCAGAACCGTGTGTTTGATTTGGAGGCGAGACACGCCGAATACAAAGACCGTGCGTCAGCAGAAGTTCTCATGAAAGTCAAAGGAATACTGAAGGCTTTGTTGGATTGACAGAAGACCCTCTCTGGTGCGCTTCGATTCGATATTATTGGGCGTGGCTCGGAATTGGAAACGCTTCACACGTCGAAAATCCTGTGAACAGGTCGAAATGGCGCAAGCGCCATTCCCTCCGAGGTTCACAGGATTTTCTCCTTTTCCGAATCGAACCCGCTGGCGCTGGGCTTCGATTCGGGGTTACGTGAGAACAAGGTATCGTTTTGAAATCCTGTGAACAGGTCGAAATGGCGCAAAAACCTTCCAATTGACAAGGGCAAAAACACATGCAACGAGCACCCCTGCGGAAACGGCCGGAAGCCGTTCCGCAGGGGTGCTTTGCCACACAGCCGCTACAGGCCGCCGTTCCCCGCCTCCTGCAACACGGAACCCACCAGCAGCAGGGCAAGGCAGCGCTGATAGCCCTCCGTTTTCAGCCGCTCCGCCTCCCCCGGGTTGGAGAGGAAGCCGCACTCGGCCAGGATCGCCGGGCAGGCGGCGGTCTTCATCAGATAGATGTCCTCCCCGGCTGGGGCGGCCACCCGGCGGCTCCCGGGGTCCAGGGCGGCGGCCAGATTCGCCTGGGCCCGCTCCCCCAGGGCCTTCGAGCCGGGGGCGGGGCCGTAGAGCACCTGGGGGCCGCTGGGCCGGGGGTCCGGGAAGCGGTTCTGGTGGACGCTGACCAGCACCCCGTTTTTCACGGAGGCGATCAGCGCCGCCCTCGTCTTCTGGTCCCAGACCTTTTTGGCCCGGACCGTGTCCGCCTCCGCCGGATAGTTCAGTTCCGCTGCGCTGCGGGTCAGGACAGCGGGCAGACCCAGCAGCCCCGCCAGATCGTACATCCGAAAAGCGATGGACAGGTTGACGCCGCTCTCCAGGGTGCCGTCCGCCGCCACCGCGCCGCCGTCCATTCCCCCGTGGCCCGGGTCGATGACGAGGGTCAGCGGTCCCTCCGCGGCCATCCCGGCTGCCGGCGCGGCCCGTGGCCGCAGGTCGTAGAACAAAATCGCCAGCAGGCAGAGAAAGAGCAGCAGCCCCAGGCACCCCAGCCAGAGCCGGACCCAGCGGTTCCGGGGCAGACGGGCGCGCCAGCGCCGGAGGCAGCCCCGCCCGGCGCCGTCCCCGGCGCGGGTCCTCCACACGATCACCTTCACAGCAGGATGCAGATCAGACCGCCGCTGCCCTCGTTGACGATCCGCTGGACGGTGGTGCGCAGCTTGCTCTGGGCATCCGCGGGCATGGCGCGGATCTTGTTGGTCAGGCCCTCCCCCGCGATGTCGTTCAGGGCCTTGCCGAAAATATTGGACTCCCAGATGCGGTTGATGTCCCCGTCGTAGCCTTGCAGCAGGAAGTTGATGACCTCCTCCGAGGCCCGCTCCCCGCCGATGGCCGGGGAGACCTCCGTCTCGATGTCCGCCTGGATCAGGTGGATGGAGGGGGCGCTGGCCTTGAGCTTCACGCCGTAGCGCCCGCCCTGGCGGACGATCTGCGGCTCCTCCAGTGTCATCTCCTCCAGCGTGGGCATGACGATGCCGTAGCCCGTCTCCCGCGCCTGCTCCAGCGCCGCGTGGACCCGCTCGTACTCCTCCTTGAGGGTGCTGACCGAGCGCAGCAGCACCACCAGATCCCGGTCGGAGCGGATGGGAAAGCCGGACTCGCGGCTGATGGTTTTGTAGTAGAGCTGCCGGGGCAGCGTCACGGACAGCACCGCCCTGCCCGCGCCCAGCTCCAGCCGGTCCACCGTCGCGGAGCTTACGAACTCCGACCCCGCCACCGCGTCCGCCATGGCGGCGGCGTCCCCCATCCGGAGGGTGTTCTCCGCCGCGGTCAGCACGGCGGCGGTCAGTTCCTTTCGCACCGGGTCGGACACGTCCAGCGCGTCCATCCAGGCGGGCAGGTGCACCGCAAAGGAGGCCACCGGGAACTCGCAGAGCAGCTCCCGCAGCACCTCCGTCATGCCCGCGGCATCGATCTCCCGGCAGTTCACCGGCAGGCAGCGGCGGCCGTAGCGCTCCTCCAGTCCGGCGGCCAGCACCACCGCGCTCTCGGAGGCGGGATCGGCGCAGTTGAGCAAAATCACGTATGGCTTGCCGATGCGCCCCAGCTCCTCCGCCGCCTTTGCCTCCGCCGGCTCGTAGGCCTCCCGGGGGATGCCGCAGACCGAGCCGTCCGTGGTCACCAGGATCCCCACCGTGGAGTGGTCCGCGATGACCCGCCGGGTCCCCTCCTCCGCGGCCTGGCGCATGGGGATCTCCCGGTCGTACCAGGGGGTCATGACCATGCGCTCCGTGCCGTCCTCCTCGTCCCCCGCCGCGCCGTCCACCAGATAGCCCACGCTGTCGATCATCCGGACGGAGCAGCTCGCCCCCGCCCCCAGCTCCAGCGCCGCGGCCTGCTCCGGCACGAATTTCGGCTCCGCCGTCATGACGGTCCTGCCGGAGCCGCTCTGGGGCAGCTCGTCTCTCGCCCGCTCCCGGGCGTACACGTCCTCCACCTGGGGCAGCACCATGGTCTCCATGAAGCGCTTGATGAACGTGCTCTTGCCCGTGCGGACCGGGCCCACCACGCCGATGTACACATTCCCCCCGGTGCGCTCCGCCATGTCCCTGTAGATCGCCATATCCATCATCTTTTCGTTTCCTCCGTTTCCGGTCCATAGGTCCGGGGGGCTGTCCCCCCTGTCTGCCTGTTTCAGCCTATGAGCCCCGGAGGCGGATTATGCAGGGACCGCGGTCCCGGCCCGTGCGGTGCGGCGCGGCAGGGCGCGGAAATAAGTATGCCGGGAAAAATTCCCGGCATACCCGCGCTATGGAAAAAAGGGAATCAGCGCTGTTCGATAAAGCGCATCATCATTGCGCTCACCTGGGCACGGGTGGCGCTCTCCATCGGGGAGAGCGTACCGTCGTCCATGCCGTTGATAATCCCGCTGCCTACGGCCCACTCCATGGCGGCCCTGGCATAATCGGAAACGCTTTTCGCGTCGGAATAAGTGTCCAGAGAGGCGTTTCCGCTGACGTTATAACCGTTTTTCTCCGCGTAGCGGTACAGGATGGTCACAAGATCCTGCCGCGTGACCGGGTCAGACGCGCCGTAGCTCTGGCCGTAGCCGTTGACATAGTTCAGCAGGCTTGCCCAGCCAATGGCGTCGGCGTACCAGGCCGCGGGATCGATATCCGCGAAACCGCTGCGGCTGCCGGCCTCGGAATTGCGGTCGTAGTTATACAGCATCTGCGCGATCATGGCGCGGTTCATGGTGCTCTCCGGCGCAAACAACCCGTTGCCCACACCGTTAAAGATTTCCCGGGCAGTGACATAGGCAATCGATTCGTTGGCCCAGTGGGTGCGGGAAACATCGGAAAAGCTCTTCGTGTTATCCACGATCGCCAGTTCGCAGCTTCCGGTGACCGGCACAATCACGCTGCCCGTGCGGCACTCCTTGATCAATGTCATCGTGCCGTCTTTTTCTTTCACATAGGCGACCGTGCCGGGGCCGCTGTGCTCCACCTCGATCTCGACCTCCGGGAGCGCGGCAATGCCGGCTGTCTCATCGCTCTCAAAATCGGGCATTGTCACACGGATGGTCACAGCGCTGTCCACAGAGGCGGCGGCGGGGACCGTGATCGGTACGCTGATCGGCTTGCCGCTGCTCTGCGCGGAGCGCAGCGCCTTTTCACTGATGGAAGCCTCCGCCGCGGCCAGCGTACCGTCTGCATGCAAGGACACGGCGCCGGTGCTTCCGTCCGCGCCGGTCGCTTTGGTAACGCTGCTGCCGTCGGGCTTCGTTTCCGTAACGGTTTCGGCTCCGTCGGCGTAGGTGGTGGTTTTCACGGTCGTGCCGTCAGCGCGCGTTTCTGTTACGGTGACGCTGCCATCCGCGTTTGCAGTGCTGGAGCCCGTGTTCGCCGTACTGCCGGAGCTGCCGCCGGAGCTGCTGCCGGAACTGCCGGAGCCGCCGCCGGAGATTACCGCGACATCCTTCACATAGCTGATATCGCCCTCCTCTGAATGGAGCGTGAGGACCCTGCGGCCGGCCGCATTCGTGGTCATCTCGTAATGGACGCCTTCCGCCTCGAATTCCAGGTTGCTGTACGCCACATAGATGCCCTTTCCGTCTCCGGCGGTCCCGTTGTCGTAGGCATAGGCTTCAAAATCCGCTGTCTTCTCGCCGTTCATGGTGGTAACGCCGTGGCCGGACGAATCGATGGTAAAAGACAGCTTGATTCCGGCATACTCCGGGTAAGCCGAGAGATCCGCGGTCCAGGTGCCGGTAAAGCCCAGTGTCCGAAGCTGCGACAGCGCGGATGCCGTGTGCGCGCTGTAATCCATGTTTTCCAGGCAGAACAGCTTGATTACATTCTCGATCGTAGCTTCGTCCGCGTCCTTGTCGATCCCGGCGGAGAGCCAGTAGGCGTAGGGACCGACAAAATAGCCCTGAAGTTCTTTTAGATCCTTCCCGTAGCGGAACTCGATGTGGTAGGTCGTCTGCATCGTGTCGTCGCGCAGGAAGAAGTAGTTGAACTCTCCCGCCTCGTCCGTGCTCTGGTACACGTCGCAGGGGAAGGCGACGGAAATCTGCTGCCCGTTATAGGTCATGGTCTCCCCCTCGCCGATCTGGTACTGGCCCAGATAGCGGTAGGTGTGGGTCTCGCTGGTGCCGTCGTCTTTTTGCACCGTGACCGTGTCGTCTTTGAACGTGAAGCTCTCCGCGCCGTTGATATACCAGCAGTCGAAGGCCGCGCCGTTGGAGCCGTCGCCGTAAACCGCGATGGCCTCCTCGCCGTACTTGTCGGAGCTGATGGCTGTCTGGAGCGCCTTTACCGTTTCAGCGGCGTTGTCCGCGCCGACGACCGCCGCGACATAATCGTTCCAGGTTGCGGCACGGTCCTCACGCAAAATGACCGCAAAGAGGTTTACATAGGTCGTGCCCTCCGCTCCGGCGATGTCCTTCATGATCCCGCCAAACACGGAGTATTCCGCCTCGGCGGAGAGGTCGGCATAGTTGTCGCTGGTCACGGTCACCGTATAGGTTTTCCCGTTCTCAGCGGGCTGCGCCGTAGCGGCCTTGCCGTCTGCCACGGCAGCCTTGTCCGCGATGACCGTGGCTGTCTCGCCTCTGCCGGCCTTTGTCTGCACGGACACCTGGGGATTCGCAATATCCGCAGGCAGGCCGGTCAGCGCCAGCGTGGAAGCGTCCGTGAAGCGCGCGGCCAGGGCCGTTTCGGAGTTCAGCTTGACGGGGATCTCCACGGCGCAGGAATAAACGCCGTTCGCCGTGATAAACGTCACGTTGGTGATCGTCTTCCCCGCCATAGCGGAAGCGTCCGGCCAGCCGATCTGGGTTTTGCGCCAGATGCCCTTGATATGGGGCAGCCCCATTTTGCTTCCGTCCGCAAATGTCACGACCACGGCGCTGACTGCCGGATTGGTATCCTTGCCCGCTTCGTCTGTGTTGTTGACCCCGTTGACCGTACCCAGGTTGATCTCGACAAAGTTTCCGTGGTGGGTATTGTAGCTTACGGTTCCGGTGACGCCCTCGACGGCGCCGGCCCGGCCGCTGACGGCGGAGAAGCTGAACGCGCCGCTTTCGCCCACGGTCAGGGTCTTATAGCGGGCGGGCTTTTCGGAGAGCGCGTACCAGGCGTAGGAGGCCGCCTCGAACAGCGCGTCTTTTCCTTCATAGGCGGTCGTCGTTTGCGTGCCCCGGTTTGTAACGGTGATTTCCACCCGGCTGGCGTCTGTGATCCGCTTCGATGCATCCAGCTTGGACAGGTCGGTGACAAACACGGGATAGGTCACGCCGGTGATGTCCGTCCCCTCGGCGCTCACATGGTAGGAGCCTCCCGCCAGGGTGCCGGTGCGGGGCTTCGACCGGGTGGCGCTGGTGACGGCGTCCACCGCCGCGTCGTTCTCCCCCAGCTCGGCCTTGTAGAAGTCCGCGTAGGGGATGTTCATCAGCACATAGCCGACATTGGGATCATCCGTGATCGTCCACGGATAGGTTGTTCTGTCATGCGTCTCATCCGCAGGAACCAAAAGATTCTTGCCTTCCGCCTTGACCGTATCTGTATACTGGCTCGGCTTCAGTCCCTTGGCCACAGCATAGTTATAAAATGCGCTGCTGGCGGGTTCGGCTGTGAAATACCCTCCGGTGATATCGTAATAGGTAAAGAGATCCTCGCTGGTTTCGCTGAAATCCCCGCCGATGACCGGACCGTCAAAATAGCCTGCGGAAATCGTGATCATCGCCGGCTCGGTTGTGGTGCGCCGCCAGGTGTAATTGCTGACGGCGTTGACCGCCGCCGTCGTGCCGTGTACTGTCGGAACGTCGCCGGAAAGTCCTTCGGAAAACGTCACGCTGCCGCCCTCGCCGGAGGCCACGGAGACGCCGGTCGCTCCGCTGACCGTACCGCCGGTAAGCTTGACCGTATCCGTGGCATTCACAGTGATCGCGACGTTCTCAGCGGTTATGGAGCCGCCGCTGCATTCAAAGTCGTTTCCTCCTAACAGGCCCACCGCCGTGGCCCGGGTCCCGGCGGCTGTGATCTCGCCGCCCATGACCATGATGCTGGTACCCTTTGCAAAGCCGGTGCTGTCCGAAAGAATGGCAACCGCCTCGCTTCCGCCGGCGGAAACCGTGGGATTCACCAGAGTGAGCTGGTTGCCCCCGTCTCCGTCTCCGGAAAAGCTGACCGCGACCGTGTAATCTCCCGTAACGGAAACGCTGCCTCTTGTCAGCGTGACGAAGCTCCCGGAGCCGGTGACAGCCAGGGCGTTTGCGCTCTCGCCGCCGGCCGTGACGGAAGCGCCCCGCAGTTGGATCGCGTTGCTGCTATACTGCACGGGAGAGGGGTCCCCGATGACCTTGACGGCAACAGACCAGGTTCCGTTTGCGCTGACCGTTCCGCTTACCATGCGGAGCGTGTTCGTGCTTCCCAAAACGGAAATTCCTGTGCTTTCTTTTCCGCTTGCGGAAATTTTTCCGCTCTTGGCCTCGGAGCTGTCCTGTACAGTCAGGCTGGCCCCGTTTTGGAGCTTGATGACGGTTCCGCCATCCGGGCCGCTGAGGGTATATCCGTTCAGATCCAGCGTATAGCTGGTTCCGTCGAATACCGCGGTTTCCGGCAGAGCAACGTCCTCTGTGAGGGTGTAGACGTTGTCCACCGCCGCGGGCAGGCTTGCCGACGCTGCCGATGCCGGGGATGCGGCCAGGCTGCCCAGGCCGGCTGCCAGCATCAGCGCCAGCAATGTGAGGGTGAGTTTTTTCATACGCATGTTCCTTTCTCATTCAAGATGTGGTCTTTATGGAAACGCTGATTCAATCGAAGTGCGCAGATTGCCGAGCAGTTTTTTCGCCTGATGAAGGCGAGAAATCGCAGGAATACTTTGTGTATTTCAAGATTTCGAGACAAAATCAGGCGGAAAAAATGCCGGCAAGATGCGCGCGGCGATTTATTCGGCGTTTCCTAAAGGAAACGCCGAATAAATCCCCACGCACGTTGCTTTCATCAGCGTTTCCTAAACGGCATCCGCCTCCCCCGAAAGGGGGAGGCGGATGCCGTTTGCGCGTATCAGAGCGGATTTTACCCGGCGGTCTCCGCGCCGATGTCCTCGTAGAACTCCGTGAGCGTCAGGGACGGGTTTTTGTCCACGGCCCAGCGGACGGTCCACTGGCCGTTGAAGATGAGCAGGTCCCGCTCGCGCACGTCCTTGACCCACAGCACGTCGGAGGGCAGGTTGAAATTGCCCGCCGCGAAATCCTTATTGCCCACCCGGCGGATGAACTCGTGGGGCAGGTCCCGCTGCCGGAACTCCACGCCGTACTCGCTCTTCATGCGGAAGCGCAGCACGTCGTATTGCAGGACGCCCACGACGCCCACCACCACCTGCTCCATGCCGCTGCCGGGGTAGAAGAAGATCTGGATCGCGCCCTCCTGGGCGATCTCCGTCATGCCCTTGGCGAACTGCTTGCGCTTCATGGAGTCGATCTGCTCGATGACGGCGAAATGCTCCGGCGCAAAGGTGGGGATGCCGGAGAAGCGCAGGGATTTGCCGGGGGCGCAGATGGTGTCCCCGATGGAGAACGCGCCGGGGTCGAACACGCCGATGATGTCCCCGGCGTAGGCCTCGTCGATGATGTCCCGCTCCGAGGCCATGAGCTGCTGGGGCTGGGCCAGCCGCAGGGTCTTGTTCCCCTGGACGTGGAAGTATTCCTTCCCCCGCTCGAATTTGCCGGAGCAGATGCGCAGGAAGCTGATGCGGTCCCGGTGGGCCTTGTTCATGTTGGCCTGGATCTTGAAGACAAAGGCGGAGAAGTCCGGGTCAAAGGGGTCCACCACCTCTCCGTCCGCCGTGGTCCGGGGCAGGGGCGGGGTGGTCAGCCGCAGAAAGCTGTCCAAAAACTGCTCCACGCCGAAGTTGTGGAGGGCGGAGCCGAAGAACACGGGGCTCAGCTTGCCGCGGCGGATGGCGGATTCGTCAAACTCCGCCCCCGCGCCGTCCAAAAGCTCCACGCTGTCCAGCAGCTCCTGCCGGAAGGTTTCCCCGATGCGCCGGTCCAGTTCGGCGACGTCGTCCAGGCCGCACGCGTCCGTTTCCAGCTTCTTCGCGCCGCCGTGGCGGTCGCCGTAGGTGAGCAGCACTCCCTTTTCCCTGTCGTAGATGCCCTGGAACGTGACGCCGCAGCTCACGGGCCAGTTCATGGGGTAGGTGGCGATGCCGAACTCCGTCTCCAGCTCGCTCAAAAGCGCGAAGGGGTCCCGGGCCTCGTGGTCCATTTTATTGATAAAGGTAAAGATGGGGATGCCCCGCCGGGACACCACCTGAAAGAGCTTTCTCGTCTGGGGCTCGATGCCCTTTGCCGCGTCGATGACCATGATGGCGCTGTCCGCCGCCATCAGCGTCCGGTAGGTGTCCTCCGAAAAGTCCTGGTGGCCGGGGGTGTCCAGGATGTTGATGACCTTGCCGCCGTAGTTAAATTGCAGCACCGAGCTGGTGACGGAGATGCCGCGCTGCCGCTCGATCTCCATCCAGTCGCTCACCGCGTGGCGGTCGCTCTGCTTGCCCTTGACGCTGCCCGCGGACTGGATTGCCCCGCCGTAGAGCAGGAGCTTTTCCGTCAGGGTGGTCTTGCCGGCGTCCGG
>JAFTBW010000007.1 GCA_017455015.1 Oscillospiraceae bacterium | reverse complement strand
GTGGGTGAGGCCCATTCCAATTTCTTCCGCTTTCTCCCTCCCCCTCAAGGGGGAGGGGGGACCGCCGGCGCCAGCGCCGGCGGTGGGTGAGGCCATCTACCGCCGCACCTCCGTCACCGCATCTTCTTTCCCTTTTTCCCGAGCCGGAAAATCACCAGCAGCAGGAGGCACAGATACACGACGATCAGCCCCAGGGTGATCCAGCACATGGTCACGCTCCGGGCGGCGATGCTCACCAGCACCAGGATCGGCGCGCCGAGGACGATGCCGAAGCTGCTGCCCGTAATCAGGTTGTTGGCCGCCGGAGTGCTCAGCTCCGGGTCGATCTCCCGCAGCAGCAGGACGCCGGAGCTGATCGTACCCGTCAGCATCCCGAACATGGAGATCAGGCCCTGGTAATAGTAGTCCCTGTAAACCGCCTTGCACACCACGCGCAGATGCAGCCAGGTGACCACCCCGCCCGCCACGGCCAGCAGCGCGAACGCCGGCCACAGCCCCCGGATGTCCTCCGGCTCGATGGAGGCGATGCCGGCCACGATCATGATGTCGAAGAAAAAGCCCGAGACGCGGTTGAGCAGATAGTTCGTCTGCACATACGCGCCGTGCTCTTTCCCCTTCCGGTTCCTGCCGAACAGCGTGCGCAGGCCGATGGCCAGGGCGGAGCCGATAATGAAGTTAAAGCCCCACAGCAGCGGCGCAACGGTCTTCGCCACTCCGGGCGCGGCGGCGGCGAGGGCGGAGGTCAGCCCCCAGGTGACCAGGAAAGTCGCCAGATAGGTGAGCAGCACCTTGGCAAGCTGGAGGGAGAGGCAGTCGATGGAGGCGGAGACGGAGGCGTTCTCCTCGCCGACAAAGAAGTCCCGCGCCAACTGCCCGCGGGAGGCGGGGGCCACGTCTGTCAGCCTGCCCCGGCGGCGCAGCACGTTCAGAATGACCACGCCAACCACGCAGGCCACCAGATATCCCGCCGCCGCCAGGCTCATGCCGAAGCTGCGGCCGCCGGCAAAGCCCAGCGCCTCATAGGTGGAGCCCACGTTGTTGGCCTGTCCCGGCCCCTGGCCGTAGCCCATGGGCAGCAGCATGCCCGCCGCGTGGAACAGTTGGGGCATGACCGTCGCGGACAAGATCAGGGAGATGAGCAGACCCACGACGCCCTGCACCAGATAGGTGCTGACGATCACCGCTCCCGACCGCAGTCCGGTCAGGTCGCCGCCGCCCTTCTCCCGCTCCGGCGGGACCCGGAGGCTCATGGCGATGAAGCCCAGGGCGATGCCGTGAAAGACCAGCATCTCCAGCAGCTCCACATCCAGGGGCAGGCCCAGCAGCTTGAGCAGCAGCAGCAGGAAGCCTGCCAGCACCGCCACCGGGATCATCGCCCTGCGCACGAGGCGCACATGGCGGTGCAGCAGGTTTGCCAGCAGGATGGCGGCGGCGAGGATGCCAAGCTGTGTCATGGGATTCCAGAGGGACTGATTGCTTGCGGAATAGTCCATGGGGATGCACCTTCCTTAAATCAATTTCTCCTGTTGATACATTTATTTCATGCTCTTTCCAGTTAATGCTCTTTCCAGATTTCCAGGTACTTCCGGAGATTTGTCCTGCCCCGGACCCGGAGCTGATAATAGCCGCCGGCATGGGTGAACAGCAGCCGGTCGTGCCGGGTCATAGCCATGTCTGTAATCTCCCGGAGGGCAAAGTCCCGCCCCGCGCAGCGCAGCGAAGTCTCGTACTGGCGCACCTCGCCGCTGCCCAGGGCAGTCTCATGCCCATCATCCACCCGGATCAGGGCGGCCTCCGGGTCGGAAAACAGCGCGCCGTCCTCCGCCGGGCGGACAAACTCCCGCTGCCGGAGCCGCCCGCGCTGCCAGTCCTCCCAGTCCGCGAGGGTGGCATGGGGTACGGGCGGGTCAAAAAAGCCGGTCTCCGTGAAGCGCAGACTAAGGCCGCAGCCGCAGCGCAGGCGGTCCCCCCGGCTCTCCAGGCTCCCCACCCTGCCGCAGCCGGGGCAGAGGTACAAAAGCCGCTCCAGATACTCCGCGGGGCGTTTCCCCTTGTATGCCACCGCCTCGCGGCGCTGGTCGGCCCAGGCGTCCACCCGGATGTCCCGGTCCAGGAGACGGTTTATCTCCTCCCGCTTCTGTTTCACCGCCGTCTCCGGCGGGTAGACTCCAACCACCCGGCCCCGGACCCGCCCCCGGCGCAGGCCGGAGCCCCAGCGGGGCGCGCTCAGATAGGCCCCCTCCAGCCGGTAGGTCACCAGCGTGGCCCCGGAGGAGCGGACCAGACTGCCGGTGCCCCGGACCACGGGGATGCTCCTGCCGTCCCAGCTCTGCTCCCCCTCCGCGAACACGCAGACAAAGTGTCCGGCTTTCAGATGCGCAAGGCATTTGCGCACCGTGTCCAGGCTGGAGCCTCCCTTTGGCTTGGCGATGGGGGCCAGAAAATGGCGCAGCAGCCGTCCCGTCAGATTATCCCGGAGGATGTGCTCGCTGGCGACATAGTAGATCTGATGCCGCCCCATGGCGCAGGCGATCAGCAGCGGGTCCCAGGCAGACACATGGTTCGCCACCAGCAGCATCCCGCCCTCCGCCGGGACGGGGACCGGCTCGCAGTCCAGGCGGAACCGGCGGACGATCCAGGGACAGACCACGGGCTGCAGCGCGCGCCAGAAGCGCCGGTGACGGCTGTATTCGTCCATGCCTCTCCCTCCCCCGGAACGGAATTTTTTCTATCATATCACAGAACACGTTCCCGTAGCAAGGAGAATCGCCCCAAAACGAAAAAAACACCCGGCCCTGGCGGCAAAGCGTGCCGGACCGCAGAGGGATCGCTCGTTTTCGGTGTGGGAATGCATAGAACCTGCGGAAAAACGCGGCGGTTTTTTGTCGGAAGCGCCATTGACTTTAACCATTAAAAGTGTTAAAGTACCTGTTGCGCCGGCATCTCCGGGCGGAGAGCGCCTGCGCGCGTCAACCATCACAAACATCTGGGGGATACTATGGTAATCACAGACTTTCTGGAACGCAACGCGAGACTGTACGGAGAGGAGACCGCCCTGGTGGAACTGAACCCCACCGAGGACCGGGACCGGGCGGTGACCTGGCGGGAGGCCAGCCTGATCGAGAGCGCCCGCCCCGACGCGCCCTACCGGCGGGAGATGAGCTGGGCGGACTTTGACCGCCGGGCCAACCGCTTTGCCAACCTGCTGCTGAGCCGGGGTCTGGGCAAGGGCAGCAAGGTGGCGATACTGATGATGAACTGCCTGGAATATCTGCCCATCTACTTCGGCATCCTGAAAGCCGGCTGTATCGCCGTTCCCATGAACTTCCGCTACTCCGGCGAGGAGATCCGCTACTGCCTGGATCTGGCGGACGTGGAGGTACTGGTGTTCGGACCGGAGTTCGTGGAGCGCATGGACTCCATCCAGGGCAAGACCCCGAAGCTGCGGATGCAGTTTTATGTGGGCAAAAACGGCCCCAAATACACCGAGGATTGCATCCGGCTCATGGGCTTCTGCTCCGCCAGCGCCCCGCCGGTGGCCATGGAGCTGGAGGACTTCGCAGCGATCTATTTCTCCTCCGGCACCACGGGCTTCCCCAAGGCGATATTGCACCGCCACCGCTCCCTGTACTACTCCTGTCTGACGGAGCAGAACCACCACGGCCAGACCAGGGAGGACGTGTTTCTCTGCATCCCACCCCTGTACCACACGGGCGCGAAGATGCACTGGTTCGGCTCTCTGATGACCGGCAGCAAGGCGGTGATATTGCGGGGCGTGAAGCCGGAGTGGATCCTCCGGGCCGTCACCGAGGAGAAATGCACCATCGTGTGGCTGCTGGTGCCCTGGGCCCAGGACCTGCTGGATGCCATCGACGATGGAAGAGTGAATCTGGACCACTGCCTGCTGGACCAGTGGCGGCTCATGCACATCGGCGCGCAGCCTGTCCCCCCGTCCCTGATCCGGCGCTGGCTCCAGCACTTCCCCCATCACCAGTATGACACCAACTACGGCCTGAGCGAAAGTATCGGTCCCGGCTGCGTCCATTTGGGGGTGGAGAACGTCCGCAAGGTGGGGGCCATCGGAATTCCCGGATTTATGTGGGAGGCCCGGATTTTGAATCCGGACGGCACCGACGTTGCCGACGGCGAGGTCGGCGAGCTGGCGGTCAAGGGCCCCGGCGTCATGGAGTGCTACTACCACAACCCCGACGCCACGGCCGAGGTGCTCCACGGCGACTGGCTCTGGACCGGCGACATGGCCCGGAGGGACGAGGAGGGCTTCATCTATCTGGTGGACCGGAAAAAGGATGTCATCATCACCGGCGGCGAGAACCTGTACCCCGTGGAGATCGAGGACTTTATCCGCCGCAACGAAAAGGTGAAGGACGTGGCCGTCATCGGCACCCCGGACCAGCGGCTGGGCGAGATCGCCACCGCCGTGGTGGAGCTGCGGGAGGGCGCGAAATGCGACGCCGCGGAGCTGGACGTGTTCTGCCGCGGCCTGCCCCGCTACAAGCGGCCCCGGCGCTACATTTTTGAGAAAGTGCCCCGGAACCCCACCGGCAAGATCGAAAAGCCCAAGCTCCGGGAAAAATACTGCAACGGCAGACTGGTGGAGGCCCAGGTTTCGGGCTAAAGCGCACCCTTTAAAGCCTTCCCCCTGGGGGGAAGGTGGCGCGAAGCGCCGGATGAGGGGAAATGGAGGTATTCCCATGGATTTGTTTATCAAGCTTGCCCTGTTAGTGGTCTTTTTCGGCGTGATGATCTATGTGGGGCTCTACAGCCGCCGCCACGCCACGGATGTCAACGGTTTTGTCCTGGGCGGGCGCAGCGTGGGCCCCTGGCTCACCGCCTTTGCCTACGGCACCAGCTACTTCTCCGCCGTGGTCTTCGTGGGCTACGCCGGACAGTTCGGCTGGAAGTACGGCATCGCCACCACCTGGGCGGGCATTGCCAACGCCCTTCTGGGCTCTCTGGCGGCCTGGGTGGTGCTGGGACGGCGCACCCGCATCATGACCCAGCACCTGGACAGCGCCACCATGCCCCAGTTCTTTGAAAAGCGCTTCGGCAGCAAGTCTTTGAAAATTGTTGCCAGTGCAATCATATTTATCTTCTTGATTCCTTATACCGCTTCGTTGTATAATGGACTGAGCAGACTTTTTGCCATGGCGTTCAACATCGACTACGCCGTCTGCGTCATCGTCATGGCTGTGCTCACCGGCGTCTACGTCATCGCCGGGGGCTACATGGCCACCGCCATCAACGACTTCATCCAGGGCATCATCATGCTCTTCGGCATCTGCGCCGTCATCGTCGCGGTGCTGCGGAGCCAGGGCGGCTTTTTGGCGGCGCTGGACGGCCTTGCCAGGGTGCAGGACGTCGCGGTCTCCGAGACGCCGGGCGTGTTCGCCAGCTTCTTTGGGCCAGATCCCCTGAACCTGCTGGGCGTGATGATCCTCACCAGCCTGGGCACCTGGGGCCTGCCCCAGATGGTCCAGAAGTTCTACGCCATCACCAACGAGGGAGCCATCAGCAAGGGTACCATCATCTCCACCTTCTTCGCCCTGGTGGTCGCCGGCGGCAGCTATTTTCTGGGCGGCTTCGGCCGGCTGTTCACCGAGCAGATCGGCGTCACCGAGGCGGGCACTCCCGTGGGCGGCTTTGACGCCGTGGTCCCCGCCATGCTCTCCGGCCTGCCCACCATCCTGATCGCCATCGTGGTGGTGCTGGTCATGAGCGCCAGCATGTCCACCCTCAGCTCGCTGGTACTGGCCTCCAGCTCCACTCTGACGCTGGATTTCCTCAAGGACCTGAGAAAGGGCAAGATGGAGGAAAAGAGCCAGCTTTTCACGATGCGCGCCCTGATCGTGGTGTTCATCGCCATCAGCGTGGTCATCGCCATCATCCAGTACCGCTCCAACGTGACCTTCATCGCCCAGCTCATGGGCGTGAGCTGGGGCGCGCTGGCCGGCGCGTTCCTGGCCCCCTTCCTCTACGGCCTGTACTGGAAGCGGACCACTGCCCCCGCCTGCTGGGTCAGCTTCCTGTTCTCCACCGTGGTCATGCTGCTCAACATGCTGGTCAGGGGCTCTTTCCCCGTGCTTTTGCAGTCCCCCATCAACGCCGGCGCGTTCTGCATGCTCGCCGGACTGGTGATCGTCCCCGTGGTCAGCGCCCTGACAAAGGCCCCGGACCGGGCGCGCGTCGAGCGCATCTTCTCCTGCTATGAGCGAAAGGTCACCGTCCCCGCCAGAGACTCCATCGGGGACGAGTGAGAGAAATTCTGATCCCCTCATCCGCCCCAGTGTACGCACTGGGGCTCCTTCCCCCCAGGGGGGGAAGGCTGATCCCCTCATCCGTCTGCGCCTGCGGCGCAGACACCTTCCCCCCAAGGGGAAGGCAAAACGGTATGATTGATATAAAATTAGGAGCGTGATGATTTGAAAAAGCTGATGTTAGGCAACGAGGCCGCCGCCCGCGGGCTCTACGAGGCGGGCTGCTCCTTTGTGTCCAGCTACCCCGGCACCCCCAGCACGGAAATCACGGAGGAGGCTGCAAAATATCCGGAGATCTACGCCGAGTGGGCCCCCAACGAAAAGGTTGCCATGGAATCCGCTTTCGGCGCTTCCCTCTCCGGCGTCCGAAGCTTCTGCGGCATGAAGCACGTGGGCCTGAACGTGGCGGCGGACCCCCTGTTCACCATCGCCTACACCGGCGTCAACGCGGGGATGCTGATCGCCGTGGCGGACGACCCGGGGATGCACTCCAGCCAGAACGAGCAGGATTCCCGGCACTACGCCATCGCGGCCAAGCTGCCCATGCTGGAGCCCGCCGACAGCGCCGAGGCTCTGGCCTTTGCCAAGCTGGGCTACGAGCTCAGCGAACAGTTCGACACCCCGGTGCTTCTGAAGCTCTGCACCCGCGTGGCCCACTCCCAGAGCGTGGTGGAGCCCGCGGAGCGGGTGCTCCCGGAGCGGAAGCCCTATCAAAAGGACCCCATGAAATATGTCATGATGCCTGCCGGAGCCAAGGCCCGCCACATCGCCGTGGAAAAACGCATGGAGGCCCTGCGCGAGTACGCCGAGACCACCCCTCTGAACCGCATCGAGCCGGGCCTGGAGTTCTCCCTCGGCCTGATTGCGGACTCCACCAGCTACCAGTATGTGAAAGAGGTCTGCGGCGACCGCTACCCGGTGCTGAAGCTGGGCCTCATCAATCCGCTGCCGGACAAGCTCATCCGCGATTTTGCGGACGGGGTGGACAAGGTCATCGTGGTGGAGGAGCTGGACGGCGTCATCGAGGAGCATTGCCGCGCCCTGGGACTGGATGTCACCGGCAAGGAGCTGTTCGGCCCGCTGGGCGAGCTAAGCCAGAACCTTGTGGCCGAAAAGCTGGGACTGCCCGTCCCCGCCGGACGCGCTTTGGACGAGAAGATCCCGCCCCGGCCCCCGGTCATGTGCGCCGGATGTCCCCACCGCGGCCTGTTTTACACCCTGCACAAGCTCAAGCTGACGGTCTTCGGCGACATCGGCTGCTACACCCTCGGCGCCACCGCGCCGCTGAGCGCTATGGACACCACCATCTGCATGGGGGCCAGCGTCTCCGGCATCCACGGCTACCTGAAGGCCTACCCCGAGCGGGCGGACAAGACCGTGGCCGTGATCGGAGACTCCACCTTTATGCACTCCGGCATCACCGGTCTGGTGAATGTGGCCTACAACGAGTCTCCGGCCACGGTCATCATTCTGGACAACTCCATCACCGGCATGACCGGCCACCAGCAGAACCCCACCACGGGCTTCAACCTCAAGGGCGACCCCTGCACGAAGATCGACCTGGAGAGCCTCTGCCGCGCCGTCGGCATCCGCCGGGTGCGGGTGGTGGACCCCTACGACCTCGCCGCCTGCGAGACCGCGGTCAAAGAGGAGCTGGCCGCGCCGGAGAGCAGCGTCATCATCTCCCGCCGCCCCTGCGCGCTGCTGAAATATGTGAAGCACCCCGGCCCCATCGCCGTGGACGCGGAAAAATGCGTCGGCTGCAAGTCCTGCATGCGCATCGGCTGCCCCTCCATCAGCATCCGGGAGGGCAAGGCGGTCATTGACGCCACCCAGTGCACCGGCTGCGGCGTCTGCGCCCAGCTCTGTCCGGTGAGCGCCATCGGGAAGAAGGAGGTCTGAACCATGGAGACAAAGAGCATGATGATCGTGGGCGTCGGCGGTCAGGGTACCCTGCTGGCCAGCAAGCTGCTGGGAACGATCCTGCTGGCCAGGGACTTCGACGTAAAGGTCAGCGAGGTCCACGGCATGAGCCAGCGCGGCGGCAGCGTGGTCACCTTTGTCCGCTGGGGCGACCGTGTCCGCTCCCCCATCATCGACAGGGGAGAATCCGACTACATCCTGAGCTTTGAGCTTTTGGAGGCCGCCCGCTGGGCGGAGTACCTGCGGCCCGGCGGGCTGCTCATCACCAACACCCAGCAGATCGACCCCATGCCGGTGGTCACCGGCGCGGCGGCCTATCCGGAGAACCTTGCGGAAAAGCTGACCGCCATGGGCATCCGGCTGGACGCCTTTGACGCCCTTGCCCCGGCCATCTCCGCCGGCAGCGCCAAGGCGGTCAATCTGGTGCTGCTGGGGCGGCTGTCGAAGTACTTCGACTTCCCCCGGGACCAGTGGGAGAGCGCCATCCGGGAGAGCGTGCCGGAGAAGTTCCTGGACATCAACCTCCGCGCCTTCGCCCTCGGGGCGCAGGAAACGCGATAAAGCAGGAGGATACCGCGTATGTTTCCTGAAAAGACCATGGCCTGGGGCAAGGCCAGAAGCTGCATCCGGGAGCTGGCCGAGTACGGCTGGAAACGCAAGGCCGAGATCGGCGCGGAGAACGTCTACGATTTCTCCCTGGGCAATCCCAGCATCCCCGCCCCGGACTGCGTGAACGAGGCAATCGCGGACTTAATCCGCGGCGACAGCGTAGCTCTCCACGGCTACACCACCGCCGCCGGCCTGCCCTCTCTGCGGCAGCGCATCGCGGCGGATTACAAAGAGCGCTTCGGCGTCGAGCTGGACCCCGACCGGATGTACGTCACCTGCGGCGCGGCCGCCGGGCTTGCCATCAGCCTGCGGGCGCTGCTGATGCCCGGCGAGGAGGTCGTGGCCCTGGCCCCGTTCTTCCCGGAATACCGGGTATTCGTCGAGGCCGCCGGAGGCGTGCTGGTCACAGCGCCCCCCGCCATGCCGGACTTCCAGCCCGATTTTGCCGCCCTCGCCGCCTGCCTGACGGAAAAGACCAAGGCCATTGTCGTCAACTCCCCCAACAACCCCTCCGGCGTGGTGCTGACCGAAGAGAGTCTCCGAAAGCTGGCGGACACGCTGCGCTCTCATGAAAAAAAGACCGGGAACGCGGTCTATCTCATCTGCGACGAGCCCTACCGGGAGCTGGTCTACGACGGCGTGGAGGTTCCCAGCGTGTTCCGGTACTATGACGACACGATCCTCTGCTACTCCTTCAGCAAATCCCTGTCCATCCCCGGCGAGCGCATCGGCTACGTGGCCGTGGGACCAAAGGCAAAGGACGGCGCGGAAATCTACGCCGGCATCCTGGGCGCGGGCAGGGCCCTGGGCTACGTGAACCCGCCCAGTCTGTTCCAGCGGGTCATTGAGCGCTGCCTGGGGGCGACGGCGGATGTCAGCAAATACCGGGAGAACCGGGACCTGCTGCTGGGCGCGCTCCGGGAAATGGGTTACGAATGTGTGGAGCCCCAGGGTGCTTTTTACCTGTTCGTCAAGGCCCCGGAGGCGGACGCAAAGGCTTTCTCCGAGCGGGCCAAACGGCACGAGCTGCTGCTGGTGCCCTCGGACGACTTCGGCGTGAAGGGCTATGTGCGCATCGCCTATTGCGTGTCAAAGGACATGATCTCCCGCTCCCTGCCCGCGTTCCGGGCACTGATGGCGGAATACCGCATTTAAAGCCTTCCCCCTGAGGGGGAAGGTGGCCGCGCCGCAGGCGCGGACGGATGAGGGACAGCCTTCCCCTCGGGGGGAAGGTGGCCGCGCCGCAGGCGCGGACGGATGAGGGGAAAGAAAGGAGCCAGCCATGCAGCAGCTTGAACGGCAGTTTCATATTCACTGCGTCCCCGGCGACGTGGGACGCTACGCGATCCTCCCCGGCGACCCGGGGCGGGTCCCCGCCATCGCCGCCCTGCTGGAGGACGCGCATCCCGTGGCCCAGAACCGGGAGTACAATCTGTGGACCGGCTCCCTGCTGGGGGAAAGGGTCACTGTGTGTTCTACGGGCATCGGCGGTCCCTCCACGGCCATTGCGGTGGAGGAGCTGCACAATCTGGGGACGGACACCTTTCTCCGCTGCGGCACCTGCGGCGGCATCGACACCGCCGTGAAGAGCGGGGATATCGTGGTCGCCACCGGAGCCATCCGCTTTGAGCACACCAGCTTCGAGTACGCCCCCGTGGAGTACCCGGCGGTCAGCGACCTGGACCTGGCGCTGGCCCTCCGGGAGGCGGCGCAAAAGCTGGGTAAGACCGTCCACACCGGCGTCGTCCAGAGCAAGGACTCGTTCTACGGCCAGCACTCCCCCGGCCGGATGCCGGTCAGCGCCATGCTGCTGGAAAAGTGGGAGGCCTGGAAGCGCCTGGGGGTCAAGGCCTCGGAGATGGAGGCCGCCGCCCTGTTCGTGGTGGCTTCTGCCCTGGGCTGCCGGGCCGGGGCCTGCTTCCACGTGGTCTGGAACCAGGAGCGGGAGGCCGCCGGCCTGGATCAGACCATGAGCGAGGACACCTCCGCCGCCGTGCATGCGACGGTGGAGGCCATGAAGCTTCTCATCGCCCGGGAACAGAATCACTAAGAAGGCGCTTTTTCCTGCCTGCAGAACGTATTATGTCATATTCTCCTTATTCTTCGCTGACCTGCGGCAGCGGGGTATCATAGTCCAGAAGTACCGCAAGCAAAAGTTTCACGCCCAGGCGGTAGCCCTTGATAAAGCTGTCGCAATCTTCCATTTCCATCAAGGCCAGATGCTTTGTCATATAGGCGTCATAAATTTTCTTACCATCCGCGGTCAGTTGCTCCCGCAGGGCATCTTCCAAGACGCAGACCTCATTCAATGCCTTTTTGTAATCTGGCCCCTTTTTTATGCCTCTTTCAATGGGGCAAATGTTCCCGAAATATAGTTCTTTCAAAATATCCATCGTTTTCTCCCTCCCTTGTTCTTGAATTTTAGATAATATGAAGTGACCCCAGCACTTGCAAAACGTGGATTTACCTGTCATACTGGTCATGCAACACACCAAGCAGGATAGGGATTACCACATACAAGGAGGAGTCACCGTGACAAGTATAACCTATATTGGGATGGATGTCCATACCACAAATTACACACTTTGTGCCTACTCGATGGCAGGACAGAAAGCGTTCGCTCAAACAACGATCAATCCGGACATTGATGAACTTCTGAAATACCTTGCCAATCTCAAAGTCCGTATGATGGGACAGGATGTGCATTTTGTCTGTGGTTATGAGGCCACTTAAGGCCGAAAGATTTCGCAAAATGGCAAAAAGACTGCCGGGCCCTTTAAGGAAACGCTGTATAAATCCCCGCGCACGTCTGGCGGCAAATTTTGCGCCCGCCTGCGTTGCAAAAACCTTTAAATACGCAAAGTATTCCTTCGGTTTTGCGCCTTGGCGGACACAAAATTTGCTCGCCATCCGCATCCTTAGGCCACTTATGGCCAAAAGATTTCGCAAAATGGCAAAATCTTTTTATCCGGAGGTTTGTGATCCGTCTATATCACTAACCACTGACCACTGACCACTTTTCCGGTTTATCCGGGTTAGGAATGTGTTTTCCCCTTGACTGCCATTATTATACACCGGCTTCTGTGTAATATCTATCCGTAAATTACACAACATTCTGTGTAATATCCTGTAGAACTTTTACATTGATTGCTGTGCAATCCTGTGCTAAAACAGGGGTCAATGGATAAGTATGTCATTTTTACTGCACTCCCGCCAAAGGAGGCAATCGTTTTGGCAATTAAATATAAGATTGATATTCTCTTCGCGCTGAAAGAAAAAGGCTATAACACAAATAGATTGCGGAAAGAAAAACTGCTCTCGGAGGGTGTCATACAGTCATTAAGAGGAAACAAATATATTGCCCTTCATAATCTTTCCAAAATTTGCGAACTATTGGAATGTCAGCCCGCCGACCTGTTAGAATATGTAAAAGACGATGCGGGGGGTATCCAATCAAGCAACTGATTCTCTGACCAGGTTTCCGCTAAACCGGATAAACCGAAGTGGAATGATATTTTACATTCCGTATTATAGCACTAATTATTAGTGCTTTCTATTGTCGGAATACACTAATTTACAGTGCTTGTTTTGCCTCAATTTGGCACTCATTTTTGGTGCTTTTTTGATGAAATACGAACAACGTGGAAAGAAGCTCATTTTATGGCAATCCGATACAAGGTTGATATTCTGGCAGAACTGAAAAAAAGAGGGTATTCTTCCACAAAGATCAGGGAGAACAAATTAATAGGGCAATCCTATCTTCAACAATTACGGCACCATGAATTAGTGTCCTGGAAAACCATTGATACAATTTGTTCCCTCTTGGATTGCCAGGTGGGGGATTTGGTAGAATATGTAAAAGACGATGCGGAGGTCGTCAAATAAGGCAACTGATTTCCTGACCGGATTTCCCCTTACCCGGTTAAAAAAGGATTCGACCAGTGCAGTTGGAAATGCCATATCCGCGGAAAAGCGTCGCACCCTCTCCTTCCCCCATCAGGGGAAGGGACAGGGTACGGTGGCTTTTCCGCGGGTGCGGCATTTTCAACCGCTCAAGAGGAAAAGATTCTCGGCCATCAGTGGCCAAATAATCCCCGAAATTCAACTGACAGGAGACAGAACCATGCGCGCCAATTATCACAGCCATACCGTCCGCTGCCACCACGCGGCGGGCACGGAGCGGGAATACGTCGAGCGGGCCGTGGAGGGAGGGCTCTCCATCCTCGGCTTTTCGGACCACACGCCCTACATCTATGACAAGCCGGGCTTTGTGTCCCCGGTGCGGATGCTGCCGGAGGAGCTGACGGACTACGTCGCGGTCCTGGAGGGACTGCGGGGGGAATATGCCGGGCGACTGGAGGTGCGCATCGGCCTGGAGGCGGAGTATTTTCCCCGGCTGTTTTCCCGGCTGCTGGAGCTGGCGCGCGGCGCGGGCGTGGAGTACCTGATCCTCGGCCAGCATTTCCTGGATGACGACTGCGACGGGGGCTACACCGCGATGCCCACCGCGGACCGGCAATTTCTGGACCGCTATGTGTCCCAGAGCATAGAGGGATTGCAGACCGGCTGCTTCACCTATTTCGCCCACCCGGACGTGATCCACTTCACCGGCGGCAAGGCGGAGTACGACCGGCAGATGCGTCGGCTGTGCCGGGCGGCAAAGGACTGCGGCGTGCCGCTGGAGATCAATCTGCTGGGGCTGCGGGAGGGGCGGCACTACCCCGACCTCCGCTTTTGGCGCGTGGCGGCAGAGGAGGGCAATCCGGTCGTTCTCGGCTCCGACGCCCACCGTCCCCGGGACGTGTGGGACCCGGAAACGGAGCGCAGAGCGCTGGAAATCGTGGATTCCCTGGGTCTGCCCCTGCTGGAAACCGTGGAGCTGCGCAGGCTCTGAGGAAGCGCTGAATCAATCCCCGCCGTCTGCTCCCTTTGGGACGCGGCGGGTTTTTTGCGCCGCAGGGCCGCTTTCGCCCATTTCCGCCGCCGGAATCGTGTATCCTTGTTCCGGTGAGACCGGCGAAAGAACTGTTTTGAACAGTTCCGAAGGGGGGCGGCGGGATGAAACGGGACCGGGCGGCAGGGGCGCTGCTGGCGCTGTGCGCGCTGGCGGCGGCAAAGCTGGTGTTCCCGGAGGCCCCTGCGCTGCTGCGGGAAAAGGCGCAGCAGGTGCTGGGAAAAACAGCGGACTACCGCGCCGCGTTTTCCGCGCTGGAGGACTATCTCAGTCCCCGCAGCGACGGCGCCGCTTTGCCGGAGGCCGCGGCGAACCCGGGACGGGAGACGGTAGCGGTATCCTATGTTCTGGAGGAGGGGACCAATCAGGGGGAATACCCCGTGCCGGAGGCGGCGGAGCTGCTGCCGGAGGCGGTGACCGCCTTTTTGGAGCGTCAGAGCGCCTACAGCTCCTATTCTTTTCCGGACAACGTGGACATCTCCATGCCGGAGCTGCCCTTTTCCTACGCCGCGCCGGTGGCCGGACTGCGCTCCTCCGGCTTTGGCTTCCGCACCCACCCCATCCTGAACGAGATCAAGTTCCACTTCGGCACGGATTTCGCCGCCTTTTCCGGAGACGACGTGCTGGCTTTCGCCGCCGGGACCGTGCGCTTTGCCGGTGTCTCCGACAGCTACGGCAACTATGTGATCCTGGACCACGGGGAGGGCTGGAGCAGCCTGTACGCCCATTGCAGCTATCTCTATGTGCAAACGGGGCAGACCGTGGCGCAGGGGGACAAGATCGCCCTTGTGGGGGCAACGGGTCACGTCACCGGCCCGCATCTCCACTTTGAGCTGCGCCGGGACGGGGTGTACTTCAATCCGGAGTACTACGTCAACGGATGACGCCCCTCTTTCGCTTTCGCGCAGGAGCGCCGGCGGTGCTGCTGTGGGCGCTGGCGTACTTCTTTGACGACATGGGACTGATCGCGGCGCTGCTCCCGGCAGTGGCCGTCCACGAGCTGGGCCACGCCGCCGTGCTGCGCCGGTGCGGCGCGCGCGTCACGGGGCTGGAGCTGGAGCTGACCGGTCTCCGCATGGACTACGCCGGTCCTCTCTCCCCCGGGGAGGAGGCGCTGGCGGCTCTGGCCGGACCCCTGGCCGGGCTGGGCTGGACTCTGCTGGCCCGCGCCCTGCCCGGTACCTACTTCCACCGCAGCGCGGCGGCAAGCCTCTGTCTGACGGCGCTGAATCTGCTGCCGGTCCTGCCCCTGGACGGCGGGCGTGCGCTGTCCGCTTTGGCCGGAGAGCGGCGGGCGGGGACCGTCTCCCGCTGCTGCGCGGCGCTTTTTACCGCTGCCGGTGCGGCGGCGGCGCTGCTGGGCCGCTCCTCCCTCATTCTGCCGGCGGCGGGGCTCTGGCTCTGGATGCGGAACCGGGGAGGATACACGGCAAAGCGCTCCTCTTAAATGCTGACGGTTTCAGGCGCCGTTCGTTAAGGAAACGCTGATTAAATCAACGCGTGCGATTGGCGAGCAAATTTTGTGTCCGCCAAGGCGCAAAAACCGCAGGAATACTTTGTGTATTTCAAGGTTTTTGCAACGCAGGCGGGCGCAAAATTTGCCGTCAAGCGTG
>JAFTBW010000065.1 GCA_017455015.1 Oscillospiraceae bacterium | reverse complement strand
GCGAGCGCAGATGTCGAGCAAATTTTCGCCGGATCAAGGCGCAAAAAGTGCAGGAATACTTTGTGTATTTCAAACTTTTTGCAACGCAGAGCCGGCGGAAATTTGTCGACAGATGCCGAAGACGGATTAATCAGCGCTTCCTTAACTCCTATGCCCCGGAGGAGGAAGGCTGCCGCCGCTTTTGGAAGAATTCCGACAGCAGCGCACGGCTCTCCTCTGCCAGTATCCCGCCGTAAATCGCGGTGTGGCCGGGATAACGTTCTTCAAAGAGATTTAAAATGCTTGCCGCGGAGCCGCTCAGAGGCTCCGCGGCTCCGTACACCAGGGTGCCCAGCCGGGCGTTGATCATCGCCCCGGCACACATGGGGCAGGGCTCCAGGGTGACGAACAGCGTGCAGTCGTCCAGCCGCCAGTCGCCCCGGGCGCGGCAGGCCTCCTCCAGCGCCATGATCTCCGCATGCCCGGTGACGGAGCGGCTCCGTTCCCGGCTGTTTCTGCCCGAGCCGATGACCCTGCCCTGGCCGTCCGCGATCACGCAGCCCACGGGGATCTCCCCCTCCTCCGCCGCCTGGACGGCTAAGTCCAGCGCAACGCGCATATACTGTTCAAAATCCAAAACCACACCTCCGGAGGCTATGCCGAATGCTTTCGATCTTCCTGATCGGCGTCAGCTTGTCCATGGACGCGTTCGCCGTCTCTGTCAGCAGCGGTATGACGTTAAAACCCTTTCGTCTGCGCTACGCCCTTTGGCTGGGGCTCTATTTCGGCTTTTTCCAGGCGCTCATGCCCCTGCTGGGCTGGCTGCTGGGCTCCGCCGTCAGCGGCTATCTCACCGCCTACGGCAATTACATCAGCTTTTTCCTCCTGGCCTTTATCGGCGGCAAGATGCTGCTGGACAGCATCCGGGGCGGGGAAGAGGACGAGGGGCTTTCCGCCCTCAGCCACCGCCGTCTGCTGCTGCTGGCCGTCGCCACCAGCATCGACGCGCTGGCCGTGGGCGTCAGCTTTGCCTTTCAGGAGGGGCTGCGGCTGCTGCCGTCCTGCCTCTTGATCGGCTGCACCACCTCTGTCATCAGCTTCGCGGGCGCGCTGCTGGGCTCCGCCGTCCCCGGCGTATCCGGAAAGCGCGCCGGTATCCTGGGCGGCGCGGTGCTTGTCGCCATCGGCGTCAAGCTGCTGCTCCGCCTTTGAACGAACGGTCTCAGACGGCCTTTTCCAGCTCCCGGAAGTAGCGCAGCGCCGCGATGGCGGCGTCCAGTTGGTTGTCCGCCCGGCCGCGGCCCTCCACGGTGATAAAGCCCTGATAGTTGTCCCGTTTCAGGGCTTTCAGGTGCCCTGCGAAGTCCACCACGCCCTCGCCGGGGACTGCCAGGTCCGCATAGCGGCCCAGGGCGTCCATCATCCGGGTCTTTTCCTCCGTATAGATGTAGTCCTTGAAGTGCAGCGACGCCACACGGTCCTTGAACCGCTCGTAGGTCGCCAAAGGGTTTTCCAGCGCCATCAGGCAGTTGCCGGTGTCGTGAGAGTATTTCAGGCCCGGCACGTCCGCGAACAGCCGCAGCATTTCGCCGGTGGAGCACAGGGGAGTGGCGACGCTCTCCAGCGTCTCGGTGGTAATGGTCACGCCCTTTTCTTTTCCGTAAGCCACGCAGGCGCGCAGACCGCGGACGATGTTCTGATAGGTTTCCTCCCGGGTCATGCCCTGGGCGGGAGCGTAGTTGGCGGGCATCACCATAAAGCTCACGCAGCCGGCGGCGGCGCCCCGGTCGATGGTGTCCTTTGCGTTTTGCAGCATGCCCGCAAATTCCCCGTCGCTGCCGGCGTCGGAAAAGGGGACCAGCACGTTGACGGCGCTCAGCGTGACGCCGTACTCCTCCAGGACCGCTCTGGCCTCGGCGGGGTCCTCGTCAAAGTGGTGGGCCATCATGTCCAGACCGTCAAAGCCGTTCTCCCTGGCAAAGCGGACCAGGTCCCGGAAGCTCAGGCTGCCGTTTTTCGCGGGAAAGCCGTGGGCGTTCAGGAACGCAAACGCCTCCTCCAGCGTGGGGTCCTCACCGGTGTAACCCATGTCCCGCAGGATCAGGCGATGGATAAAAGTGGGTTTTTTCAGCTTGATCTCCTGGTCGATCATGTGCGACATCAGGCTGTATTTCATATTGTGCGCCCTCCTGTTTGTGATGATGCGGTATTGCGTGCAAATCCTGTGCCAGAATATCACAAATGCCCGGAGAACGCAAGACGCCGCCAGAATGAAAGAGGCACTCCCCCGGAACAGAGGTTCCGGGGGAGTGCTGCGGTATTTTCTTTTCGCCGCGGGAAATTATTCGATCTCCAGCCTGCGGCTGGCGGGCTGCTGCGGCACCAGCTTGGGCATGGTCAGGGTCAGCACGCCGTCGGTGAAGCCGGCCTTGATGCCCTGCTCGTCCACGCCCTCCAGGCTGAAGCTGCGGGAGAAAGAGCCGTAGGAGCGCTCCCTGCGGAGATAGCTGCCGTCCTTGTCCTTTTCTTCGCTCTGGCTGTTGCGCTCGGCGCTGATGGTCAGGGTGTTGTCGCTGACGTCGATGTGGATATCCTCTTTCTTGAAGCCGGGCAGATCGGCTTCCAGCACGTAGGCGTTCTCGGTCTCCCGGATGTCCGTGCTGAAGGAGCTGTAGCGCTGTCCGCTGAAGAACTCCCGCTCCATCTGCTCCATCATGCGGAAAGGATCATAGTAGTTGGCAAGACCGCTGCTGTTCTTACGATAGGGAATGAGTGACATAATTCAAAACCTCCATTCGAGAAATTATATAATGTTGTTGTTTCCGCCGGGGGGAGCTTTCGTTCCGCTTGGCTCTCTCCCTTCGGACAATTGTTATGATACCCCGAAAATATGAACAATTAGCCCTCATTGTGTGAACGAAGTGTGAATTCTAGCACTCTTACTCAGAGAGTGCTAATTTGTTTATATGTTAACATGGCTTCGTTTCGGAAAATGATTGCATTTTCCGGGGAACCGTGATAGAATATGATGATTTTGTGTTAAGAGGAGTTGCAAACGCATGAAAAACACTGAAAAAACCATGGATAAAATCGTCGCCCTGTGCAAGAACCGTGGCTTTATATACGCAGGAAGCGAGATTTACGGCGGTCTTGCCAATACCTGGGACTACGGTCCTCTGGGCGCGGAGCTGAAAAATAACGTCAAGCGGGCCTGGTGGAAAAAATTTGTCCAGGAGAACCCCTACAACGTGGGCCTGGATGCGGCGATCCTCATGAACCCCCGGACCTGGGAGGCCAGCGGCCATCTGGCCGGCTTCTCCGACCCCCTGATGGACTGCCGGGAGTGCCACGAGCGTTTCCGTGCCGACAAGCTCATCGAGGACTGGTGCCAGGAGACGGGGACTGCGCTGCCCAAACCCGTAGACGCGTTTTCCCAGGCCGAGCTCAAGGCTTTTGTGGAGGACAACAACATCCCATGCCCGAGCTGCGGCAAGCACAACTTCACGGACATCCGCCAGTTCAACCTGATGTTCAAAACCTTCCAGGGCGTCACGGAGGACGCGAAGAATACGGTGTATCTCCGTCCCGAGACCGCCCAGGGCATCTTCACCAACTTTGTCAACGTCCAGCGCACCACCCGGCGGAAGCTGCCCTTCGGCATCGCGCAGATCGGCAAAAGCTTCCGGAACGAGATCACGCCGGGCAACTTCATCTTCCGCGTCCGGGAGTTTGAGCAAATGGAGCTGGAGTTCTTCTGCGAGCCGGACACGGATCTGGAGTGGTTCGACTACTGGCGCACGTTCTGCAAAAACTTCCTGCTGACCATCGGCCTCAAGGAGGAGAATCTGCGTCTGCGGGACCATGACCCCGAGGAGCTGAGCTTTTATTCCAAGGCCACCACGGACTTTGAGTTCCTGTTCCCCTTCGGCTGGGGCGAGCTCTGGGGCGTGGCGGATCGCACGAACTACGACCTTGGCAGGCACCAGGAGGTTTCCGGGCAGGACCTGACCTATTATGACCAGGAGAAGGACAAACACTATCTGCCCTATGTCGTGGAGCCCAGTCTGGGCGTGGAGCGCACCGTGCTCAGCGTGCTGTGCGACGCCTACGACGAGGAGGTCGTGGGCAAGGACAAAAACGGCAAGGACGATGTGCGCACCGTGCTGCGCCTGCACCCGGCCCTGGCGCCCTACAAGTGCGCGGTGCTGCCTTTGAGCAAAAAGGAGATCCTGGCCGGTCCCGCCACGGAGCTGTGGCAGACCCTGAGCCGCGATTTCATGTGCGACTACGACGAGACCGGCTCCATCGGCAAGCGCTACCGCCGGGAGGACGAGATCGGCACGCCGTTCTGCGTCACGGTTGACTTCCAGACCGTGGGCGACGGCAAGGTCCCTGCCGACCACTGCGTCACCGTCCGGGAGCGGGACAGCATGGCCCAGGTCCGCATCCCCATCACAGAGGTGCGGGACTATATCCAGAGCCGCGTCGGAATTTAAGGATACACCGAATAAATCCCCGCACACGCCTGGCGGCAAATTTTGTGTCCGCCTGCGTTACAAAAACCTTGAAATACACAAAGTATTCCTGCGGTTTTTGCGCCTTGGCGGACGCAAAATTTGCTCGCCATTCGCGCACGTCGCTCTAATCAGCGTATCCTTAATCGGAATTTCAAATGACAGGAGAGAGAATCACATGGGCAGAAGAATGGGAGACCGGAAGGATGGCGTGCTGCTGCGGGACTTGGACCCCATGCACTATATCGTGCCGCTGCTGTATCCCAACCGCTGCGACAATGAGGCATTTATCTCCGAGCGCATCGACCTGACCGCGCTGAACGCCTGGCTGGAGCAAAAGAACGCCGGCGGCCCGGAGTACAAGTACAATCTCTTTCAGACCATCGTCACCGCCGGTTTGAAGCTGGTGACGCTGCGGCCCAAGCTGAACCGCTTCATCGCCAACAAGAACATGTATCAGCGCAACGAGGTTTCCGCCGCCTTTGTGGTGAAAAAGATATTCTCCGACGACGCGCCGGAGGCCCTGGCTTTCATCCACTCCAAGGAGACGGACACGATCGACACCGTCCACGACGAAATTTACCGCCAGGTCAGCTCCCGGCGGAAGGGGGACGACGGCGAGGACCAGAGCAGCGACAGCATGGACGTGCTCAACCGGATGCCCCGGTGGCTGAGCAAGTTTTTGGTCAGCATCATCTGCTGGCTGGATAAGCACGGCTGGGTGCCCAACTTCCTGATCGCCACGGACCCCTACTATTCCTCCCTGGTACTTACCAACCTGGGGAGCATCAAGCTCCACTCCGGCTACCACCATCTCACTAACTGGGGTACCAACTCGGTGTTTATCGCCATCGGAGAGAAAAAGCCCCGTCCTTTCTACGACGAGGAGGGGAATGTCACCATGCGCGACAGCATCGACCTGGGCCTGACCATCGACGAGCGCCTGGCCGACGGCTACTACTATTCCAAATGCGTGCAAATGCTCCGCTATATGCTGGAGCATCCGGAGGAACTGGAAAAGCCCCTGTCGGAAAAGCTGCCCATCCAGAAATGATCCGTACCGTAAGGAGGCGCTGATGAAAGCAGCGCTTCCGAAACCTCATCCGTCTTTGAAAGGAGCGAAGAACGCCATGAAGCACATCCGTATCCTGTCTCTGCTGCTGGCCCTGGCGCTGCTGCTGCCGGCCGGAACGGTCCGCGCCGCGTCTGAGACCGAAAGCGAGCCTGATGCGCAGGCCTCTGCATCAGCGGAGCCTGACGCAGAAGAGTCCGCCGGGACCGAAGCCGTCAGCCCCTTTTTCGACCTCTCATCGGAGCATTGGGCGTATCCCGCCGTGTCGCGTCTGATCGAGATGGGCGTCATCGAGGGCTATCCGGACGGAAGCTTTCGCCCGGATGAATCCGTCACCCTGGGAGAGTTCACCAAGATGATTTCAGCAGCGTTTTATCCTCTGCCGCTGCCGGAGAGCACGTCCAGGCAGAGCGGCCCCTGGTGGTGGCAACTGATGTGGGCCTCCGGGGATTTCAGCCTGTACCGCGACATGGACGTGTATGCCTCGATCATCGGGATGATCGGGACCGCCTACGGGGAAGCCTATTTTTATTCCGAGGCCGGCGCCTGGATGGACAGCAAGCTCACCCGGCAGGAGATGGCGCAGATGATGTACAACGTGATGCGGAACGTCGGCGCCGAGCTGCCCGACTCCCAGCGGCGGCTGGAGGTGATGGACGAGATTTCGGACTGGAGGACCCTGACGGACAAGTACCGGACCGCCATTTCGAGCTGCTACGTTCTGGGACTGCTCAACGGCATCGACGGGGCGTTCCAGGGCAGGCAGGGTATGACCCGCGCCCAGGCCGCCGTCGTTCTTTGCCGCCTCCTGGACACCGTGTCCCCGGAGCTGCTGCAGGAGAAGTTCACCCGCAAACTGTGAACTGTTTGAAACAATGGAGATGATGAATACAATGAATCAAAGTACCGCCGCGGCAACCGCGGTCAAAACCCCCTGGGCGGAGTTCATGGGGGAGGTCCCCATGCATCTGGACTATTTTCAGGGCAGTATGTTCGACGCGGTTCGGCTCATCGCGGAAAAATACCCGGATCAAGTGGCCTTTGACTTTATGGGAAAAAGCACCACTTACCGGGAGCTGGTCAGGAATGTGGAGGCCTGCGCCCGCAGCCTCAAGACCCTGGGTATCCGGGCGGGGGACAGGGTGACGATTGCCATGCCCAACTGCCCCCAGGGCATCTATATGTTCTACGCCGTGAATCTGGTGGGCGGCGTTTCCAGCATGATCCACCCGCTGAGCGCAGAAAAGGAGATCGAGTTTTACCTCAACGTCTCCCAGTCCGTCACCGCCATCACGCTGGACCAGTTCTACCACAAGTTCGAGTCCGTGCGGCAGAACACGGGCGTGGTGAACATCATCATCGCCAGCATCAAGGACGCGCTGAGCAAGCCTGTGCGGGCCGGATACATGCTGACCGAGGGCCGCAAGATCAAGAAGATCCCCTCCGACGCGCCGGTAATCCGCTGGAGGGAATTTATGCGGCTGGGCCGCGCCTGCTCCTGGAATTACAAGGTGGAGCGGGGCTTTGACGATCCCGCCGTGATTCTCTACTCCGGCGGCACCACCGGTACCAGCAAGGGCATCGTACTGACCAACGGCAACTTCAACGCCCTGGGCAGTCAGATCGTGGCCACCAACCCCATGTTCCGCCCCGGCGACCGGATGCTGGCCGCCATGCCCATCTTCCACGGCTTCGGCCTGGGCGTGTGCATCCACTCCATGCTGTGCAACGGCGGGCGGTGCATCCTGGTGCCCCGCTTCACCCCCAAGAGCTACGCCAAGCTCATCACCAAGTACAAGTGCAACTTCATTGCCGGCGTTCCCACGCTCTATGAGGCCCTGCTCCGGCTCCCGGGGCTGGAAAAGGCCGACTACAGCTCCCTGAAGGGCGTGTTCTCCGGCGGAGACAGCCTGTCCGTGGAGCTGAAGAAAAAGCTGGACAAGTTCCTCTATGACCATCAGGCGGTCATTCAGGTCCGGGAGGGCTACGGCACCACCGAGACCGTCACCGCCTGCTGCCTGACGCCGCTGACCCTGGCGAAGGAGGGTTCCATCGGCATTCCGTTCCCGGATACCTATATCAAAATCGTGAAGCCCGGCACCGACGAGGAGCTTCCCTACGGCGAGGAGGGCGAGATTTTACTGGCCGGACCCACGGTGATGAAGGAGTACCTGGATAACCCCGAGGAGACCGCCGAGACACTGCGCCGCCACGCCGACGGCCTGACCTGGGTTTACACCGGCGACCTGGGTACCATGGATGACCAGGGCTTCGTCTACTTCCGCGGCAGAGCCAAGCGAATGATCGTCACCTCCGGCTACAACGTGTACCCCGGCCAGTTGGAGAACATCATCGACGCCCATGACAAGGTGCTGATGAGCTGCGTCATCGGAATTCCCGACGCCTACAAGATGCAGCGGGTCAAGGCATTCGTGATGCTCAAGCCCGATGTTCCCGCAAACGACGCCACCCGGCAGGAGCTGCTGGACTACTGCCGCAAGCACATTGCCAAGTACGCCATGCCCTCCGACATCGAGTTCCGCGGCGAGCTGCCCAAGACCCTGGTGGGCAAGGTGGCCTACCGGGTGCTGGAGGAGGAGGAACTGGCAAAGCTGGGCAAGACGGCGCAGGCAGAGGCAAAAGCGCAAAATAACGCCTGAACCTGACTCCGGCGCCGGTCTGGAATACTGATTCTGAGACATAAACCGCAACGCCCTCCCATACATTCTCTCAGGAGAATCTATGGGAGGGCTTGATCGTTATGGACATCTATCCGGTGCTGATCGACGGGGAGGAAGCGGGGGAACTCACGGTGGACCGGCGCGGACCCGTCACGGTATACGAGGCGGTCTGCGCCATGCGGGAGGACCTGGTGCGCATCTCCGTGTACGACGGCGTGGGGCGGGAAGGCTGCCTTGGCCTGCTGGTCCCGGAGGAGGGGAAGCTTCGGCTGCACAGGACCCTGAGCCGCTATGACCAGAGGGATTTTCCGCGGGAGATCCTGCGGGTGGAGCGCTCCGGCCTGATGCCGGACCCGGACCCGGAACCGCTGCCCTGGCGGATGAAGACCGCGCCGGAGCCGGAAAAGCCGGATGCGGAGGAGAAAGAGCCGGAACCCTGCGCACCGTCCGAGCCGTCGGATGCACCCGCTGCGGCGAACGCTGCGGACCCGGAGCCGGAACCCGCATCGTGTCCGGAACCTGATTCGGAGCTGATGCCGGAACCGGAACCGGAACCAGAGCCGGAGCCGGAGCCGGAAGAGAATGTTTTCCCATCAGAGGGGCCGGAGCCCTCCGCCCCGGCGGTGGGCGCGCAGGGGATGGAGGACGGCGGGCTGGACTGGTACGCTTCCCCGGACGGGGCGCTGGTGTGCTTTGACGGCGTCCACAGCCTGATCGCCCTGCCGCCGGAGGACCCGCGGGTCCCCCGGGGCGTTCCGGCGGAGCGCCGGACCGTGGAGGGCAGGGAATACCTCGTATACCGCACCAAAAACGGCCGCATCCAGCGGGAGGGCTGACGTCCGGCGTGCCGCCGGAAATGCGGTTTTTGTTTTCCCCAGATGGAGAAAGGTTCTGACCAAAGCAGTGAAACATCTGCCTGAGCGGTAGGGATGGCCGCACCCATGGAAAAGCACTGCACCCTATCCCTCCCCCATCTGGGGGAGGGGGGACCGCCGGCCCAAAGGGCCGGTGGTGGGTGAGGCCATTTACCGCCGCAGTACCGGTTGCGCGCCAGAACATGCCGGAGAATACCATCACACATCTACTATCTGCCGACACTTAAAACGGATTGGCGGATTCTTCCGAAAACGTCCAAAGCCTATCTATTTCTTTTTCGTGTTCTCGGAGCTTCTGCGTGTTTGGAGTAAGTGAGGAGCAGTTTTTTTCTTGGAGTGTCCATGATTATCTGAACTTGGGCGGTAGATGGCCTCACCCACCACCGCCCTTGCGGGGGACGGGCGGCGGTCCCCCCTCCCCCTGATGGGGGAGGGATAGGGTGCGACGCCGGGTGTGCGGCGGTAGGCTTAACACTTATGTCCAGAGGGGAAGGTAATTGAACGGATGATTCAATCATCAGAAGAGATAGGGATCACACCATTTTGTTTTTCATATTCATTCACATATTGTTGTAACGCGTATTCCATCAGGTTATTCATGGATCTCTGCTCTATTACAGCCAATTCCCGAATTTTATCATAGAGCCGCTCATTCAGGCGAAGCCCTGTCTGGATTTTGCTAGTAGCCATTTGTTATCACCTCTTCTGCATCATGTTAGCAGATTTTGACTTGACAATAAAGTTGCAGAGTGCTAATATAGTGTTAGCACTCTGCTGCAAAAGGGGAATACAAATGACTGAAATTGAATCGTATGACAAAATATCCTTTCTTCTGTACCGCCTGGAATGTGCCGTTCATCTGCTGCAAATCCTCTATGAGAACATGAACTGTGACAAGTACACGTCGGATATGTTTGCTCCTGCAATCTATATTGCTTATGAATACCTGGATCAAATCGAACAGGCGCTCAGGCAATGGAAAGAGGAGGCGCTGCCATCTCCGGAGGCATTTTCCCCAAAAACCCAAACGTGATCCGCTAAGGAAACGCTGATTAAAGCAACGCGTGCGGTTGGCGAGCAAATTTTGTGTCCGCCAAGGCGCAAAAACCGCAGGAATACTTTGTGTATTTCAAGGTTTTTGTAACGCAGGCGGGCGCAAAATTTGCCGCCAAACGTGC
>JAFTBW010000064.1 GCA_017455015.1 Oscillospiraceae bacterium | reverse complement strand
GATAGTTTGAGCGTGCTTAATTCCATTCGTGCAAAAAACGACAATATGTTTGAAAGACTGAAATCCTTCTTTGACAATCGTTTGCCGGCCCTGGGTTGATCCAGGGCCGGCTTTCCCATCCCCTACCTCTGAACTGTAACAGAAAGTTGAGGAACGGGGACTTTTTTGTTGCAATTGCTTCGCTGCTGGGCTATAATGTCCGGGAAAACGAACGAAAGGAACGGACCCAATGAAACACAACATGATTCGTATGCTGGCCCTGTTGCTGATTGCAGCCATGCTGCTCGGCACCGGGGGGACGTCTCTCGCTTTCGCCTCCGACGCGGAGGAAACCGCCGTCCTCCTTGCGGAGGAGGAGGGAAACGAGCCGGAGCCCGAACCTGAACCGGAGCCGACGCCGGAGCCCACACCGGAGCCTACCCCCGAGCCCGAACCGGAGCCGGAACCGCTCATCGTCTCCTTTTCCATCACCCAGGTGACCCTTCGGCAGGGCGAAAGCACCACCGCCAGCGCCCAGGTGTCCGGGGCGGGGAGCGGGGCGGCCTACCGCTGGTCCAGCAGCGACAGCGCCGTTGCCTCCGTCAGCGGCAGCGCAAGCTCCGCCGTCATCCAGGCATCGGGCAGCGGCACTGCCACCGTCTCTCTGGAGGTGGAGCGGACCGACGGCGCGTGGGACGTTGATTCCTTCACGGTCACAGTGGAAGCCGGCGCGACGCCCCTGCGCGTGGACGGCGGCGGTTCCGTCACTCTGGAGGCCGGGGAGAGCCACGATCTCGCCGCCTCCGTCAGCGGCGGCAGCGGCGACTACAGCTATGACTGGGAGAGCTCCGGTGCCGTCGAGATCGTGGACAGTATGCGCATCAACGCCACGGTCAAGGCCGTCTCCGGCGGCACGGGCTACGTCTATCTGACCGTCACCGACAATTCCGACCGGTCCAACATGGACATCGCCGTGTGGGATTTCACGGTGAGCGCCCAGGCCGAGCCTCCCACGGCGGAGCTCAGCAAGACGCAGCTCAGCCTGACCCCCGGCGGCAGCGACACTCTGACGCTCTCCGGCTCCGGCGGCAGCGGCAGCTACAGCTATGAGTGGTCCTCCGACAACCCGGCTGTGGCCTCCGTCAGCGGCAGCGGCAGCACCGTCACGGTCACCGCCGCCTCCAGCGTGACCGTGACCGCCAACACCGCCACGATCCGCGGCACGGTCGTGGATACCGCCAGCGGCCTGAAAAGCAGCGCCCTTAGCTGCGTGGTGACGGTCAAAAGCTCCGCCGTCACCTATAACGCCGCTGTGTCCGCTGCTGCGGGCGCGCCCCAGAACCTCGACGGCGTCACCACTGAGATCGCGGCTGCCTACCTTGTGGAGACCGGCCTTGCGCTGGGGCCGGGCGCTTCCGTGCGCTTTGACTCCCCCAGCAGCAGCGTTGGCGCCATCGAGCTGCAGGACGGCACCGTAGTACGGTCCGATACCACCTACATCTTCCTCAACTTCCAGGATATGTTCTTCGACGCCCGGACCGCGGGCACGTTCTCCACCGGGTATACCGTCAGCGAGGGCGGCCACACCATCTCCGGGACCCTGACGATCCGGGTCTCCGGCGGCACCGCCCTGACCAGGGTCTATCTGGAGCCGGAGTCCGTGACGATGACCACCTATTCCAGCCAGTTCCTGCGTCTGAACGTGCTGCCCGCCAACGCCCCCTATACCGTCTCCTGGAGCACCGGCAATTCCCGGATCGTCTCCGTGGCCGGCACCGGCTCCAATGTGATCCTGACCACCTCCGGCGCCACCGGCAGCGCGTCGGTCACTGCCACGGTCACCGACGCGGACGGCCGCCAGCACACCGTGAGCTGCTCTGTGCGCGTGGTGGTGGACAGCTCCCGCGACGTGTATTCGCGCTCCTACGACCCCACGCTGACCGTGGTGCTGGGCTCGGACTACTACGGCACCGCCACATCCGAGAGCATGTCCAACCAGTTCCACAGCTATTTCGGCTATTATCTGCCGGACGACGCCACCATCAGCTTCAGCACCCGCGGCGCCACCACCTACGGCAGGATGCATCTGTCCAACGGCAGCGAGATCACCGCCAACCGGAACTACACCTTCCGCGAGTGGATCAACATGTACTTTGAGCCCCTGGCGGCCGGCACCTATACCCTGCCCTACTCCATCTCCTACCGGGGCTATACCATGAGCGGCACCCTGAGCATCTATATCAAGGCCGCCGCCGTCACCGCCTCCATCAGCTCCACCGCTCTGAAGCTTTCCACCAACAGCAGCCAGTATCTGAGCGTCACCGTCTCTCCCGCCAGGAGCTACTACCGCGTCTCCTGGTCCACCAGCGATTCCAGCATCGCCAAGCTCAGCGGCAGCGGCGACCAGATCCTGGTCAACTCCGGCAGCACCGGCGGCACCGCCACCGTGACGGCCTCCGTCTACGATGCAAACGGCGTTGAGCTGCGGCGGAGCTGCACCGTCACCGTGACCGACAGCGGCACGACCTACAATCCCACGGTGGCCACTACCCTGGGCGTGCGCTACACCGGCACCGGGACCTCCGACGCCATGCGCGCCCAGTTCAAAAAGCTGTACAACGTGGATTTGGATAACAAATCCGCCATCATCCGCTTCTCCTCCGTGGGCAACAACAGCATCGCCATCATGCGTCTGGGCAGCGGCGCCGCCATCCAGGCCAATACCAACTACTCCTTTGCGGAGTACATCGCCATGTACACGGAGCCCCTTTCTGCCGGCACCTTCAGCGTCCCCTATACGCTGACCTACGGCGGGAATTCCATCTCCGGCACCGTCAGCGTGGTAATCAGCGGAGCCAGCATCAACGCCTCCCTGACCCTGCCCGGCGACTCCGGCAATTACCAGTTCAATCAGGCCGCCAAGGGCGGCACAGCCGGCGCGGAAGTACTCAAATCCGCCATCAACAACGCCGTGGGCAGCTCCTGGTCCTACATCCGCTTCAGCAGCTTTTCCGATTCCACCGGCACCCTGTATCAAAACAGCAGCCGCGCCGTCCTGACGGAAAATGTTGAGCTTGGCGCGGCCGCCCTGAACAGCCTGTATTTCGTCTCCGGCAACCTGTCCGGCGACTTTACAGCGGCGTTTACCGTCTACAGCGCCGGCCGCGGGGTGCTGGGCGGCGGTATGCTGACCATCAGCAAGGAAGCTTCGACCTTTGCCGACGTGCCCTCCGGCGCATATTACGCCGCGGCGGTGTCCTGGGCGGTGAACAAGAATATCACCACCGGCACCACGCCCACCACGTTCGGACCGGACAGCACCGTGGAGCGCTGCCAGGCGGTCACGTTCCTGTGGCGCGCCGCCGGCCAGCCCAGTCCCACCGACACCTACAATCCCTTTGCGGACGTGAGCGCCGGCGATTACTTCTACAACGCGGTGCTCTGGGCCGTGCAGCAGGGCATCACCGCGGGCATCAGCGCCACGGAGTTCGGACCCTACCGGACCTTGGAGCGGGATCAGCTCCTGACGTTCCTCTGCCGCGCCGCAGGCGCCCAGGCGGGCGGCGACAACTGGTCCGAGCTGGCGGTCAACTGGGCCGGCGGCCGCGGTATGCTGGCGGGCGTTCCCGGCGTCTTCTCCGCCAAGGAGAGCTGCCCCCGCAGGGACGTGGTGTACTACCTCTGGAAATACTACAACTGATTTTTCACCAATCTAAAACTGCAATTCCCTCCCCGCCGGGGAGGGAATTGCAGTTTTGGATACTTATGGCCGAAAGATTTCACAAAGGAAACGCTGATTAAAGCAACGCGTGCGGTTGGCGAGCAAATTTTGTGTCCGCCAAGGCGCAAAAACCGCAGGAATACTTTGTGTATTTCAAGGTTTTTGGAACGCAGGCGGGTACAAAATTTGCCGCCAAACGTGCGCGGGGATTTATTCAGCGTTTCCCAAAATGGCAAAAGACTGCAGGGTACCTGAAAGCCCTCCCTGAAAGGGAGGGCTTTCAAGGCGCTATGCATGAACAACAGTGCTGCGTATAAGCGGAAACGCTTTTCCGGTTTATCCGGGTCAGGATATTTCGTATTGCTCCGGATGCTCGGAAAGACAGAAGTAGGTGGTGCCCAGGAGCTTATCCCGGCGTTCCAGGTACACGCCTCCGCCCAGGACAAAGTTGGCCTGGTAGACCACGGCGGGACAGTCCAGCACCCGCTGGCCCATGAGCAGCGCCAGGGCGGCCTCCGCGCTCTCCCGGTCCGGTACGACTGCGGGCAGCTTTTCGCAGATCACCGGGTACTGTCCCGGCTGGGAGATCACCTCCTCCAGGGTGTCCGGGAACTCCGGGCTGGCAACGCGGTTGAGCGCCACCTCCCCCACGGCCATGCGCCAGTCCCGGTCCAGCCATGTGCTGCCCGCCTCGGCGGCGATCAGCCTGGAGAGCAGGTCCAGCTCCGCATAGCGCAGGACGGGATAGTCCAGACCCATCGCCGCCAGCTTTTCGTCTCTGAGACGCTGCGCCTCCGCGCCTGCCGCGCCGTCGCGGCGCAGCACCGCCTCCAGCATTTGGACGGAGTAGTCCGTCTCAGGTTCAAAGGCCCCCCGGACCGGCGCGGCGGCGCAAAGCGGCAGCCAGGCCGCGGTCAGCAGCGCAAGGGCAAGGGAAAGGATCAAACGCGTTCTCGGCTCTGCGTTCAAGGAAAAACCTCCCTTTTCTGTGGTATTCGCCGGCTGATGCGGATCGGCAATCCGCGGCAGCCGGTGCGAAACGTCTCTATGGAAACGCTGAATCAATCCCCGCGCACGTTTGGCGGCAAATTTTGCGCCACGGAGCGGTATGCGCGCCCACCGCTTTGCGGTGGGTCCCCTCGCGCAAGAGTGTTACAAAAGCCTTGAAATACACAAAGTATTCCTGCGGTTTTTGTGCCTTGGCGGACACAAAATTTGCTCGCCAACCGCACGCGTTGCTTTAATCAGCGTTTCCCTATGATGATACCGGGGAAGCGGCGCGAATGCTGTCCCTTTCTGCGATTTCTTCATATTTTTTTGCTCTTTGTTTTATTTTGTTACAAATATATCCGATCTGCATCAGGCTCCCCCGCCGTTCGCCAGACCGGAGGCGGCAGAAGAGGGGTTTTTTCCGGCTTTTTCCGAGTTTATGTCACCTTTTTGCGGAGAAAGCCGAGGACGATTCCAGTTTGTAATATTCGGCCGCATCGCCCGCCGGGCGGGAGGCTGTCAACCCGTTTTTTTCCACAAATCTTCCGCCGCATCGCCCGCGGATTCCCGTTTTTTCCCAAGGCTCCGGGGAAAAAAGACATAAAATATTTCAAAAAATGACACGGTTGTAACCGGCCAATCCCAATTGTTATCAACATTTTCCACAGAGTTTTCAACAAGCCGTTTTTCCGCATGGGAACGGGGCTGGCGGGATTTTTCCCGAAAAAGGGCGGTTTGGAAAATCCCGGAGATACGACCTTTTCCTGCACTTTCCCGGGGAATTTTTTTTGCACTTTTTTTCGGGAACGGTTGCAAGGCGGCGAGAAGTGGCGTATAATCAGGGGGATGTTCCCGAACAAAGCCGCGGCCTTTCCCGTGCCCGGCGAGGATTATGCAATCCGGGAGGTCAAAATACACCGCGACGTGACAGGAGGATCGCCCCATGGAACCCATCTTCAACCCGTATCTGCCCCTGACCGAACACATCCCCGACGGGGAACCCCACGTTTTCGGGGACCGGCTGTACATCTACGGTTCTCACGACGCCGTGGGCGGGACGGTGTACTGCCAGGACCACTACGCCGTGTGGTCCGCCCCGGTGACTGATCTCCGGGACTGGAAGTACCACGGCGTCAGCTATCTCCGCACCCAGGACCCCACCAATGCCGACGACCGCTATCAGCTCTGGGCCCCGGACGTGACGAGGGGACCGGACGGGCGCTATTACCTCTACTATTGCTTCTCCTTCGTCCCCGAGATCGGCGTGGCGGTCAGCGACGATCCCGCCGGACCGTTCGCTTTCTACGGCCACGTCCGCTACCCCGACAGCATCCTGGGCGGCAAAACGCTGGGGGAGGACATGCCCTTTGACCCCGCCGTCCTGACGGACGACGACGGGCGGGTCTACCTCTACTACGGCTTCTGCCCGGCGGAGGAAAAGGAGTTCATCGCTCCCAAATATTCCCCGGAGGAGCTGGCGGCCATGCCCCCCGAGGCCCAGGAGCGGGTCGGGAAGCTCCGGGACCTGAAGCTGGGCGAGTACAGCATGGTGGCGGAGCTGGAGCAGGACATGCTCACGCTCAAAGAGCGGCCCCGGCCCCTGATCCCCGGCGGCCACCACACCGCCGGCACCGGCTTTGAAGGACACGGCTTTTTCGAGGCCAGCTCCATCCGGAAAATCCGGGGAAAATACTACTTTGTCTATTCCAGCCACAAGAGCCATGAGCTGTGCTACGCCGTCAGCGACCGCCCGGACCGGGATTTCCGCTACGGCGGCATCCTGATCTCCAACGGCGACGTGGGTCTGGACGGCAGGACCGCCCCCACAGCCTGCATGGGCAACAACCACGGCGGATTGGCCGAGGTGGGGGAGGATTTGTACATCTTCTACCACCGGCCCACGGACGGCACGGAGTTCTCCCGCCAGGGCTGCGCGGAGAAGGTGACCATGGCCCCCGACGGCTCCATCGCCCAGGTGGGGATGACCAGCTGCGGCCTCAACGGCGGCCCCCTTCCGGCCTCCGGCTGCTATCCCGCCGCCATTGCCTGCCACCTCACCGACCCCACTACCATGTCCCACATCGACTACGCAGACCCGGTGCTCCGCTCCCAGATCCGGGTGACCCAGCGGCAGAACACGGTCTACGTCACCGGCATCAAGGACGGCGCTGTGCTGGGCTGGAAGTATTTCGACTTTGACTGGGACTGCTTCCTGCTGCTGGAGGTGCGCGGGGACTTCCGGGGTCGGGTGTCCGTCTCCCACGGCGAATCCGGGGAGGAGATCGGCGGGAAGGACATCGCCGCGCCGGGAGAAAACTGGGTCCTGACGGCCATGCCCATCCGGGCCGGCAGCGGCGCGCAGCCGCTGTATCTCCGCTTCACCGGCCGGGGGACCCTGGACCTGAAGACCCTCGCGTTCCGCAAATAAATCCGCGCTATCCGGGGACGCCCGTCCCCGATCACCCACGATCTGGAGGCGAAAATCCTTGAAAAAGTACGCAATTGTGTTTGTGATCCTGACCTTGTCCCTGTTGCTCGCAGCCTGCGGCAGCGACGGTGCGCAGACCTCTCTCACTTCCGCCACCGCCGCGCCCGCCGCCACGGAGGCACCCGCTCCGACGGAGGAGCCCGCACCCGCCCCGACGGAGGAAACCGCCGCCACGGAAGCGCCCGCGGCGGAGCCTGCGCCTGCGGAGGCCGTGACCGTGGAGATCACGGTCCGGGACTACGGCGTCATCCGCCTGGAGCTGGACCCCGCCGCCGCCCCGGCCACGGTGGCCAACTTTGTGGCCCTGGCGGAGTCGGGCTTCTATGACGGCCTGACCTTTCACCGGATCATGGACGGCTTCATGATCCAGGGAGGCGATCCCACCGGCACCGGCTACGGCGGCAGCGAGGAGAACATCCCCGGCGAGTTTGCCGCCAACGGCTTTGACAACCCCATCTCCCACGTGAAGGGCGTCATCTCCATGGCCCGCGCCCAGGACTACAACAGCGCCAGCAGCCAGTTTTTCATCACCGAGGACGACGCCACGTTCTTAGATGGCCTGTACGCCGCTTTCGGCCGTGTGACCGAGGGCATGGACGTGGTGGAGCGCATCGCCGGGGAGGCGCGGCCCACGGACAACAACGGCAGCATTTCCCCGGAGGACCAGCCGGTCATGGAATCGGTGAAGATCCTGCCGGCACCCTGATTTTCCGGAGGCATAAGCTATGAAAAAAAGGATCGTCACCCTGCTTCTGACCCTGGCGCTGCTGGGGAGCCTTGCCCTGCCCGCCCTGGCGTTCACCGCGCCGGAGGAGCTGGTGCCCGGCTGCGGCGCCCAGGCATGGGAGCTGCTGCGGCTGACCAACAAGGCGAGAATGGCTTCTGAGCGCCTGCCGCTTTGCACCATCCCGGAGGTGCAGCGCGCGGCAAACGCCCGCGTCAGCGAGCTGAAGACGCAGTTTTCCCATACCCGCCCCGACGGCAGGGAATACACAACCGCCCTGGCGGACGCCGGACTCATCACCACCGCCTCGGCGGAGAACATCGCCGCCGACTACAGCACGCTGGAAAAAGCGCTGAACGCCTGGATGAACAGCAAGGCCCACAGATCCAACATCCTGGACGAGGGCCTGATCCACGCGGGCATGGGCGTGGAGGACAACTGCTATCTGCAACTGTTCTACTCCGGCGGCTGCGTCTGCGACCGGCTGGAGGTGGTTCCCGGTCCCCAGGGACTGCGGACGCTGGGAGCGGGGGAGACCGTTGACGACCTGGGAGCGGCGGTGCGGCTGCACTGCGCCGTCCACGGGGACGGGTATCTGCCCCTGATCCAGGAGATGTGCACCCTTACCGCAGAGAATACCTACACGGTGTCCTGGGGCAATCTCCGAACGAGCATCACCCTCACCCCGGCTCCTGCCGCGACGCCCGCTCCCACGGAATCCCCGGCTCCCACGGAAACGCCGGTTCCCACGGCCACCCCGATTCCCACGGCGACGCCCGCTCCCACCCCCACGCCCGCTCCCGCTGCGGCGGAGCAGCTCCTCACCGGCAGCGGGCTTCCCGCCGTCCTGGCGGGACTCAGCGTGACGCCCCTGGGGGAGGAGGAGCTGCGGCTGGACGATCTGCCGGAGGATTACTTTGCCCTGGTGTTCGGCCCGCCCTCGGACAGCCGGACCGCGGCGCAGTTGGAAGCGGCCTACCGGGCCTTTACGGACACCGGGCGCGTCCGGGTGATCTGGATGTGTACCGCCGCGGAGGAGACCGCGCAGGCCAGGGACATGGCCGCCCGGTTCCCCGGCATGGCGGTCAGCGTGGAGACGGCGCGCGCGGCGGCCCTGGCGAGAAGCCTGGCGTCGGAGCTGGGCATCCGGGACGACCCCCTGCCCCTGTTTTTCCTGATGGAGAGCGTTGCAAAGACGTGGATCGCCATATCCTCCGGCCAGGGCCAGACGGTGGAGCAGCAGCTGCGGGGCAGCGTGTACCGGGTGGCGGCGGATAAGCTCCATACCCTGACCCTGGACCCCAACGGCGGCTCCGTGGGTCTGGGACGCAAGGGCTTTGTCCAGGGCGGCGCTTTCGGGTATCTGCCGGAGCCCACCCGCCGGGGCTATGCATTCCTGGGCTGGTTTACGGACCGGACCGCCGGGGACCGGGTCACCCCCTACCGGGTGGCGGAGCAGACGGAGGACCTGACCGTCTATGCCCGCTGGGACAGGCCGGCTGACGACACGCTCACCGTGCTGCTGGACCCCAACGGCGGGGAGCTGGAGCGGCGGGAATACACCGTGACCCTGGGGGAGCGCTTCGGCGAGCTGCCGGTTCCGGCGCGCACCGGCTATACGTTCCTCGGCTGGTATACCTCCAGGGACGGGGGCCTGCGGGTCATCTCCTCCACCCCCGCGGAGATCGACGGCGCGCTGACGCTCTACGCCCGCTGGGACGGCTCCGCCGCTGAAGGCCTGCTGGTGGTGCATCTGGACCCCAACGGCGGCTCCGTGGCAAACAACCGCCTCACCGCGACGCTGGGCGCGGCCTACGGCGCGCTGCCGGTGCCGGAGCGGGAGGACTACGCCTTCCAGGGCTGGTACACCGCGCCCAAGGACGGCGCGCGCATCTATGACTCCACCGTGGTCAGTTCCACCGGGGAGCAGACCCTCTACGCGCTCTGGGAGGCCGCTTTCCCCTTTGCGGATGTTTCGGAGGGCGCTTACTACCGGCGGGCGGTGTCCTGGGCGCTGGAGCACGAGGTCACCACCGGCGTCACCGAGACTCGCTTCGACCCCAGCGGCGCATGCACCCGGGGCCAGGTGGTCACCTTCCTGTGGCGTGCCATGGGGAGACCGGAGCCCGCCTCCCGGACCAATCCCTTCACCGATGTGAAAGAGGGGGACTATTACCTCACCCCGGTGCTGTGGGCCGTGGAAAAGGGGATCACCTCCGGCACACAGGCGGATAAGTTCAGCCCGGAGCAGTCCTGCTCCACCGCCCACCTGATCACGTTCCTGTACCGCGCCCTGGGCGTGGGCACGGACGGCTGGTACAGCGACGCGGCGGCCTGGGCCAGGGACAACAACCTGCTGGACGACACCGGCGCGACGGTCCACCCCGGCGAGGTCTGTAACCGCGCCCAGGCGGTCACGTTCCTCTACCGCGCCATCGCCTGACAGAATACAAAAAACAGCGGGGAGCCGTCTCCTGATGCGAGACGGCTCCCCGCTGCTTCGCGGGTATCCGGTTTATGGTTCCCAAAATCGCTCGGGATAGAGCCCCCGGGCCTTCATCGCCTGGATGCTTGCCCGGACGCTGTCCAGATCCTCCCGGTAGGTGACGCCGTGCCAGACCTCGTCGCAGGGCAGTATCTGCACGCTGCATTTTCCCGCCCGGAGCAGGGCCTCCACCGCGGCGGGCAGATAGAATTCCGCCTTGAGGGGATTTTCCGCCAGGGCTCTCTCCAAAAAGCCGGGGAGCATCTCCCAGAGCGTGTCCGGCAGACCGGCGGAGAAGCCCCAGAAATTCATGCTCACGGTCTCGTCCCCGCTGAGGGGGTGTTCTCCCGATTCGTCCAGCCAGCAGGCGGCGCTGCCGCGGCGCTCGATCCGGGTGCGCTCGGTCACCTCGGTCAGAAAGCCGTCATGTACGCCGCAGACGCCCCGGGACACGCTGCCGTGGTCCGTCAGGGTGTTCCGCAGCCGGTAGCCAACCATAGCGAATTCTCCGCGCTGCCGGGGCTGGGAGAGAAAGCCGAAGATGCTCCGGAACGCGCCGGCCCCGTAAAAATCGTCGGCGTTGATCACGGCAAAGGGACCGGTCACCACCCCGTGGCAGCAGGCCACGGCGTGGGCGGTGCCCCAGGGCTTGCTCCTGCCCTCGGGGAGCGGGAAGCCCTCCGGCAGCGCGTCCGGCTCCTGGGAGACGTAGTCCACGTGGAAAAACCGCTCCATCCGCCGCCCGACGGCCTCCCGAAAGACCTCCTCCGCGCTTTTCCGCAGAATAAAGCAGACACGCTCAAAGCCCGCCCGGCGGGCGTCGAACAGGGAAAAATCCAAAATGGGGTGGCCGGCCCCGTCCACATCGGCAAATTGCTTCTGCCCGCCGAACCGGCTGCCTGCTCCGGCGGCCATGATCACAAGCGTGGGTGCGTTCATCTGTCGTTCCATCCTCCGTATTTCTATTCCGGACACATTCATCATTGTGTCTAATATACTATTGTATCACCCTGTGTGGGAAGATACAAGCCCCTGTTCCGAAAGTCCCCTGCCCAAGACGAACGCTTTTGCGCACTTGCGAAAGGGCGGGGGAGATGCTACAATAGCGGCAACAGAAAAACGCACGGAGCGGAAAGGAGGCGGAATTCGTGAAACGCGCAGCGAACCGCCGTCCCCGGACCTACAGTCTGCCCCACATCGGCCAGCGGATGCTGAAAACCGCCCTCGCCGTCTTTGCCTGCCTTGCGTTCTACTGCCTGCGGGGCTACCGGGGCGGGGATATGCCCACGGAGGCGGCCATCACCGCCATCATCTGCATGCAGCCCTACGTCAAGGACTCCCGGGACTACGCCCTGAACCGGATGACCGGCACCCTGATCGGCGCGGGCTGGGGGCTGCTGTTTCTGCTGCTGCTGTTCTGGGTGGAGTCATTTGGCGCCGGCCTCTACCTGATCTACGGCCTCATGGCGGTGGGCGTGCTGCTGAGCCTGTACACCGCGGTGGCCCTGCACAAGCCGGACGCCTCCGGCCTGAGCGCCATCGTGTTCATCTGCATCGTGATCGCCTTCCCGGACATCGAGGACCCGCTCCGGCAGACCCTGGACCGCTTTCTCGGGGTGGCGGTGGGCACGGCGGTGGCCATTGGCGTCAACGTGTTCCGGCTCCCCCGGGGCAAAAATCCGAAGCTGCTGTTCTTCCTGCGGACCTCGGACCTGATCCCGGACCGCTTTTCTCCCCTGTCCCCCGCCGTGCTGTTCCGGCTGAACACCCTCCAGAAGGAGGGGGCCAAGCTCTGCCTGATCTCCCGCCACGCTCCGGCGTTCTTCATCTCCCAGCTCAGCGCTGCCCGGCTGCGGCTGCCCATGATCGTCATGGACGGCGCGGCAATCTACGACATCGCGGAAAACCGCTACCTCTGGTCCGCCCCCATCCCGGAGGACGGCGCTGCCCGGCTGCGCCTCCGGCTGGACAAGGCGGAGCTGAGCTACTTTCTCTACACCGTCCACCGGAACAAGACCTGCGTGTTCCACCGGGGGGCGCTGACCGAGGAGGAGCGGGCGGTGCTGGACCAGCTCCGGCGCAGCCCCTACCGGAGCTATCTGGACGAGGACGTATATTCCGAGGCGGAGATCGTGTGCGTCAAGCTCATCCGCCCCGAGGCGGAGATCCGCTCCTTGCAGCGCAAGCTGCAATCGTTCCTGCGGGCAAAGCACCTGCGCAGCCTGATCCAGCCCCAGGACGGCTTTCCCGGCGTCAGCGGCCTTTACATCTACTCCGACGCCGCCACGGTACCCCGTGCCCAGGCCCGGATGCTGGAATACCTGAGCGAAACGGAGCCGGACCTGCAGCCCGTGTCCCTGTCCCTGCCCCAGGGCTACCGCAGCGAGCACGACGCCATGGTCCTGCTCTACCGCCTGCGGAACCTCTACGCCCCGATCTGGCCGCTGCACCGCCGGCAAATCTCACGCAAGGGCCGTGACGGATGAGGCCCCATTCAATTTCTTCCGCTTTTTCCCTCCCCCGCGTCAGAAGAAGCCTCGTCCATTCCGCTTCCGCCTTGCGGCGCAAGCTTCATATCCCTCGGCTCCTTCTTCCTCTTCCCCAGCGGGCCCGCTGCGCAGGGCCCCGCCGGGGACCCCTTTTAG
>JAFTBW010000063.1 GCA_017455015.1 Oscillospiraceae bacterium | reverse complement strand
TTCTGGTCCATGCTCCGCAGGGAGAGCGTGATGGCCTGTTCCCGCTTCATGCAGCCGTCCACGGCCAGCAGATCGTCCCGCAGCACGGCGTCGGCCTTTTCCCGCTGGATCGCGGTCATGTCGTCCAGGACCGCGCCAAGCCGGTCCATAAACGCAAACATCTCGTTCCAAGTCTCGTTCATCGTTTCGTCCTCATCGCCCTTTGTCCGGTCACGCCCGCAGGAGGATTCGCTTTGCGGTCTCCATAGGGTCCGGCTGATAGGCACCGCTGCGGATCTCCTCCCGCAGAGCGTCCAGGCTTTCCGTGCCCATGGTGGCGCGCAGCTCCTGGGACAGAGCGCTCTTCAGGCTGCTGCGCACATTCTGTCCGCCGCCCCGGGCGGAAATCGTGACGCTGTCGAACCGGCGGGTCAGGCTTTCCCTGGCGCCGGCCGCGGCGGGCGCGGAAACCTGCGCTGCCGGATAGGCTCTGCCCAGTCCCGCAGCGGAAACGATGCCGGCGCTTCCCTGAATAACCATGCGCTTCACGCGCTCCTTTCCTCCGCGCCATAGCGCGGCTGATGTGCAAGCAGAGTAATTCTCATTTATATCATCGGACAGCGCCGCGAAAAAATTAATATCTTCGCGGCGCTTTTCCGAAAAATATTCGATTCAGCCCTCCCCGGGGGGAAAAAGTGTCGCCGGCGCTCGCGCCGGCGACGGATGAGGGGATCACCCCGCCACTCAGCCTTCCCCCTCCGGGGGAAGGTGGCCCGAAGGGCCGGATGAGGGGATTGCTCCGCCACCTTTTATTTCATAGCCTTCAGCCGCCGCAGGAGCACGCCGGCGATGTCCTTGCAGGAGGCCTGGACCATGACGGCCCCGATGTCGTGGGCCACGCCGGGCATGCCGTAGACCACGCAGGACTCCTTGTCCTGACCGATGGTAAAGGCCCCTTTTTTTCGCATCTCCAGCAGGCCCTGGGCCCCGTCGGCTCCCATGCCGGTCATGATGATGCCGATCATGCTGCACTGGACGTTCTCCGCCATGGAGCGGAACAGCACGTCCACGCTGGGCCGGTGGCCGCTGACCTTTTCCCCGTGGGTACAGGTGACCTTGTACTTGCCCAGGGAGGTGCGCACCACCCGCATCTGCAAATCCGCGGGGGCGATCAGGGCCAGGCCCCGCTTGATCTCGTCGCCCTCCTTCGCCTCCCGGACCTCCATCTGGCACAGCTTGTTCAGCCGCTCGGCGTACATCTTGGTGAAGCCCGTGGGCATGTGCTGGGTGATGACCATGCCGGGGATGTCCGCCGGGAGCCGCTTCATGACCTCCAGCGTGGCCTCCGTGCCGCCGGTGGAGGCTCCCAGGCCGATCAGGATCTTGTTGGCGGCGGTCCCGCCCAACAACTGCTTCGCGCCGCCCTCGCTGCCGGAGGGGGCGGAGGGCTGCTGCACCTTGGCCTTGGAGGCGATCTTGACCTTCTGGGTCAGGGTGTGGATAAAGGCGTCCGTGCTCTGGGTGGCGTCGGGCTTGCGGACGAAGTCCACCGCGCCGGCGTGGAGCGCGTCGAACACGCCCAGATTCAGGGAGCTGACCAGAACGACGGGCAGGGGGTACTCCGGAAGCAGTTGGCGGAGGAAATCCAGGCCCGTCATGCCGGGCATCTGCACGTCCAGGGTCATGACGTCGGGCTTGAGCTGACGGACCTTGTTTTTCGCGTCCATGGCGTTGATGGCGTAGCCCACGACCTCAATCATATGATTCTTGCCCAGGCCGTCCATGATGACCTTTCGCGCCAGAAGCGAATCGTCCACGACCAATACCCGAATTTTTCCTGCCATCGTCTTGCCTCCTGTCAAATTCTGCGGAATAATTGCGCTTTCGCCTCCCGAAAGGAGGCGAAAAACACGATACAGCGGAAGAAGATCCCCTCATCCGTCAGCGCCGGCGGCGCTGACACCTTCCCCCTCGGGGGGAAGGCTGCCCCTCATCCGTCAGCGCCGATGGCGCTGACACCAGTCGCTTCGCGCCTCTTTTCCGGGAAAAGTCCCCGGAGTGGGGAGGCTTTTATTTCTGGAAAATCGCGGAATTGATCCGCTTCCACCTGGTGTCCGGCGGCAGGTTCTCGGAGAGGCTGATGATCAGATAGCCTCCCGGGACGGTGGCGTCGTACAGGCGGTTGATCAGCGCCGTCTTGGTGGGCATATCGAAATAAATCATCACGTTCCGGCAGAAAATCACGTCGAACTTCCGCTTGAACTGGATGGGGTCCATGAGGTTGAACTGCCGGAAGATCACGTTGCTCTTGACCTTGGGCGAGATCTCATAGCGGTTGCCTCCCCCGGCGGGGGCCTTGAAATACTCCCGCTTCCAGTGGGCGGGCATATTGTCGGGAAGCTGGTAGACCCCCCGCTTGGCCTTTGACAGCACGTCCAGGGACAGATCCGTGGCCAGCATCCTGGCATCCCAGGCGGACCACTGCTTGCCGAAGTAGTCCATCATGTACATGGTCACGTTGTAGGGCTCCTCCCCGCTGGAGCAGGCGGCGCTCCAGATGGAGAGGGTCTTGTTCTTTGCGTGCTTCTGGGTGATGTCCGGCAGGATCTTTTTGACAAAGTAGTCAAAGGACTCCGTTTCCCTCTGAAAATAGGTGTAGTTGGTGGTAAGCTTGCCCAAAAGCTCGTTGATGTCGTCCCCCGTGCCCTTGGTCAAAAGATAGTCCACATAGCCCTTGAAATCCTGGAAGCCCTTGTTCTTCACCGTGGCGGTGAGGCGGCTCTGGATCAGTTGGCGCTTGGCGTGCAGGTCAATGCCGTAGTTGCTCTGAACATAGCTGACCATCCGCTTGAAATCGGCGTCCGATATCAGCAGCTCGTCGATCTTTTTCTCAGCCATCTGTTTCCCTCTCCTTGCCGCGGGGTCAGTCGTTCATGTTGATCAGGGCGGTGGCATCCACGATCATCACCGTGTTGGCGATGCCGGGAACGGTGCACATGCCGTTGACCATCCGATGCTCGTTCTGGCTGGGCACGGGCAGGATCGCGGACTTGGGGATGTCCACCATCTGGTCCACGGTGTCCACCAGGATGCCGATGCTGGTGCCGCCGATGTCCAGGATGATGGCGCAGGGCTCCTCCTCGGGGAACCGGCCCAGCAGGAGCCGGAAATCCACGATGGGCACGATCTGACCGCGCAGATTGATGACGCCGGCGATATACTCCGGCATCAGCGGGACCATGGTGATGTCCACGCTGGTAAAAATCTCCATGACGTAATCCGTACTCATGGCGTACAGAATTCCGCTGGAGCGGAAAATCAGGAATTTTTCCTCGTCTGCTTCATGCACCTTGTCCGACAGGGCGCTCTCCATGTCGTCGACTCTGGCAAACAGGACTTCCTCTGCCATAGCGTTTCTCCCTCCCCTTTCTCAGTTCTGGGCCGAATAGATGTTGGCCACGTCCAGGATCAGGCTGATGCTGCCGTCGCCCAGAATGGTGCATCCGGAAATGCCGTAATTCTTGATGCCGTAGTTGTTGACGTAATCCGGCAGGGGCTTCACCACCACCTGCTGTTCGCCGATGAGCTCATCCACGAACAGGCAGAAGGAGTTGTCCCCGCTCTCCACCCAAAGCAGCACGCCGTGGTCAAAGCTGTCCACGCCGTCAGCGATGCGGTAAAAGTCCTTGGCCCGGACGATGGAGTAGAAGTTGTCCACGATCTTGATCATCTCGCCGTGGGTGGCGTCCTGGATGATGTGCATATCGCTGGCCTTGAAGATCTGGCGGATGTTGCTGATGGGGATGGTGAAGATGCTGCGGCCCACGGCCACCTCCATGCCGTCCAGGATGGCCATGGTCAGGGGGATCTTGAGGGTGGTGGTCATGCCCTTGCCCAGCTCGCTGGAGATGCTGACCGTGCCGCCCACGTTTTCCACGTTGCTCTTGACCACGTCCATGCCCACGCCGCGGCCGGAGTACTCCGTGACCTCGGTGTTGGTGGAGAAGCCGGGCATCAGCAGGAAGTTCAGGATCTCCTTGTGGCTGTAGTCCACGCCGGGCTGGGCCAGTCCCTGGCGGATGGCCTTTGCCAGCACCTTTTCGCCGTCCACGCCGCGGCCGTCGTCGATGATCTCGATGATGACCTCGCTGCCGGTCTGCCGGGCGGCCAGGATGATCTTGCCCACCGGGTCCTTGCCGGCGGCGATGCGGTCCTCCTTGCGCTCCTCAATGCCGTGGTCCATGCTGTTGCGGACGATGTGCATCACCGGGTCGCTGATGGAGTCCACGATGGTCTTGTCCACCTCGGTGTCCTCGCCCTCCAGCACCAGGTTGGTCTCCCGGTTCAGCTTCTTGCTCATGTCGCGGACGATGCGCTTCATCTTCTGGAACGTGCCGGAGACGGGCACCATCCGCAGGCTCATGGCCACGTCCTGCAGGTTGTCCGTCAGGCTGCGGAGCTGCCGGGCGGCCTTGGTGAAGTTATCCAGCTTCAGGCCCTTCAGGTCGGGGGAGGCGGTGACCTGGGCCTCGGTGATGACGATCTCGCTGACTACAGCCATCAGGGCGTCCAGCTTGCTCAGGTTCACGCTGATCAGGCTCTCCTTGGCGTGGGCCTGCTTGCCGGCGGTTGCAGCCGGGGCCTGCGCCGCGGCCGGTGCGGCGGGAGCGGACTGCGCCGGTGCGGCTGTGGTCGGGGCCTGCGCGGCTGCGGTCGGGGCCTGCGCGGCGGCCGGTGCGGCGGGAGCGGGCTCCAGCTCCAGCTCCGGCTCCGCGGAGGCCGGGGCGCTGTAATCAAAGCTCTGGTAGTTCTGTACGTTGCCGTTGTCCCGGACGGCGGGGAGGGCGCTGGAGCGGTCCTCCTCGGTCTTGAAGCGCAGGAAGAAGCCGTTGTCAATGATGAAGTTGGCGGTGTCCGGGTTCATCTGCACGTCGGGCGGATAGAAGTCAAACTGGCTCTCGTCCACAAAATCCTTGACGGCGTTGACCATCATCATGGCGCGGAGGTTCTCCATGCCCACGCCCTCGTCGAAAAAGACGTGGATGCCGTAGGGAAAATCGGGACTGCCGTAGGCGCTGGCCGCGCCGTCCGCCGCCGGGGCGGCGTCCCCGCCTTCAGGGGCCTCCGCCTCCGCCGCTTCGCCGCCTTCGCCGGAAATTTTATTGTTAAAGCTATTAATCTTGTCCAGGAAGCTGTCGATAGAAGTAGAAAGCGGTTCATTATTCTCTATCTTCTCGATCTCTGCCCGGAAGAAGTCGATCGAATTGAAGATCAGGTCGAACAGCTCTGGCCGCAAGGACTCCGGGATGGCGTCCATGGTCTTCTCCCGCACCACATAGAACAAATCCTCGATCCGGTGCGCGATGGTCATCAGAGAACCGAATTCCATCATTGCGGAGGAGCCCTTGATCGTGTGCATGATCCGGAAAATCTCGTTTACCGCCTCCTGGGAAAAGGTCTTTGCCTGTTCGCTGGCAAGCACGAGATCGTCCAACTGCTCCAGAAGTGAGTGCATCTCGAACAGATAGGCTTCCAGCATATCGTTGCCCATACCCATATTACTTCCACCCCTTTTACAAGTTCGGCCAATAGCTGCCTCGACAACTGACTTTTTTTTGATACCGTCAATTTTACCCGATTGCGCTTGGAAAATCAAGCCTTTTTCCCTGCTTTTTTCCGAAGCGTGAAAATTATCACCGAATATCACCACGAGAAGGAGCGAATGAAACCATGGCGGGATTGTTAGGCCCCACAAATCCAGTTCCCGGTTATGACCAGCAGCCCGTCCGGATCACCCCAGCGCTGCCCAACGATACCACAACGCAGAATATCGTGGACCCCGGCCGGGTGGTCCGCCCGGACAACCGCTCGGAGCGGCAGGACAACAACGACTCCGCCGGCAGCCAGGCCGCCCGGTACGAATCCAACTTCATGACGTTCCTCCAGCGGCTCCGGAGCACCCAGAGTCTGCCGGACACGGTGATGAAGATATTGCAGTGGCGGGGGCTGAGCGTGTCCTCCGGCATCGACTCCGGCTTTGCCCGGGAGATGTCGGAGTTCCTGGAGTTTACGGAGATGGACGAGCAGCAGCTTCTGGCCTTTCTGAAAAACCAGATGGCCAGCGGCTCCCGCTTCACCGGCGCGCTGTTTGACGCTTTGCGCGGCGCTTTCGGCAACACCCAGTCCCAGCTTTTGCAGAATGAGATCCTCCAGTTTCTGCGGCGGTTCAGCGATTTTTCCTCCACGGAGCACCTGGAGGGCAAGATGCTGCGCCAAGTGGACGAGATGACCCAGGCGCTGCCCGGCCAGTGGTCCCAGCAGCTCACGAATATGCTCTCCCAGCTTCAGAACTCCATCGCCGCCGGGGACCGGCAGGACGCGCTGAACATCCTCCGCAACCAGATCTTTCTGCTGGTGAGCCGCTATGTGTCCTCCACCCACGACCACGGCCTGGCCCGGAACGTGCTGAGCATGCTGACCCTGGACGTGGCCCGCTACGAGAACGGGTCCGAGACCGGGCTGCTGCAGTCCCTGCGGCACCTGAGCGCGGCGGGGGTGCTGCCGGAGAGCATCTCCGGCCTGGGGGACGCGGAGCTGCTGGCCATGCTCCGGAACACCGAGTTTTTCAAGGCCGCCCAGAACAACGCTTTCGCGGACCAGCTCGCCCAGCTCACCGGCCGGGCGCTGCGGGGGGAGGGCGGCGTCAACGCCCAGGAGGCGTTCCGCAACGTGATGAACGCCTTCCTCATCAACGAGAGCGTGTATATGCCCTTGCAGCACATGATGCTTCCCCTGAGCTGGAACGGGGAGCTCATGTTCTCCGAGATGTGGGTGGACCCGGACGCGGAGCAGCGCGCAAGCGGTGGCGAGAGCGGAAAAAGCTCCCGGATCCTGATCAAGATGGACATCGGATCCTTAGGGGCGTTCGACCTGCTGCTGGAGACCGGCAGGCAGGGCGTCAGTCTGGAGGTGGCCGCCCCCGCGGCGGTTTCGGCCCACTCCTCCGACGTCCAGAGGGCGCTGGGTACGATTTTGCGGCGCAACGGCCTGACCGTGGACTCCGTCCGGGTGGGGGAGATGAAGCGCCCGGTGACGGTCAGCGAGATTTTCCCCAAGCTGTTTGAAAGGATGGGCGGCGTCAATGTCAAGGTGTGAAGCAATCATTGCAGCGGTGTACGTCCCGCGTGTCCAAATAAAGGCAGGTGAGAATCATGCCCGTGCCTGACCGCGCCTCCCGCGCCCGGGGAAGGCGGGCGGTGGCGCTGCGCTACGGCCCCGATGACGGCGCGCCGGTGGTGGTGGCCTCCGGCATGGGCTATCTGGCGGAGAAGATCGTGGACGTGGCCCAGTCCCACGGCGTCCCGGTGTACGAGGACGACTCCCTGGCCACGATCCTGACCCAGCTCAACCTGGGGCAGGAAATCCCTCCGGAGCTGTATCAGGCCATCGTGGAAATCTATGTATACTTCCTGAACTTTGATCCCGCCCGGCGGGAGACCATGCAGGCGCCGCCGGAAAAGCCCCAGCCCCTCCCGGCGACCGCCGCGCCGGAGGGCGAGACGGCCTGGGGGGACGAGGGTCCCGTGCCGCTCCCCGATCCGTCCGCGCCGGCGGGGGAGCCGGAGAGCTTGCAGGAGGCCGCTCCCATCCCGGAGCCGGTGTCCCTGGTCCCGGAGCCGGAGGAGCTTTCTCCCGCCCAGCCGGAATCCCCGCCCCGGAGGCAGGTGGAGAACGGCTATCAGTTCCCGCAGTTTTAGGGAAGCGCTGATTAAATCAACGTGTGCGGTTGGCGAGCAAATTTTGTGTCCGCCAAGGCGCGAAAACCGCAGGAATACTTTGTGTATTTCAAGGTTTTTGCAACGCAGGCGGGCGCAAAATTTGCCGTCAAACGTGCGCGGGGATTTATTCAGCGTTTCCTTAGATTCCATATTGTTTATATTGTATTTTATGCCGGTTCCCTCCCCGCAAGGGAGGGAACCGGCTGCGTTTGCAACCGCCGGTTGCGGCGATTCCAAGGTGACTTTCTTGCTTTTCCGCCCCTGCCGGCGTATGATGATCCCGCTCGGGCAAATCATCGACACAGGAGGGCATCGGCATGATACTCGCGGAAAAAATCGTGGAGCTCAGGAAAAAGAACGGCTGGTCCCAGGAGGAGCTGGCGGAAAAGCTGGAGGTCAGCCGGCAGTCAATTTCAAAATGGGAGAGCGCCCAGTCCGTCCCCGACATGGGGCGCGTGCTCCGGCTTTCGGAGCTGTTCGGCGTGACGACGGACGCGCTGTTAAAGGACGAGATCAGTCTGGCGGAGCGGGACGATTCCCTCCCGGACCTGCCGGCGTTCCGAACGGTGGGAATGGAGGAGGCCAACGCCTTTCTGCGCGTCCGGGAGAGCGACGCCAGGCGGATTTCCCTGGGCGTTTTGCTCTGCATCCTCTCCCCGGTGCTTCTGATTCTCTGCACCGGGGCGCAGGCGACGGGGATTGCCGCGATGCGGGAGGGTCAGGCAGTGGGCATCGGCCTTGTGGCGCTGTTTTTGCTGGTGGGCGGCGCGGTGGCGCTGTTTGTCACCTGCTCTGTGCGCAGCGCGCGGTATGAATATCTGGAAAAGGAGCCCATCGAGACCCTGTACGGCGTGGACGGCATGGTCCGGGAACGGCGGGAGCGGTTTCAGCCCGTCTACGTCAGGCAACTGACGGTGGGGATCGTCCTCTGCGTGGTCTCCGTGATCCCGCTGTTTGCCGCGCTGATCGCGGGCGGGGAGGAGAGCTTCCTGATGGCGGCTGCGGTAGCGGCGCTGTTGGCGCTGGTTTCCGCCGGCGTGCTGCTGATCGTCCGATGCTCCGTCGTCCGCGGCAGCTTTCAGATGCTGCTGGAGGAGGGGGACTACAGCCGGGAGGCGAAGGAGGAACGTCGGCGGTACGCCACGCTCAGCAGCGTCTACTGGCTGACCGTGACGGCGGGCTATCTGGCCTGGAGCTTCCTCACGGGTTCCTGGGACCGGACGTGGATCGTGTGGCCTGTGGCCGCGGTCGCCTACGGCGCAGTTTTCGGCATTGTGAAAGCGCTGCGGCAAAAGAGCAGGTAACCGCGGCGGTGAGGATCTGAAAGACGCGGACATCATCACCATCATAGCAGAAGACCAAAAACAGCTTGACGCCTGGCTGGCGGCAAGATAAAATGATATGGATCGGGGCGGCGCTCTGCACCGCCCCTTTCACCGGCCATGGACCAGATTCCAACAAGTTTGATTTGAAAGGAAAAGATCGCTATGTTATATCCCATCATGACTTTTTCCCGGACGGTGACGGATCTCTCCGGCATCTGGGATTTCCAGATAGATCACGGTCAGGGCTTCGCGCAATCCTGGTATGCCGAACCGCTGCCAGACCCCATCCCCATGCCGGTGCCCGCCTCCTACAACGATCTTGCCGAGGATGTGGCTTTCCGGGACCACTACGGCTGGGTATTTTACCAGAGGCGCATCGCAGTGCCGGAGTGGCTGCGCAATAGCCAGCGGGTGGTTCTGCGCTGCGAGGCGGTGACCCACAAGGCCATTGTTTATTTGAACGGCGTGGAGATCTGCCGCCACAAGGGAGGATTTTTGCCCTTTGAGACGGAGCTGAACGGGCATCTTCAAGGCGACGACTTGCTGACCATCGCCGTAGACAACCGCATCGACTACACCACGCTTCCCACCGGCAACCCGGAAAACTACTGGGGCGGCGCCGTCCGGAAACCGGGGGAACCGCAGACGGAGAACTATCCCAACTTCGATTTTTTCAACTACTGCGGCCTCACCAGACCCGTCCGCATCTACACAACGCCAAAAGAGTACATCGAGGACCTGACCCTGGTGTCCGAGCTGCACGGCGACGGGGCCACCGTCCGCTATGAAGTGAAAACGGGCGGGGAAGCCGGGGGAGACTGCCTGGTGACCCTTCTTGACCGGGAGGGCAGAGAGGTCTGCGCCTCTCACGGCCTCACGGGTGAGCTGCTCGTTCCAAAAGCGCAGCTATGGCAGCCCCTGAAACCCTATCTGTACACGGTGCGCGTCCGCTGGAAAGAGGACGTCTACGAGCTTCCCTATGGCATCCGCAGCGTGGAGGTTCGGGGAACCGAATTCCTGATTAACGGCCGCTCTTTCTACTTCAAGGGCTATGGCAAGCACGAGGACAGCTTCCCCAACGGCCGGGGGGAAAATCTGGTCCTGACCGCCAAGGACTTCTCCCTGATGAAGTGGCAGGGGGCCAACAGCTTCCGATGCAGCCACTATCCCTACAGTGAAGAAACGCTGCGTCTGGCGGACCGGGAGGGCTTTGTGGTCATCGACGAGACCCCGGCGGTGGGCTTGGCCATGTTCTTCGGCGGCGGCGCGAATTTCCGCGAAGGCGGAAGCGTGGATACCTTTGACCCGGAACACGGCATGCAGACATTCGAGCACCACAGGGAGGTCATCCGCGATCTGATCGCACGGGACAAAAACTACGCCTGTGTAGTGATGTGGAATTTGGCCAACGAGCCGGACGGCAAAGCAAAGGGCGCTTACAATTATTTTGCGCCGCTCTTTGCGCTGGCGCGCTCTCTGGACCCCCAGCGCCGGCCAATGACGCTCTCCAGTGTACAGATGGCGGGCGGACCGGACACGGACGTTTCCGCGCGGCTCTCGGATGTGATTTGCCTGAACCGCTACTACGGATGGTATGTCGGCGGCCCGAAGCTCAGGGAACCCTGCGAGCGCTTCCGGGAGGAGCTGCGGGAGTGGGAGGCTCTGGGCAAGCCGCTGATGATCACGGAATACGGCGCGGATACGGTAGCTGGGTTGCACGACACCGCTCCGGTGATGTTCACCGAGGAATACCAGGCGGAATATTACAAGGCCAACAACGCCGTCCTGGATGAATTTCCTTTCGTGGTGGGCGAGCATGTCTGGAACTTTGCAGATTTCGCCACCAGCCAGGGCATTTCCCGCGTCCAGGGAAACAAAAAGGGTATCTTTACCCGGGACCGCCGCCCCAAGCTGGCTGCGCATTACTTCAGGGAGCGCTGGCGCCGGCTCCCCGATTTCCCGGAAAATCAAAAATCATAAATTCCCGC
>JAFTBW010000062.1 GCA_017455015.1 Oscillospiraceae bacterium | reverse complement strand
GGATCTGTGTTCCGGGCTCCGCCCCAGTGCGCGCACTGGGGCGGAGCCCCTTTCAGGGGAGGCAAAGCGGAACGGGGGTTCCCTGACTATTTCTCCCACATGTTCAAAGCTACATGGACGGCTTCGCGCCGGACGACGACTGCACAAGGGAACAGGACCGCGCCGTCAGGTGGGTCAGTCCCGCTTGGCGGCGGCGCTCCGCGCCGGAAAGACGTGCGCGACGAGATTTTAAACAGGCTCTCAGATAACGGTCACCTTGTCCGGGCAAAGCGCATGGGGCGTCGCGCTGATCGCAGGATGTCCGATGGTCACCGCGGCCGCGAATTCATAGCCCTCCGGGAAGCCGGCCAGCTTCTTGAAGTAGTCCCCGCGTTCCGCTTCAAAGGCCTCCCGGCAGCCGCCCAGAATACAACTGCCCAGCCCCATGGATTCGGCGGCAAGGACGATGTTTTCGGCGGCAATTCCGGCTTCCACAAGGCTTCCCCCGTCTTTCGTCGTGATAAAGATCACAAGAGCGCCGTTGAAGAAGATGCGGTTGTTCCGGCTGGCGATCAGGGCCTTGATCTTTTCGTTGCCGCCGGACAGGATGCGGTTTACAAGGTATGCTTCGATCTCCTCGAACACGGCCTTCGTTTTTACGAAGCAGAAGTGCCAGTTCTGAAGGTTCATCCCGGTGGGGGAGGCCAGCGCGCAGTCGATCAGTGCCTGGAGCTGGTCCTCTGTCAGCGCCTCATCCGTAAAGGCGCGGATAGAGGCCCGCTTTTTGATCAGTTGTACGGTCTCGGTCATGTCATGTCCTCCTTTGGCGGCAGCGCCTTATTTTTTTTTTTGGGGGGGGAACCCTTATTTCTTCGGCTTCAGGATCAGGTTTACCAGCTTGTTGGGCACCACGATGGTCTTGACGACCTCCATGCCCTCCATGAGCCGGGCAATCTTCTCGTTGGCGTAGACGATGCCCAGGACCGTGTCGTTGTCGGCGTCCAGGGGGATCACCACCGTGGCGCGGAGCTTTCCGCCCACCTGGACGGCGATCTCCTTCTCGCTCCCGGCCAGCTTGCTCTCGTCGTAGTCGGGCCACCGGCTGCACATGCACATGATGCCCGTCTCTTTGGCGAAGCCGGCGTTCTCCCACAGCTCCTCCGCCATGTGGGGGGCGAAGGGGGAGAGGAGCTGCAGCAGGATGCGAAACTCGCCCCGGGTGCAGCCGTTTGCGTAGAAGTCGTTGACCATGGCCATCAGGGCGGCGATGGCGGTGTTCATCTTGAGGGCGTCGATATCCTCGGTGACTTTTTTGATGGTGCGGTGGACCGAGCCCTCGTTCTTCGCGGAGATCCCGCCGTCCGGCAGCAGATTGTCCTGGAGGTTCCAGCAGCGGTCCAGGAAGCGCTTGGAGCCCTTGACCGCCTCGTTGGACCAGCTCACGGCCTTTTCAAAGTCGCCGATGAACATGATGTGCAGGCGCATGGTGTCCGCGCCGTACTGGTCCACGATGTCGTTGGGGTTCACCACGTTGCCCCGGGACTTGCTCATCTTCTCGCCGCCCTCGCCCAGGATCATGCCGTGGCTGGTGCGCTTGGCGTAGGGCTCCGGGGTGTGGACGACGCCGATGTCGTAGAGGAACTTGTGCCAGAAGCGGGAGTAGAGCAGGTGGAGCGTGGTGTGCTCCATGCCGCCGTTGTACCAGTCCACGGGTCCCCAGTAGTTCTCCGCCTCGGGGCTGACGGGGCAATCGTCGTTGTGGGGGTCCATGTAGCGCAGGAAGTACCAGGAGGACCCGGCCCACTGGGGCATGGTGTCCGTCTCGCGCTTCGCTTTTCCGCCGCAGCAGGGGCAGGCGGTGTTCACCCAATCCGTCATCTTGCTCAGGGGGCTCTCGCCGTCGTCGGTGGGCTCGTAGCTCTCCACATTGGGCAGCACCACGGGGAGCTGGTCCTCAGGCACCGGCACCCAGCCGCATGTTTCGCAGTTCACCAAAGGGATCGGCTCGCCCCAGTAGCGCTGGCGGGAGAAGACCCAGTCCCGGAGCTTGAAATTCACCTGCTCATGCCCGATGCCCTTTTCCGCCAGCCAGGCGGTCATGGCGGGGATGGCCTCGCGCACCGTCATACCGTTGAGGAAGCCGGAGTTGACCATGATGCCGCTGTCGTCCTTGACGGTGTAGGCCTCCTTTGTCACGTCGCCGCCGGCCACGACCTCGATGATCTCGCAGCCGAAGGCTTTTGCAAAGGCCCAGTCCCGGTCGTCGTGGCCGGGGACCGCCATGATGGCCCCGGTGCCGTAGGTGGACAGGACGTAATCGGAGATGAAGATGGGGATCTCCCGGCCGTTCACGGGGTTGATCGCCCGGACGCCCTTCAATTCCACGCCGGTCTTCTCCTTGTTCAGCTCCGTGCGCTCCAGGTCGGACTTGGAGGCGGCCAGGCGCTGGTATGCCTCCACCTCGGCGGCGTTCTCCAGGCTGGGGAGCCACTGCTTTACCAGCGCATGCTCGGGGGAGAGCACCATGTAGGTGGCCCCGAACAGGGTGTCGGGCCGGGTGGTGAAGACCACGATGTCGTCCCCGGCGGTGGAGCGGAAGGTGACCTCCGCGCCGGTGGAGCGGCCGATCCAGTTGCGCTGCTGGATCTTGACCCGCTCGATGAAATCGAGGCCGTCCAGGTCGTCCACCAGCCGCTGGGCGTATTTCGTGATGCGCAGCATCCACTGGCTCTTCTCCTTGCGGATGACGGGGCTGCCGCAGCGCTCGCAGACGCCCTCCACCACCTCCTCGTTGGCCAGCACGCACTTGCAGCTTGTGCACCAGTTCACGGGCATGGTGGCCTTGTAGGCCAGCCCGTGCTTGAAGAGCTGGAGGAAGATCCACTGGGTCCATTTGTAGTATCTGGGGTCCGTGGTGTCCACGGCCCGGTCCCAGTCGAAGCCGTAGCCCAGCATCTTGAGCTGCTGGGTGAAGCGGGCGATGTTGTTTTTCGTGACCACGGCGGGGTGGATGTGGTTCTTGATGGCGAAGTTCTCCGTCGGCAGGCCGAAGGCGTCAAAGCCGATGGGGAACAGGACGTTGTAGCCCTGCATCCGCTTTTTCCGGGTAATCACGTCCATGGCGGTAAAGGGCCGGGGATGGCCCACGTGCAGTCCCTGCCCGGAGGGGTAGGGGAACTCGATCAGGCCGTAGAACTTGGGCCTGGGGTCCCCGGTCACGGCGGCGTAGGGCTTTGTCTCCTCCCACCGGGCCTGCCATTTCTTCTCAATTGCGGCAAAATCGTATTTCATATACTTTACTCCTTTCTTCCGCTTTCTCCCTCCCCCATCCGGCCGCTTATGGCCGAAAGATTTTGCAAAATGGCAAAATCTTTTTATCCGGAGGTTTATGATCCGTCTATATCACTGACCACTAACCACTGACCACTAATCACTGACCACTAATCACTGACCACTAATCACTGACCACTAATCACTGACCACTAATCACTGACCACTAATCACTGACCACTGACCACTGACCACTGACCACTGACCACTAATCACTGACCACTAACCACTAACCACTTTTCCGGATTATCCGGGTTAGGGGGAGGAAGTCAATCCGCGATCACCTGCTCCGCGCCGAGGTAGCGGGCCAGGGCCACGTTCAGCCAGTTGTCCGGGTCGGGCTGCAACTCCCAGCGCTGTTCCTGCCCGTCGAAGCGGGTGCCGTTGCGCAGCACCGGGGGCAGATGCAGCACCGTCTCCCCGGCGGCGAGCTGCGCCCGCCCCTCCGCCTCCCGCTGCCGCAGGGCCCGTCCGGTGGCGGCGACCCGCGGCGCGGCGATGTAGAAGCTGAGGGCCAGCGCGCCCGCCGCCAGCAGGGCGGCGGAATACCGCAGCCAGGGCTTTGGCAGCACCGGGCGGGGCTGGGCGGCGTACAGGCAGCCGCCGGAGATCAGAAACCAGAGGACGGGGCCGCTCCACACCCGGTCGGGAATCATGGGGGAGAGGCACATGGCGTAGAGGGAGGCAAGTCCCGCCAGCGCGTAGAGGCCCGGGAGGAACAGCGCGCGCCATTTGCCGCCGGTCCGGAAAAAGCGGACCAGCAGCAGCGCGAAAAGCGCGATCCCCGGCCAGAGGTGGCGCAGGGCGTCTTTCGTAACGGTCAGGAAGCGGGCCAAAAGCTCCGACGCCCCTCCGGTCCCGCCGGAGGCGGCGAGGCGGCCCAGCTCCCCGGGACCGAGGACCATCAGGCCCAGCCCGCAGGCCACGCCCGCAAGGCCGGTGAGCATCCAGGGCGCGACCGGCCGCCGGAGATGGAGCTGCCGGGCCAGCAGCGCCAGCAGCACAAGGCCCAGCGCCCCGGCGGTGTTCTCGTTGGTCCAGCCCGCCAGCACCCCGAAGGGGAAGTACAGCAGGGAGAACGCAGGACCCCGCCGGTCCCGGGGCGTCTCTCCCGCGCTGACGCGGTAAGGGACCAGGAACAGCAGGATGATGAGCATCCCGTAGAGGTAGTTACTCGCTCCGGTGATCCACAGAAAGCTCTCCCCGTAGGCGGGGGTCAAAACCCAAAGGCCCAGGAACACCGCGAACCACAGCATGGGCCGCATGGGCCGCAGCCGCCCCCGGATGTGGAAGCAGACCAGCCCCGCCAGGGCGCAGAACGCCAGGGTGTTCACGATGTCAAAGCCCGGCTTGCCCAGCCACAGAAACAGGTGGGCCAGGAAATGCAGGGGCAGGCGGCCGTTGACCCGGTAGTAGTGGATGCCCAGGGAGCCGAAGATGTCCGCCACGCTGCCGATGGGCTCCTTGGTCAGAAAGCTGAGCCGGTAGGAATAGTCGTCCCGCATGTACCAGGTCAGGCGGTTCAGCCAATAGAACGCCGCGAGAGCCGCCCCCGACAGGACCCAGCCCAGGGCGTCCCGGACGCGCCGCCCCCGGTTTTCCGGCGGGGGATTTCGTTTCACGCCTCGGAGGCCAGCAGCGGGGCGATGTCCTCCTCCTGCGCGTCGGCCCAGAGCCGCTCTAAGTTGTAGAACTGCCTGGCCTCCTCCATGAACAGGTGGATGACCACGCAGCCGAAGTCCAGCAGGACCCAGCTCCCGGAGCGGTAGCCCTCCCGGTGCAGCTTGGTCTCTCCCATGGCCTCCAGCGCCGCCTCCGCGGCGTCGGCCAGAGTCTTGATCTGGGTGGTGGAGGCGGCGGTGCAGATCACGAAATAGTCCGCCAGCACCGTCACGTCCGTGGTTTTCAGCAGCCGGATGTCCTGGGCCTTCTTGCCGTCCAGGGCGCGCACCGCGGCTTCCGCAATTTCTCTGGGTGTGTTCATGGTGTTCCTCCTTGTTATACTCACAATCAAATATTTTTCATTCTTTTCCTCGTTGCCTCGCAGAGTTCCGCGCCGCAGCGCGGAATAAATTCAAATCCATTTTTCGCGGAAACCGCGTTTTCGTGAAAAATACTCCTCACGGAGTGCGTGTGCGAGCGAAGCGAGTGCATGAACGGAGTGCAGCCCTTCACGGAGCAATGAAATTGCAAATTTCATTGCTCGTGAGGATATTATCCTGCATAACTGTAGTAGTCGAAAAAATCGGTCAGGGGTACGGTGCGGCCGGAGGTGGAGATGGCTCCGTCCTCGCCGAACTCCCGCAGCACGTCCAGGTCGCTCTCCCGGAGCGGGGCGGCCAGGGGGTTCAGGGCCTCGTTGAGCATTTTGGCCCAGTCCTTTGGCTCCAGTTGGTAGTAGGAGCCGCCCCGGATGCTGACCACGCTGCCGGGGGCCGTGTGGAAGAAGACCTGCTCCGCCGTCAGCTCCCCGAAGGACACGGCGAAAGCGTCCAGGGCCTCGGGGCTCAGGTCCGTCTCCGCCAGGCGCAGCAGCAGCGGGATCACCCGCTCGAGCTCCGCGGTGCCGCCCCGGTCCAGAAGCTGGGACGCCAGGGCGGCGAGCAGCCTGTGCTGGGCGCTCAGACGGCCCAGGTCCCCGTCGGGGTAGCCGCCGCCGTCGTTCCCGGTGCGGAAGCGGAGGTACTGCACGCACTCCGCGCCCGTCAGGACCCGGCAGCCGCTGCGGACGTGGATGTGCAGGTCCTGGTCGGGGTCGTCGTAGTCCATGTCCACCGGCACGTTAAAGGCCACGCCTCCCAAAGCGTCCAGCACCTGGGCCAGGGCGTCCTCCGTCAGCACCAGGTAGTGGTCCGCCCGGAAGCCGGTGAGCCCGGCCAGACGGTCCAGGGTCTCCGCCCCGCCGCTTTCGGAGAACGCATAGACGGTGGTGAGCTTTTTCACCTCCCAGGGTACATTGACCAGCGTGTCCCGGGGCAGGCTCACGAGGTCCAGACGTCCCTCCGTCCTGTTCAGCCTGCCGAGAAAGAAGCTGTCGATGTTGTTCCCGCCCCTGGCCAGCACCATGAGGGCAAAGGTCTCCATCCCCTCGGCGCGGACGGCTTTTTCCCGCCCGCCGCCCCGGGCCTGCCCGGCGTCCGGCGGCTCCCCCGCCTCCTCCCGCGGCTCCGGCGGGGGATCGCCGGGGGGCGGCGTTGCCAGCAGGCTGGGGGTGTTCACCGCCGGGCCCACCTCGGCCTGGAAGGGGACGGCGGGGTCCAGGCGCCGCAGCAGCGCCCCCAGCACCGCGGCGGAAATGAGCGCCGCGGCGGCCAGCGCAAGCGGCACGAGGAAAAGCGCGCGCCGCCGGGGCTTTTTTCCCGGCGTATCCGGGGGCCGCTGCGCGCGCTTTGTGCCAAACAGCTTCATGCGCGCAAGCTCTCCTGCAGCCAGCGGATGGCGGTCAGGGTGTGGACGTGGGGCGTCTCCCCCCGGGCCACGATCTCATCCCGGCTCATCTCCAGCCCCAGGAGCAGGGCCCGGTCCAGGTCCTGATAGGCCAGCTTCCGCAGCTTCTCCACGCCGGGGAAGTTCCGGGTGGGCTCGATATAGTCCGCCATGTAGATGATCTTTTCCAGCAGCGTCATGTCCGGCTTGCCGGTGGTGTGCCAGCGGATGGCGGAGACCACGTCCTCGTCCATGCCGAACTCCGCCGCCGCGACGCCCGCGCCGGTCTTGGCGTGTAGCAGCCGCCCGCCGGCGTTTATCTCCACCTCGTCCGGGATCATGCCGTACTTCTCGCACAGCCGGAGCTGCTCCTCGGGCGGGTCCTTTTTCGTGCAGTCGTGGAGGATGGCGGCCTCCGCCGCTTTGTCCGGGTCCGCGCCCCACTGAACAGCCAGCCGGACCGCCTCCTCCTCGCAGCCGCGCACGTGCATCACCCGGTTCGGCCGCACCATGGCGTAGCCCCGGCGGCGCAGCCACTGCAGGTTCACCCGGACGCCGTAGAGCCGCTTTCGGACGATCTCCGCGTAGACCCGCTCCCCCAGCAGCCGCAGCCCGCCGCGATTGCGCAGGTTCCGGCGGATGTCCGTAGAGGCGGCGGGGAAGGGCTTTGCCTCGATGATCTCCACGCTGGCGCGGTGTGTCCGGCGCAGCTCCCCGGCCTTTTGCCGCAGGAGGTTCATCTGCCCCCGGTCCCGGGCCACCGCCGCGATTTTGGTCTCGCGCAGGATGTAGGCGGCGTCGTACCAACTGTCCAGGGTGCGCAGCATGTCCGTTCCCACGGTCAGCCAGAGCTCCACGTCGGGGTAGCGCTCGCGCAGCTCCCGCAGGGTGTCGGCGGTGTAGCTCTTGCCGCCCCGGGCGATCTCCGTGTCGCTGACCTCCAGCCTGGGCAGGCCGGAGAACGCCAGACGGCACAGCTCCAGCCGCTGCTCCGGCGTGGGCGCGCCGGATTCGAGGGCCTTGTGGGGCGGCAGAAAGGTGGGGATGACGATCAGCTTGTCCGGCTTCAGCTCCTTGGACACCGCCCGGGCGGCGCTGACGTGGCCCTTGTGGGGGGGATTGAAGCTGCCCCCGAAGATCACGAGCCTCATGGCTTGCCCGCCCCCGGCTTGCGCCGCTGCCCGGTTTTGCGCCAGACCGGCCCGGCGGCGGGACGGCCGCGCCGGGGAGCGTATCCCTGCTTCTCCCGCGGGGCGGGGGAGGATACGGCCCGGACGGCGGCTTTCTTCCGCTCCGGCTTGCTCCAATCCGGCTTCTTCTGCGCCGGGACCCGCTGCGCCGGCGCTTTCGGCTCCTGCCGTCCCCGCTCCGGGTCCAGCACATGGCGCGGGGCCGTCTCGCTGCGCTTGTAGAGCACAAAGCACTTGCCGATGCACTGCACGCCCTCGGCGCGGCAGCGCTCGGCCAGGGTGTCGCAGACCTCCCTGGCCGTGAGCAGGGAGGCTTCCAGCACCCGGCCCTTGACCAGCTCCCGCTTGCGCAGGGCGCCGGCGGCCTGGGCGGTCACGTTGGGGGTGACGCCGCTCTTGCCCACGATGAGGATCGTGTCCTCCGTCGCCGCCAGGGAGCGGAGACGGGCCCTCTGTTTACCGGTCAGCATATCTTTTTCTCAGCTCCTCCGCAAATGCCCGCATCGCCTGTCCCCGGTGGGACACGGCGTTCTTTTCCTCGCTTGTCAGTTCCCCGTTGCTCCTGCCCGGATAGGCGTCGGACCAGAACAGGGGATCGTAGCCGAAGCCCTCCGTCCCCCGGCATACATACCCGATGCTGCCGGGCATCTCCCCCCGGGTGCGGATGACCGTACCGTCGGGAAAGGTGCAGCACACGCAGCTCACGAATTTTGCCCGCCGGTTCGTTACGCCCTCCAGCATCCGCAGCAGGCAGGCGTTCCGGTCCGCGTCCGTGTCGCCGCGGTTCCCGGTGAAGCGGGCGGAGTAGATGCCCGGCGCGCCGTCCAGGGCCTCCACCGCCAGCCCCGAGTCGTCCGCCACGGCGGGCAGACCGGTGGCTTTTGTCACGGCGGCGGCTTTTAAATAGGCGTTTTCCTCGAAGGTGGTCCCGGTCTCCTCCACCTCGAAATCGCAGCCGGCCTCCCGCTGGGAGAGGACCTCGATGCCGTCCGCTGCCAGAAGCTGCCGCATCTCCCGCAGCTTGGAAGCGTTGTTGGATGCCAGAATCAGCTTCATTTCAGCAGCGCCTCCGCGAATTTCTCCGGGTCAAAGGGCATGAGGTCGTCGATGCCCTCCCCCACGCCGACGAACTTGACCGGGATGTCCAGCTCGTCTGCGATGGCGAACACGATGCCGCCCTTGGCGGTGCCGTCCAGCTTGGTCAGCACCACGCCGGTGATGTCCGCGGCCTCCTTGAAGCTCTTGGCCTGGAAAAGCCCGTTCTGACCGGTGGTGGCGTCCATGACCAGCAGGGTCTCCACGTTGCAGCCGGGCAATTCCCGGGTGATGACGCGGGAGATCTTGTTCAGCTCGTTCATGAGGTTCTGCTTGTTGTGCAGCCGCCCGGCGGTGTCCACGATGATGATGTCCGTGCGCCGGGCCATGGCGGCGGCGATGGCGTCGAACACCACGGCGGCGGGGTCGCTGCCCTCCTCGTGGCGCACGATCTCGCACCGGGCGCGCTGGGCCCAGACCGTGAGCTGCTCCGCCGCCGCAGCCCGGAAGGTGTCCGCCGCGGCCAGCAGGACCTTTTTGCCCTGGGCCGTGAAGCTTGCGGCCAGCTTGCCGATGGTGGTGGTCTTGCCCACGCCGTTGACGCCCACCATCAGGATGACGGAGGGGATGCTCCGCAGCTCCAGGTCCAACCGGCCGCGGCGCAGCATGTCCGCCATGATCTCCACAAAGGCGCTCTGCACCTCCGCGCCGCCCCGGAGACCGCGCTCCTGCACCACCTCCCGGAGCCGGTCCACCGCTTTCGTGGTGGTCTCCACCCCGGCGTCCGCCAGAATCAGCGTGTCCTCCAGGTCGTCGAAGAACTCCTCGTTCTCCCCGGTGAAGGAGGAGAACAGGTTGTTCATGGAGATGGTCATGTTCTGCTTGGTTTTGGCAAGCCCGTTTTTGATCTTCTCAAAAAAGCCCATGGTATATCCTCTCAAATCAGAAATCAGAAATCACAAATCACAAATCACAAGCAACAGGTTCCGCTTTTTCCCTCCCCGCAGTTTTCCTATCCTTCCCCCTCCGGGGGAAGGTGGCTGCGCCGCAGGCGCAGACGGATGAGGGGCGTGGCGGGATGACGGCAGTTGGGAGGTGGATGACCTCACCCACCGCCGCCCCGTCGGGGCGGCGGTCCCCCCTCCCCCTGGAGGGGGAGGGAGAAAGCGGTAAATTATCCGATGGTTTTTTCCGCTTCCTCCAAATCGATCGACAGCACGGTGGTGACGCCCTTTTCCTGCATGGTGACGCCGTAGAGCATGTCGGCCTCCTCCATGGTGGCCCGGTGGTGGGTGATGGTGATGAACTGGGTCTTGTCCGACAGCGTGCGCATGTAGCGGGCGTAGCGCTCCACGTTGGCCTCGTCCAGGGCCGCGTCGATCTCGTCCATGATGCAGAACGGGGTGGGCCGCACCCGCATGATGGCGAAATACAGGCAGATCGCCACGAAGCTCTTCTCCCCGCCGGAGAGCAGGGAGATGGTGGTCACGGCCTTGCCCGGCGGCTGCACCCGGATCTCGATGCCGCAGTTCAAGGGGTCCTCCGGGTCCTCCAATTCCAAAGCGGCCTTGCCGCCCCCGAACAGCTCCAGAAAGATGGTGCGGAAGCTCTCCTCAATAGCGGCAAACTCCCGGAGGAAGATCTCCTTCATCTCCCCGGTGATTTCCGCGATGATTTTCAGGAGGTCCCGCTTCGCCGATTCCACGTCGTCCCGCTGGGAGGACAGGAATTCATAGCGCTCGCTGACGCGCTCGTACTCCTCGATGGCCCCCACGTTCACGTGGCCCAGCCGGCCGATCTCCCGGCGCAGCTCCGTGGCCCGCTTGGAGGCTGCGGCGCGGTCCTCCAGGGGCCGGCGCTGCTGCTGGGCGGCGGTGCGGCTCAGCTCGTAGCTCTCCCAGAGCTTGTCGATGAGCTGCTTTTCCTCCAGCTCCGCCGACAGCTTTTTCTGTTCCAGCCGGGAGCAGGCCCCCTGCAGGTCCAATATCTCCCGGTTTTTGTCCTGGGCCTCCCGGTCGCTGCGGGTCCGGCGTCCCTCCAGCTCCAGCTTCTCCTGCCGGACCGCCGCCAGCTCCGCCCGGTGCGCCTCGGCCTTTTCCCGGTGCCCCGCGGCGTCCTGCCGCTTTTGCTCGATCTCCCCGGCCAGGGCGGCGCAGCGCGCCTCCAACTGCGCGATGGTGCTCTCCCGCTGGGAGGCGTCCCCCTGCAGGGAGGCGATCAGCTCCCCCAGGTCCCGGGCGGAGCGGAGGGCGGCATCCCGCTCGCTCTCCAATGCGGCGGCCTGCTCCCGCAGGGCGGATGCGGCCTCGCTGCGGGCCTGCAGCCTTCGCTCCAAATCCTCCTGCCCCCGGGTCGCCTCCGCGATGGAGGCCTGCAGGTCCGCCAGGACCCGGTCCAGCTCTGAGCGGCGGGCAAGCTGCTCGTCCTTCCTCTGCGCGTTCTCCCGCGCCTCCCGCTCCAGGGCGGCCTTGTCCCGCTCCATGGTTTCCAGCGTCTCGTCCAGGGTGTCCCGCAGCAGCCGGTACTGGCCTGCGTCCGTCTCCTTCTTGTGCAAAAGCGCCGTGGCCTCCGCAAGCTGGCTCTCCGCCACCCGGCTCTCATACCGCGCGCCGGAGAGGACCCGCTCGGCCTCCGCCAATTTGTCCGCCGCGCCCTTTTCCTGTTCCTCCAGCTCCGTCAGACGCAGGCGCAGGGCGCGCAGCTCGTTGGCCCGGGACAGGATGCCCACGTTCCGCGCCGCGCTGCCGCCGGTCATGGAGCCGCCGGCGTTGATCATCTGCCCGTCCAGGGTCACGATGCGGAGCTGGTTGCGGTTGCGGCGGCTCATCCGCACCGCGTCCCCCAGGGTCTCGGCCACCACGGTGCGCCCCAGCAGGGTCCCCACCACGCTCTTGTACTCCTCCGCGCAGTTCACCAGCCCGGCGGCGACGCCCAGGTAGCCCGGCTCCCCCTCCGGGACGTGCTGTAAAAAGGAGGGGCGCAGGGTGTCCATGGGCAGGAACGTGGCCCGCCCGCCGTCGGTGCGTTTTAAAAATTCGATGGCGGCCTTGCCCGCGTCCTGGGTCTCCGTCACGATGTTTTGCAGCGCCGCCCCCAGGGCCGTCTCAATGGCGACGGTGTATCTGTCCGGCACGTCGATGAGCTTTGCCACAGGTCCCCGGATGCCCCGCAGCGCGCCCCGGGAGGCGGAGAGCATGACGCTCTTCACGGCCTTGCCCAGGCCCTCGTACTCCTTTTCCATGTCGCCCAGCAGCTTTGCCCGGGCCTCGGCGCTGCGCTTTTCCACGGTCAGGCGGTTTTTTTCCGCGGTCAGGTCCCGCACCGCCTGCTCCCGGGAGCCCATGAGCATCCTGTGGCCGTTCAGCACGTTGCGAATTTCGTCCGCCCGGGTCTTCGCCGCTTCATATTCCTTTTCCGCCTCGCCCAGGGAGGCGCATACGGATTGATAGCGCGCCCCGGCGCTCTCCCGCTCCGCGTCCGCGCCCTCCAGGCGCGCTTTCAGCTCGTCGCGCCGGTTTGCCAGCATGCCAAGGGTGGTGTCGCAGCCCATGAGGGCGGCGGAGGCGGCGCTCTCCCGCGCCACCAGCTCCGCAAGGCCGGTCCTCGCCTCGCCCGCCAGCGCGGCCTCCCGCTCCGTCTCCCGGCGCAGGGCCTCCGCCTCGCTCCGGTTTTGCTCCAGCGCGCCTGCCAGGTCCCGGCTCCGGGCCTCCTGCTCCGCCTTCTGCGCCTCCAGCCGCTCCCGGCGGCCGGCGTCCGCGTGCACCTCCTCCCGCATCCGGGCGATGTTCTCCCGGTGGTTCTCCGCGCCCGCGCGCAGCACCGCCGCGGCGCTCTCGCTCTCCGCGGCCAGGGCGTCCTCCGCCTCGGCCTGATGCTGGATGTCCTCCCCCCGGAGGTCGCAGCGCCGCATCTCCTCGCCAAAGCGCTCCGCGGCGGCGTAGAGCCGGTCCAGCTCGCCCTTGGCCCGCTCCAGGTTCCCCTGGGCTTCGGCAAACTCCCCGCTGAGCTTCTGCGTCTCTCCGGCCAGCCGGTCCAGGCTGTCCATCCAAAGGGAGATTTCCAGCACCCGCTGCTCGTCCCGCAGGATCAGGTATTTTTTCGCGGTCTCCGCCTGCTTTTTCAGGGGCGTGACCTGGTTTTCCAGCTCGCCGATCTTGTCGTTGATGCGCACCAGGTTGTCCTCGGTGCGCTCCAGCTTGCGCTCCGCCTCCTCCTTGCGGGAGCGGTAGCGGGCGATGCCGGCGGCCTCCTCGAAGATTTCCCGCCTGTCCGTGCTGCGGGCGGACACGATCTCCGCGATGCGCCCCTGGCCGATGACGCTGTAGCCGTCCCGGCCCAGGCCGGTGTCCATCAGCAGGCTCACCACGTCCCGGAGCCGGACGCTCTCCCGGTTCAGGGAGTACTCGCTCTCCCCGCTGCGGTAGTAGCGCCGGGTGATGACCACCTCCGGCGCGTCCAGATCGAACAGGCCGGCGGAGTTGTCCAGGATCAGGCTCACCTGGGCAAAGCCCATGGGGCTGCGCTTCTCCGTTCCGCCGAAGACCACGTCCTCCATCTTGCCGCCACGCAGGGCGCGGCTGCGCTGCTCCCCCATGACCCACAGGATGGCGTCGGAGATGTTCGACTTTCCGCTGCCGTTCGGTCCCACGATGGCGGTGATCTCTTTATCAAAATGCAGGACCGTCCGGTCCGGAAAGGATTTGAAGCCCTGGAGCTCCAACGCCTTGAGATACATTGCGTCACCCGTTTCAAAGAATCAAGCATAAAGTATTCAATATAGCGAACTATTATACAGCATCCCCCGCACTTTTTCAAGCCCCTGATTCGGACGTCCCTTTTACCCAAAGTGTGGAGGTCAAAAATCTTCGTCAATTTCACTAAACCAAAGTAACAGAGTCGAGTACCTTGAAACTGGTATTGAAATATGTTAGAGTATAATGAATAATTAGGCAAAATCAGGATTTGTTGAGGTGATTATCATGCAGATACACAAAAGGTCAAAAGTCAAGGGAAAAATAGAATTGTGACGGAAGCACAAATCGTTATTTGCAGGAGGTAATTGATATGGAAAACAGGTTTGAATTTGTGGAAAAGAACGGGCTTATGCAAGGTACCCGTATCATTATTGACAAAGAAACAGGTGTCCAATATTTGCTGGCTCATTGGACCAATGTAGGCGGAGTCACGGTTTTGGTCGATAAGGATGGGAAACCTTTGCTTGACCCGAGATATGCAAAGTGACCGATTCCGGTTTATCGGGCAGCTCTCAATATTGCGTTTCGCTTAACTTGATGACATTGACCCGTGAACTGCAACGGGGATTGTGCGGGGATTATGCGGGGCCTGATTTTCCGTTGACAAAATACGGAACCATCGCGTATACTTGACGGCATCAGACATACGGAAAACGGCCTGTGCCGCAGCGTTTCCGGCGCAGGCAGTCCGAACAATCAAAACGGAAAGGAAGTCATCGCTGTGAAAATCAACATCGGCACCTATTCGTTCGGCGGCATCGCCAGCTACCTGGGACTGGGGCCCAGCCTGCGGGAGAAGTTCCGCACCATCCGTTCTCTGGGCTTTGACGGCGTGGAGCTGCTGCCCCCGGACCTGGAGGAGAACAGCGCGGAGGACATCCGCTCCTGGGCGCAGGAGTCCGGCCTGGAGATCGTGTCCGTCCACGCCATGCCCACAGAGGAGACCGTGAAAAAGCTGGCCGCCGTGGGCGGCAAGGCCGTGATCTGGGCCATGACGGCGTTCAACTGCAGGGAGGAGGCCATCGAGGTCGCCCGCGAGCTGGACGCCATGGCGGAGATGGCCGCGCCCTACGGCATCAAGGTGGGCTACCACAACCACAGCCAGGAGTTCTTTGTGGACCAGGGCAAGACCCTGCTGGAGCACGTGATCGAGAACTCCAGCAAGTGCTATTTCCAGCTTGACTGCGGCTGGGCGCAGAACGGCGGCTGCTATCCGCCCACCTTCATCCGGGAGCATCTGGGCAGGTTCGTGGCCATCCACGTCAAGGAGAACAGCAAGGTCCAGGGCCCCGGCCCCCGGCCCGCCTCCCGGAGAGACCGGCCCGCCGGGAACCCCCTGGGGGACGTGAAGCGCATGTCCCTGGAGGAGCGGCAGAAGCTTCTGGAGGGCTTCACCGCCCGGCAGAACACCCCCGAGGAAAAGGCCCGCTTCGCCGTCCAGTGCAAGATGGGCGCGCCGGAGAGCAACATGAACTGGCAGGAGATCAAAAACGCCCTGGACGAGCAGGACTTCGAGGCGTTCTGGGTCATCGAGCGGGAGGGCTTCTACGACGAGCATGACAAGTGCATCGCCGAGGACGCCGCCTATATCCACAACTTCGTCAAGTGAGAAAGCAAAACAGCCGGGACATGACGGAGGGGGACCCCATCCGTCTGATCCTGGCTTTCGCGCTGCCGCTGTTTTTGGGCAACGTCTTCCAGATGTTCTACAACATGGCGGACGCCGCCATCGTGGGCCGCTTTCTCGGCCCCCAGGCCCTGGCCGCCGTGGGGGCGGCGGGGCCGGGCTATAACCTGTTCACCATGGTGATCTCCGGCTTTGCCGGAGGGGCCAGCGTGGTGGTGGCCCAGGCGTTCGGCAGCGGCGATCAGGGGAGCATGCGCAGGGCCTACAGCACCAGTATGCTGCTGCTCGTCCTCTCGGGCGCCGCGGTCACGGGTCTGGGCTTTGCCCTGACGCGGCCCCTGCTGCTGATTCTGCGCACCCCGGAGGACGTGCTGCCCGGCTGCCTGACCTATCTGCGCTGGATGTGCGCGGGGGTGCTGGCCACCTGCCTCTACAACGGCACCGCCTCCATCCTCCGGGCCATCGGGAACTCGGTGACGCCGCTGGCTGCCCTGGTCGTCTCCAGCCTGCTGAACATCGTGCTGGACTGGCTGTTCGTGGTGCCCCTGGGCATGGGCATCGCCGGGGCCGCCGCCGCGACGCTGCTCAGCCAGCTCGCCTCCGGCCTCTATTGCCTGATCTACATCCGCCTGCGCCTGCCGGCGTTCCGCATCCCCGCGGGCCAGTGGCGGCTGCACCGGGCCGAGCTGCGGGAGACGGTCCGTCTGGGCCTGCCCGCGGCGCTGAGCACGGCGGTGGTCACGTTCTCCGTCATGCTCATCCAGCGGGCGGTGAACGCCTGGGGCTCCACGGTCATGGCGGCCTACACCGCCTCCAACCGGGCGGAGAATATCTGCATGTGCCTGAGCTACTCCATGGGCCTGGCCACCGGCGTCTTCGCCGCCCAGAACGCCGGGGCGCGGCAGTACGGCCGGGTGAAAGCCGGACTGCGGGCGGGGCTGAAGATCAGCCTTGTCTATCACGCTGCCATCGCCGTGCTGATGTGGTTCACGGCCCCCTGGCTCATGGCCCTGTTCACCGAGGACCGGGAGGTCGTCGCCATCGGCGTGGAGGTGGTGCGCATCTGCGCCGTCTTCGCCCCGGTGCTGGGGACCCTGTTCATCTTTCAGAACTTCCTGCGCAGCGTCTCCGACGTGTTCCCCACGATATTGATGAGCGGCGCGGAGATCCTTTGCCGGGGGCTGCTGCCCTTTGCGCTGTCCTCCGCCTTCGGCTACTACGGCATCTGGTGGGCCACCCCCGCCGGGTGGACGCTGAGCCTGCTCATCGGCGCGGCGCGCACCGCCTCCGGCCGGTGGCGGAGGATCCTGGACGAACACAGCGCCGCCTCCGGCTCCCCGCCCGCGGTCCCGGAGCCCCCGCCGGACAGCCGGCCCCTGTCCCGGTGAAAGAGGAAAAGTACATCCCGCAAAAGGAATCGGAGAAATAAACGCATTTGCGACAAGGGGACGGTTTTGCCGGCAGCAAAACCGTCCCCTTGTCGCAAATTGTCAGGCATTCGGCCCGGCCATGACGGCCTGGAGCCAGTTCAGCACGTCGGCATAGACCTCGTCGCGGTTTAACTCGTTGAGCATCTCATGGCGGCCGCCGGAATAGAGCTTCATGGTCACGTTGCGCATCCCCGCGCCGAGAAAGCTCCGGTAGGCGGCCACGACGCCCTTGCCGTAGGCGCCCACGGGGTCCCGGTCCCCGGCGAAGAAGTACACGGGCAGAGCGCGGTTCATCCGCAGCAGGTTGTCGTGCCGCTGGTTGTAGGCGATGCCGCCCATCATGTCCGTGAACAGCTCCGCCGTGGGGATGAAGCCGCAGAGCGGGTCTGCGACGAAGCGGTCCACCACCGCGTTGTCCCGGCTGAGCCAGTCGGAGGGGGTCCGGGGGTTCTTGATGCGTTTGAGGTAGCTGCCGAAGGCCATGCCGTTCAAGAACTCGCTGCGGTATCTGGCTCCGTGGCGGCGGATCTCCCGGTTGCCCAGGGTCCGTCCCGCCGCGACCACGGCCGCCGGCTGCTGGGCGGTGCCGGAGAGGATGCAGCCCCGCAGGCCGTCCCGGTGCCGGATGATGTAGCTCCGGGCCAGAAAGCTGCCCATGCTGTGGCCCAGCAGGAAGTAGGGCAGGTCGGGAAAGTCGTCGTGGGTCTCCTCGTAGAGCCTCCGCATGTCCCCGACCACCAGGTTCCAGCCGCCTGTCTCGGCCAAAAAGCCCAGGTCCTCCGGGTCGCGGACGCTCAGACCGTGGCCCAGGTGGTCGTTGCCCACCACCACGAAGCCCTGCTCCGCCAGAAACTGGGCGAAGCCGTCGTAGCGCCCGATGTGCTCCGCGATGCCGTGGGCAAGCTGCACGACGCCCCGGGGCGTGCCCTCCGGCAGACAGCGCCGGACGTGGATTTCCGTCTTGCCGTCGCAGGAGATAAAGCTGTCGTCCTGAAACACGGACATAGGGGTCCCTCCTCATCTATATTTTTTGTACCTCACCCGCCGCCGAAATCAGAACGTGCTGTCGTAGTCGAAGACGCCCCAGGGGGTCTCCTGATGCCACATGGCGATGGACTTGCTCTCGGCGCGGATCTCCTCGGCGGTGATTGATCCGCCCCGCTCGCCGGACAGGACGATGCCCTCGGCCAGCAGGGAGGTGTTGAGGGCGATCAGCGGCGTGTTGTAGCGCGTCTCGTCCGTCAGCTTGCCGATCAGGTAGTTGTACCAGTGGAGCTGGTTGTCGAACCACTGCATCATCTCGGGATCGTAGTATTTGAGATCCTGCTGGTTCTCGTAGGGCCTGTAGTCCACCGTGACGGCGAAGCCCAGGTCGTCGTGGCCGTAGAACTTGAGCGTGGGCTGCAAAAACTCCGGGAGCTGGCCGAAGGGGGGCATGCCCATGGACCAGTCGCCGCCGAAGGCGTCGGACATGGTGTATTCCAGGCCGCCCTGGGTGCCGGTGATGAAGCTGGAGCCCATGTCGGGGATGTTGGAGGCGTTGGCCTCGCAGACCTCCAGGGTCAGGCCGCCCTTGAATTTGGCAAAGCCGATGCCCATCTCGTCCACGCCCATGGGGCGGAGGCGGGCGTAGTGCCGGCTGTCGGCCCAGGCGGGGCCGCCCACCGGCAGGCGCTGGCAGGTCTGGCCCAGGACGGTGTCCAGCTCCGGCAGGCCCAGCAGGTAGAGCATCTGGCCGATGTGGTAAATGCCGGTGTCGATCAGCGCGCCGTGGCCCGCCATCGCCCTGTCCTGGAACGCTGCGGAGCAGGCGGCGGCGTCCCGGTCCGCGTGAGGGCGGCGGCGCCACAGGGAGGCGCAGACCCGGGCGTGGTAAACCTCGCCCAGCTTGCCGGCGTCGATGACCTTTTTGGCCACCAGGGTCTGGCCGGAGAACATGGAGCTAATCTGCACCGCCAGCTTTTTGCCCGTTACCCTGGCGCAGTCGTAGATCAGCTTGCTGTCAAAGTAGCTGGCGCTCATGGGCTTTTCGTCGTAGCAGTCAAAGCCCGCTTTCATGACCGCCAGGCACACCGGCGCGTGCAGATTGTTGTGGACGCACACGTCCACAGCGGTGAAATCGTCCCGTTTCAGCATCTGGCGGAAGTCCGTATACAGGTTTTCTTCGCCGATGCCGTACTGCGCGCCAAAGGCCTTCAGCGCTCTCTCGTCGATGTCCGCGGCGGCCACAACGGTGACCTCGGGGATGTGGGACCACACCTTCATGTGGCGGTGGGAGATCATGCCCGTGCCGATCAGGGCGATGCGGATGGGTTGGTTCATAGGCGCCTTCCTCCTCTTTTTTCTCTTGATTGAAGTATATCAATTTGAATTTCGATTGTCAAGGAAGCGCTGATGAAATCAATTTGCGCGCCCGGCGAGCAAATTTTGTGTCCGCCAAGGCGTGCCCGGGCCAAACAGCGCTGCGGCGTATTTCCCTGATTTTGCGGCGGATTCCGGCGGCTTGTTTTTGATTCCGATTTGATTCCAAAATTTCCGCTTGGACATATTATATATTATGTATACCTACGGATTGTGAAAAAGCATGAATTCGTCGCGCACTTTATTCTCCGTTTTTGCCGCAAGATTTTTCCTTTTTAAAATAGTGGCTTGTATTCGGATGAAAATCGTGGTATGATACAGAGACAATTGGAAATGAACTCTTTTTTTGCAGATCATCAGGACAAAATATAAATTCTGTCCTTTTGCGGCGGGCAGCCCACAAAACGGGCCTGATTCCATCCGGAAAACAGAAAGTCCTGCGAGCATAAGGGGTTTCGTATGCGGTTTTTGGGCTTTTTTGGAGGGAAAATCCGCTTTTCGATGAAAAAGTAAAGGAAGAAGAGATGAGTAAGAGGTATTCGCAGGCATGGATGAAGCATGCGGACTTTGTCCTGATCGATTTCATTTGCCTGCAATTCAGCTTTGTCGCTGCTTTTTGGATCCGAAGCGGGCTCGTCAATCCATATTCGCAGGATGAGGGACAGACGATAGCCGCGCTTCTCCTGAAACAGGGGGACGGTTCCTCGTTTCATTTTTCTTGACGAAATTATGATTCCGTCATAAGATCCGACAGGGTGTAAGAAATGCCACGAAGCGCGAGAAAAATCAGCGTCACCAATATCTATCATGTGATGCTTCGGGGAATCAACCGTCAGGACATCTTCGAGGAGGGAGAAAACTTTCTGCGGTTTCTCGCGGTGCTGAAGGAGTGCACGGAGATATCCGGGTTCGAATGATACGCATACTGTCTCATGACAAATCACGTTCATCTTCTGATAAAAACCGGCAAAGAGCCGCTTGATCTTATTTCCGGCAGTCCCCATGAGCCGCAACACCCTTGACGAAAGGCAAAAATCAATCTATGATACAGAATTGCAAGGGGGTATAGAGGGAAAAGACGGCAAGTACCGCGCCAATCGCACCCCCCGATATGGCGTCGTTACGCTGGTCCTGTACTTCGGGTATCAGAAG
>JAFTBW010000006.1 GCA_017455015.1 Oscillospiraceae bacterium | reverse complement strand
GCGCACGTCTGGCGGCAAATTTTGCGCCCGCCTGCGTTACAAAAACCTTGAAATACACAAAGTATTCCTGCGGTTTTTGCGCCTTGGCGGACACAAAATTTGCTCGCCAACCGCACGCGTTGCTTTAATCAGCGTTTCCTTGACGCAAGGTTTTTGGGCGGCGCCCCGCCGGAGGTCCTGGACAAGATTCCGCTGATCCTGGAGCGCTTTCTGCGGAAAGCAGAGACCAGCAAGTCGCTTTTTATCAACGCGCCGCGCCACAGAGAGACCGGCATGCCGGCGGAGGGCGAGGACGGAGCAGAAAAAGGAACCCCAAAAATCAGACTGATGGATGTCCTTTCGGGCAAAAAGCACTTTGGCGGTCTGATCGGCGCGCTATCCGGGACCGTTTGCTTTGACCGGGCTGAGGAGCTGGGGCTTGACCCCGGCTGGGACGGCGTGGAAATCCGGGTCAACGTGCAGCTCAAAAGCAGAATGGACGCCAGAGAGCATGCCTATTTTGCGGCGACGCTCCTGACAAGCGGCGAGGTCCGCGCCGGCGCGGAATCCGTCTTTGAGAGCGAAGACAGCCTCTTCGATTTCCTGCTGCTCGATCAGTTTCTGTCTGCGGTGCGCAGTGCGCTGCCGAAGGGCTACTACCGCAGATACCAGCGCTTCGAGCGAAACGACGATCATCTGCGGGGCAGCATTGACATTGACCGGCATATCCGGCTCAACGCGATGCAGAGAAACGGCCGGACCGCCTATTCCTACCGGGAAAACTCCGTGGACAACAGCCTCAACCGGCTGCTGCTGTGCGCCTATGCCCGCCTGCGCAAAAATATCCGGAGCTGATGGAGCGGAAGCTCATGGGCGACCTCCGGTTGGAGCAGTATTTTCAGGGACTGGAGTATCTGGTCCGGGTGTCCCGCCGGGACGCCCGGCAGGTGCTTCTGGAAAACCAAAGCCCCGTTGCGCACCCCTACTTTACGGAGTATGAGCGGATAAGGAAAATCTGCCTGAAAATTCTGCGCGACGAGGGGAGCAGCGTTTTTGACAGCGACAGCGGAGAGATCAACGGTTTTCTGTACTATCTCCCGGATCTCTGGGAGGATTATCTGGAGAAAAACATGCGCGCGGCGCTGGCTCTGCCGGACAGGTCCGCCGCGGACGTGTTCCTGCTGTCCCAGGCGGAAAAGCTCGGCGGCTCCAGCGCAACCGGCACGCGTTTTATCGGCGGCAATTCCATACCGGATTATGTGCTGACCCGGAGGAAGGCCGGCAGCAAAATGGAACGCCTGCAAAGCACGGTGCTGATCCTGGATGCGAAATTCAAGCCGGGATACGAAACCTGCCTTCAGGCGGAAAGGCTCACCAGATTTGAGGAGGACGTGAGAAAGGCTCTCCGGGATGTCATAGCGAAAGACGCGGTCGGATTTTGCCTGGTTTTTCCCATCGACAGGGAGTGGCGCAGCGAAACGGGCGAGGGCTATGCCCGCTACTTTGCCGCAGAGCACTACAACGATATGCCGGTATATCTGCTGCCCTTCACGGTCCCGCACTGTGAGGACGGCGCCGGCTTCTCCAAATGGCGGGAGCTGCTGCAAGAGCAGGAGGACCGGTTCCGCAGCGCGTTTCTGAGGATTTCCGAGGACGCGTGCGTCAGATATGAAAGACGCGCCTGCGCGAAGCAGGCGATGCGGCTTTTGGAGAAGCTCCCCAGGGGCGAATGGGCAAAAGCGCTGTCAGAGCTTGCCCGAAAGGTGGAAAAAACCGATGGGGAGGAACCGACGGCATAGCCGGAGGTTCCTCCCTTGCCGCTTTCCTATACTCACGTTCAATTATCCTTTCAAAATTCTCCTCATTGCGATAAAATTGCAAATTATATCGCTCGTTAGTAAATATGCTTCGGGCGGAGCTCACTGCGCGCCAAGCCGCCGGAGAAATCCCTCCGGCATGGCCTGCTTGACGCAGATGGCGGCCACGGGGCACAGCAGCATCCCCCAGACGCCCCAGAGGGTCCAGCCCGCGTAGATGGCAGCCAGAGTGGCAAGGGGACTGAGCCCCAACTGGTCCCCCAGCAGCTTGGCCTGAATGGCCGAGCGCAGCACCGTGACTGCTCCGTAGGTGATCAGCAGGCCGAGCCCCAGGGGTACGTCGCCGCCAAGCATCGCCCCCGCCGCCCAGGGCAGCAGCACCGTGCCCGCACCCAGCACCGGCAGGGCGTCCACGACGGCGGTCAGCAGGGCCAGCAGCAGGGCGTAGGGGACCCCCAGCAGCAAAAAGGCCGCGCCCAGCGCCCCGAACATAATGAGCAGCAGGATGCCCTGGGCCCGCAGCCACCGACCCAGGGTCCTGCGCAAAAGGGTGCGGAGGGAGCGGGCCTTGGACAGGTAGCGCTCCGGCAGATACGCCGCCGCGCTCCTGCAAAGCTGCGGGTATCCGGCGGAGATGAAGTACGCGCCCAGCACCGCCGTGACGGCGAACAGCAGCGCGTTCGGCGCTTCGGCGGCTGCGGCGGAGAGGACGCCCAGCAGCCGTTCCAGCAGCGCCCCCGGCACGGCGGTCAGCCGCTGGGCTGCGCTGCGCACAGCGCCGTCGATCCAGTCCTCCATCCCAGCCGGCACAGGGCCGGTCCAGCCATCCAGGGCGGCGCGGAGCTTTTCCAGCGTCTGCGGCAAGCGTTCCAGCAGCTCGGGGAGACGCCCCAGCAGCTCCGTCAGCTCCGTCAGAAGCCGCCCCAGCAGCAGCCAGCTTACGGACCCCAGCCCGCCCAAAAACAGCAGAGCGCAGATCCCGGCGGCGAGGGGGCGCTTCACCCCCCTGCGGCAGAGCCCTGCCACCGCCGGCTCCAGGATCGCCGCGGCGGCGGCAGCCGCGAAAAAGGGCCAAAGCCAGGGTAGGACCCACCGGGAAAAGAGCCACACTGCCAGGACGCCCAGCAGAAGGTACCACCCGGCAAACTGAATTTTTCCGTGCAAACTGCGCAAAATGACCTCCAGAGGGGATGATTTCCAGCAATAAAACAGTCCGGGAAAAAAGCTTGCAATTCTCCGGGAACTGTGATAGTATAACACAACACAAGGACAAATGATTTCTGGGGGTGGACGAATGGCGCGCCCGAAGCTCTATATCGTGGACGGCTCCGTGCTGCCGGAGGTTTTCATCAAGGTATGTCTGGCAAAGGAGTATCTGGAGACGGGGGAGGCCCGCACCGTGGCGGAGGCGGTGGGCATGGCGGACATCAGCCGCAGCGCCTTTTACAAGTACAAGGACGCCGTTTCCCCCCTCCGGGACATGAAGCGGGACCAGATGGTCAGCCTCAGCGTCATGACCCGTGACCGGCCCGGGGCGCTGTCCTCGGTCCTGAATATTTTTGCCGGGGGCGGCGCGAATATTCTCACCATCAACCAGTCCATCCCGGTGAACGGGGTGGGAATGGTTACCATCTCTTTCATCATGGAGGGGGAGATGCAGTCGGTGGAGATGTTCCGGGCAGCGCTGGAAGCCCTGCCGGACGTGGTCCGGGTGGAGATTTTGTCCGGCTCCGTCCGGTGAAAAGAAGATCAAAAATAGAGGAAATTGCTACACAATTTTGGAGGATAAAGATATGAAACAGGTCGCCCTGTTGGGCTGCGGCACGGTGGGCGCGGGCGTCGCCAGGGTCATGGCGGAGAACGCCGCGTATCTGGAAAAAAGCGTGGGGGAGCCCGTAACGCTGAAATATATCGTGGAGAAGCGGGACTGCACCGGAGAGCCCTACGCGGACAAGGTGGTGACGGACTTCTCCCTGGTGGAGAACGACCCGGAGATTTGCGCGGTGGCGGAGTGCATCGGCGGCGTGGGCGTGGCCTACGAGTTCGTGCGCCGGGCGCTGCTGGCGGGCAAGAGCGTGGTCACCAGCAACAAGCAGCTTGTGGCGGAAAAGGGCCTGGAGCTGCTGGACATCGCCCGGGAAAAGGGCGTATACTTTCTCTTTGAGGCCAGCGTGGGCGGCGGCATCCCCCTGATCCGCCCTCTGACCAACTGCCTCTCCGCCAACCGGATCGACCAGATTTTCGGCATCGTGAACGGCACCACCAACTATATTCTGACCCAGATGATCGAGTGCGGACAGGACTTTGACAGCGCGCTGAAGGAGGCCCAGCGGCTGGGCTATGCCGAGGCGGACCCCACTGCGGACGTGGACGGCATCGACGCCCAGCGGAAGCTCTGCATCCTGGCGGACCTCTGCTTTGGGAGCAATGTGCCGCCGGAGCGGGTGCGCGCCGAGGGCATCCGGGGCGTGACCCGGGCAGACACAGCCTTTGCGGACAAGCTTGGCTATGCCGTCAAGCTTTTGGCCTACGCGAAACGGGTGGAGGGGGACCGCTTCACCGCCTTTGTCGCTCCCCAGCTCGTGAAGAAAGAATCCCTGCTGGCCGGCGTCGGCGGCGTCATGAACGCAGTGGCCGTCCGGGGCAACGCCGTGGGGGAGTGCCTGTTTTACGGCGCGGGCGCGGGCAGTATGCCCACCGCCAGCGCCATCGTGGCGGATCTGCTGGACACCATGCGCCGGGGAGCGGGCAGGACCTATATCCACTGGGGGCCGGAAAAGCCGGAACGCCTGGCGGACCCGGAGGGCGTTCCGTTCCGCTGGTATGTGCGCTGCCGGAACGGCTGCATCAACGCTCTGGCGGAGCAGTGCCTCAGCGATAACGGGGAGTGCTGCTGCCTCACCGCCCCCATGACGGCCCGTGAACTGGAGGAGCGTTTTGCCGGAGCGGAGATCCTCAGCCGCTTCCGCGTGCTGGATTGACCCGTTCCGCCCCGGCCGCGGATAACCGAATGGATTTTCGCGGCGTACTATGGTATGAGGCGGAAAGGGTGATACACTCCGCTTCTATCATTCTGAGATGGGAGAGAAGCTTGAAAATATGTTGATCGTGCAGAAATTTGGCGGCAGCAGCGTAGCGGACGCCGCCAGGATCAGCCGGGTCGCCGCCATCATCGGCGAGGCGTACCGGGCGGGCAATCAGGTGGTGGTGGTGCTGTCCGCTCAGGGCGACACCACGGACGACCTGATCGCAAAGGCAAGGGAGATCAATCCCAAGCCGGATAAGCGGGAGATGGATATGCTGCTTTCCGTGGGGGAGCAGATCAGCGTCTCCCTGATGGCGATGGAGCTGCAAAAGCACCGCATCCCCGCCGTGAGCCTCTGCGGCTGGCAGATTGGCCTGACTACCACCGGCAGCCACACCGCCGGCCGGATCGAGACCATCGACACCGGGCGCATCCTCCGGGAGCTGGAATCGGAAAAGGTGGTTTTGATCGCCGGGTTCCAGGGGATCGACCACGCGGGCGACATCACCACCCTGGGCCGGGGCGGCAGCGACACCACCGCCGTGGCCGTGGCCGCGGTGCTGCACGCGGACCGCTGCCAAATCTTTACGGACGTGGAGGGCGTGTTCACGGCGGACCCCCGAAAGGTGCCGGGGGCCAGGCTGCTCAAGTCCATTACCTATGACGAGATGCTGGAGCTGGCCTCCTCCGGGAGCCAGGTGCTCCACAACCGCTCCGTGGAGCTGGCAAAGCAGTACGGCGTGGTGCTGGAGGTGCTGTCCAGCTTTTTGCAGAGACCGGGAACAAAAGTACAGGAGGCGACCAGGGACGTGGAACGGATGATCATCAGCGGCGTGGCCAAGGACGACCATATCGCCAGAGTGACGGTGGGGAGGGTGCCGGACCGCCCCGGCGCTGCTTTGAAGCTCTTTCAGGTGCTCAGCGACAATAGCGTGAACGTGGACAATATCTGTCAGTCCGCCTCCGGCAGCGGCAGAAGCGACATCGGCTTCACCGTGGCGGAGGATGACGCGGACACCGCCAGGACCCTGCTGCAAAAGGCCAGGCCGGAGGTGGGATACGAGGCGCTGAGCGTCACCCGCGACGTGTCCAAGGTCAGCATTGTCGGTGCGGGCCTTCTGGCCTCCCCGGGCATGGCTGTGCGCATGTTCGAGGCGCTGACGGAGGAGAACATCAACATCAGCATGATCTCCTCCAGCGAGATCAAGCTCTCCGTGGTGATTCCCAAGAGCGATGCGGACCGGGCAGTGGCCGCCATCCATGGCAAATTTTTCGGAACCGGGGAAAGGTTAACGCTCCCCGGAACCAGAATACGCAAAGGAGAACGGGAAAATGCGGGATTATGAGCGGGAATTTCAGGACCGGGTGGCCTTTATCCGGGAGCGGCTGCGGGAAGCCCACGCGGACGGGATCGTCTACGGCAACTCCGGCGGCAAGGACTGCACGCTGGTGGGCGCGCTGTGCAAGGCCGCCTGCGAGAACACGGTGGGCGTTATCATGCCCTGCGCCTCCAGCCGCAACTATGGCAGCGACACGCAGGACGCACTCGCCGCGGGGGAGAAGTTCGGCATCGAGCAGCGGACGGTGGACCTGACGGCGGTCCGGGAGGCGGAAAAGGCCGCCCTGGGCAAGGCAGTGGAGATCAGCCCCGCTGCGCTCTCAAACATCGCGCCCAGGCTGCGTATGACCACCCTCTACGCCATTGGCGGCAGCGAGAACCGGCTGGTGGCCGGAACAGGCAACCGCAGCGAGCGGTATATGGGCTATTTTACCAAGTGGGGGGACGGGGCCTGCGACTTCAACCCCATCGGGGACCTGACCGCCACAGAGGTCTTTGCGTTCCTGGACTACCTGGGCGCGCCCCGCTCCATCATTGAAAAGGCCCCCTCCGCCGGACTCTTTGAGGGCCAGACGGACGAGCAGGAGATGGGCGTCACCTATGCCGCCATTGACCGCTATCTGACATGCGGCGAGGCGGAGGAAAAGGACCTGGAGGTCATCCGCCGCTACCACGGCCGCAGCGCTCACAAGCTGGTGCTGCCGCCGGTTTACGGCGTCGATTGAGAGGAGTGAACAGAATGTCATTCTCCATTCTGCTGAGCGATGAAGAACGTTCTTTGGCGGAAAGCTATGCCAGACTCCATTCCTATACGATAGCCGAGGCTTTTAAAAAAGCCTTATTTGAAAAAATTGAGGACGAATATGAGATAGCCATCGGACAGGAAGCCAGCGAAGAATATTTATCTTCTGGCAGACAGAGCCGCCCCATTGCCGAGCTTTGGAAAGAATGCGGTTTATGAGCTGGTCCGTCGAAACGACTGTTCGGTTTGACAGGGATTTTAAAAAATTGGACCGCTTTACACAAAGAATGCTCAAAGCATGGATCGAGAAAAACCTGGTCGGCTGTGATGATCCTCGTGTCCACGGAAAAGCACTTACAGCGGATCGCAGAGGCCAATGGCGTTATCGCATCGGTGATTACCGCCTGATTTGTGCCATTGAAGACGATAGACTTGTTATTCTTGCCCTGACCGTCGGTCACAGAAGCAGTGTGTACAACAACTGACTATGTTCCTTGCAGAACAGGCGAATAATTATTTGAGGACTGAAAGCCCGGTACAGGTTTTCAGTCCTCATCATATTGTGTTATGGATTCTGAATCCTTTACGCGCTCCACCAGGAGCTTTTCCACCCGGCGGCCCTCCATGACCAGCACCGTGACCTTCAGTCCGTTCCAGACGAAGCTGTCCCCGGCCTTTGGAAACGTCCCAAAGCGCTCCAGGGCCCAGCCCCCGGCGGTGGCGCTCTCGCTCTCCAGCTCCCCGCCGCCGGGGATGACCAGCTCGGAGAAGTCCCCGATGCTCATGTCGCCGTCGATCTCCCAGACGCCGTCGGAGCGCTGCACCACCTCCGGGTCGAACTCGTCCGTTTCATCCCAGATGTCGCCCACAATCTCCTCCAGCACGTCCTCCATACTGACGATGCCGCAGACGCCGCCGTACTCGTCCGTGACCACGGCCAGGTGCTGATGCGCGCCGCGAAGCTGTTCCAGAACCGCCGGCAGGCGGGTGCTTTTGTAGACAAAGCAGGGCTTCATCAGCATCCGCCGGATGTTCGGCCGGCGGCGGTTCAGCATGGCCTTGAAAAAGCGGTTGAGGTGCAAAATGCCGATGATGTTGTCGATGCTGTCCTCGTACACCGGGACGCGGCTGTGGGAGGAGGCGGAGAGGGCTGCGTAGATTTCCTCCCAACTGTCGCCGATGTCCACGGCGTCCATGTCCACCCGGGCTGTCATGACCTCGTTGACGCTGATGTCCTCGAAGTCCAGCGCGGAGAGCAGCAGCTCGCTGCGGTCCCCGTCCAGAACCGCCTCGTCCTCGGCGGTCTCGATGATGCTCTGCAGCTCCTCCACGGCGGCCTCGGGTTCGTCGTTCTGCTCTCCCGGAAAGGGGCGGCAGATCAGGTCCACCAGCAGCACCGTAAGGCTTGTCAGGGGCTTCAGAACCACGCTCAGCAGCCGCAGGGCGGGGGAGACGGCGGGCAGCAGACGGTTTGCTTTCCGCTTTGCCAGGATTTTCGGAATGGTCTCGCCGAAGATGATCACCGTGACCGTGACGATTACCGTGGAGAGCCAGGCGTAGCCCTCCCCAAAAGAGGTGATGGCGATCAGACTGGCCAGGGAGGACAGGGCGATGTTTACAAAGTTGTTGCCGATCAGGATGGCGCTCAGGGCGTCGTCAAACCTGTCCAGCAGCCGCAGGGCCAGGGCGGCTCCCCGGTTCCCGCCCTCGGCGAGGGAGGCCAGCCGCACCCGGTTGGCGCTGGACAGGGCCATCTCCGAGGCGGAGAAAAAGGCGGACAGCAGAAGGCAGGCCACGGAGGCGGCGATTCGGAAGGTCATGCCTCCACCTCCTCCGCGCCGGGAGCGGGCAGCGTGATGCGCAGCTTGCGGATGCGCCGCTGGTCGATGTCCTCCACTGCGACGCTCAATCCCCGGTAGGCAAAGCTGTCGCCCTGCTCGGGCAATTGGTCGAACTGCTCGTAGCTCCACTCGCCGAGCTGCTTGTGCTCAAAGTCAAAGCCGCTGGGGTCCTCCCAGTCCATAAAGTCAAAGGCATCCTCCACCTCCACGGAGGCGTCAAAGGAGTAGCTGCCGTCGCTGTTTTTCACGCTCGTCTCCACGATCAGGTCGTCCTCGTCCCAGATCTCGCCTACCAGCTCCTCCAGAATGTCCTCGATGGTCACTGCTCCCAGAGTACCGCCGTAGTTGTCGGTGACGATGGCGATGTTGCGCTTCTTCTGGCTCATGACGGGGAGCAGCTCGTCAATCTTGGTGCTTTGGTGGATGAAGTACGGCTTGTCCAGCAGGGGACGCAGCTCCGTCTGCTGCTTTTCCCGGAGCCAGGTCTTGATGTACTTGCGGATGTGCAGAATACCGATGATGTTGTCGATGCTGTTCTCATACACCGGGATGCGGCTGTGCCGGGAATTTCGGACGGTGCTCAAAACCTTTTCCGGCGGCCAGTCCACGTCGATGGCGGTCAGGTCCACCCGGGCGGTCAGAATACTCTCCACGGTCACCTCGTCAAAGGAAAGTGCCCCCAGCACCAGCTCGCCCTGGTCCGCATCCAGCTTGCCTCGGTCCGTCATGTCTTCGATGATATCGTACAGCTCATCCTCCGTTACCGTGACCTCGTCCTCCGCCTTCGCCAGCCGGGCGGCAAAATTGCCGATGGCGGTGAGACAGGCGGAGACAGGGGCAAAAAGACGCATAAAAAAGCACAGCAATCCGGCGGTTCCCAGTGAGAACCGCTCGCTGTACTTTTTGGCGATGCTTTTGGGCAGCATCTCCCCCGCGAAGAAGACGCAGACCGTGGTGACGACAGTGGCAATTGTGACGGCCAGCTCGTTTCCCGGCCAGCGCCGGGTGACGATGACCGTGGCGTAGCTGGCCGCGGCTAAATGTACGATGTTGGTGCCGATGAGGATGGTTGTGATGGCCTTATCGAAGTGTTCTGTGACAAAAACGGCATTTTTTGCCCGCCGGTCGCCGTGGTCCATGGCCAGCTTGAGCCGGGTACGGCTGACCGAGGCGAAGGCCGTCTCACAGACCGCGAACCAGGCGGCGGTGAATAGCAGCAGCAAAATGATGATGAGCGGTATCCAACCGCTACTGTCTCCGTCCATAACGGGCGATCACACTCCATAAATCAGAAATTAATGCGCAGTATACCATAGAAACATGCCCGTGTCAATTCCGGCGCCGCAGGATTTCACGACAAACGCATGAATGTACAATTTCCGCAAAGGGGCAAAAAAGATACTTCTTTAAATTTTAGAACAGTTTCAAAATAACGCCCGGCGTCTTGCCCGATGACGAATCGTTTTTTGCGCATAGAAGGATTCAGATTTGGAATCTCCACCATTTTTGAAGTACGAGATGGAGTCAGCGGAGGATTTCAGTCAGGGTTTCCATCATCTTCGCCACGTCAAGCGGCTTTGCAATATGCGCGTTCATGCCCGCGTCTTTTGCAGCCTGTATATCCTCGGCAAAAGCGTTCGCGGTCATAGCAATGATGGGAATATTCGCCAACGCGGGGTTATCCAGTCTGCGGATCGCCTGCGCCGCTTCGTACCCGTTCATTACGGGCATCTGAATATCCATCATTACCGCGTCAAAATATCCCGGCGCCGAGGCACTGATTTTTTCCACGGCCTCTTTGCCGTTTACAGCCTCTTCCAGCATAAAACCGGATTCCTCCAACACCAAAGTCGCAATTTCACGGTTGATCTCGTTATCCTCCACCAGCAAGAGGCGGACTTTGCTGAAATCTATCGTTTTGCTGACAAGTGCGCCGGGATCTGTCTCCGCTTCAGTATCCGCGCCCGTCTCTGCCCGGGTAACAATCTCAAAGGCCACACGAATGGTAAACTCGCTGCCTTTTCCGGGCGCGGTGTCCACGCAGATGCTGCCGCCCATCAGATCAATGATACTTTTGGTGATTGCCATGCCGAGGCCGGTGCCTTGAATCCCGCTGACGGTGCTGGTCCGCTCACGTTCAAAGGCGTCGAATACCTTTTTGGCAAATTCCTCGTTCATGCCAATGCCACTGTCCCTGACGCGAAGCTCGTAAGTACCGATACCCTCCCTCGCGCCGACTTGCGAAAGCGTAACAGTAACGGTTCCATCCTCCGGTGTAAATTTGTAAGCGTTGCTGAGAAGATTCAGAAGGACACGGTTCAGGCGGTTCGTATCGCAAAGGACATACCGATCCTTGACGAGCGAAGTGTCCACGGTGAAATGAATTTTTTTGGATTCCATCTGTGTGGCGAACATATCATGGACTTTACGGATTGTTTCCCGCAGGTCGGTTTCCGTGTTCTCTAAATCCATCTTGCCGCTCTCAATTCGGCTCATTTCCAACACGTCGTTGATAAGAGCCAAGAGGTGCTGGCTGGAGGATTCGATCTTGTTCAGATACTCCTGTGTTTGCGCCGGATTGCCGCGCTCGCGCCGTGCCAGATTCGTATAGCCGATGATCGCGTTCATCGGGGTGCGGATGTCGTGGGACATATTGGAGAGGAAAGTGGTTTTTGCCTTGCTTGCCTGCTCCGCACGTTCCACCGCCTCCTGCAGATGATCCCGCGCTGCCTCCAGTTCTTCCTTCTGCTGCGTGACGAGCCTCAGCATCTCAAGCTCCTTTTCCTGCTGCTCCCTGGTTTTACGCAGATTGATCGCCAGCATGATCGCCACTACGACAATCAGGCCGATGATAAGCAGCGCGACGGACAGGACGATGCTGACATGGTCCTGAATAAAATCGGAAATCGTATACCTGCCGCCGGAATCCGCGTAACGGTACATCGCGTTGGTCATGTTTGACTTGTCGATCAGGGAAATGCCGCGTGCAAGCAGCGAATACATGGCGTTATTGCCTTTCTTCAAGCCGATGCAGTAATTGACCGTCTCATCCAGCGTCAGATGGCTCAGCATATTATATTCGCGCCGCGAGAGAATGCCGTCGGCACGGCCGCTTCCGAAGAAGGTGCAGGTCGCTTTCCCTTCTTTCACCGCCTCAAGGCACTCCTCCGGCGATTCGACAAGATACACCTTGCTGTCAGGGTAATGCATGTCTACATAGCTTTTCTGGAAAGGGCTTCGGTTGGAAAGAGCGATCACCTCCGTGGTCGCTTCGCTGTATTCGCCGCGGAAAATCAGATGGATGCTGGACTCAACCAGATCATTGGTCTGGACGATCCCCTGCTGCTCCGAGATCCAGATGCTGTCATAGACCGGAAATGCAGCGTCAATCTCGCCGGAGAGCAGCGCGGCGATCATGTCGTCGTATCGGACAAACGGCCTGTACTCGATCCCGATCCGATCAGAAAGCCCCAGTTGCTCCTTCCACTCGTCGAAAATGTCGGTGATGACGCCGTTGGCGTTTCCGTTTTCATCGACGCCGGAGTATGGGATATAGTCGCTGAGATAACCTGCCAACATGGAGCCGCGGGCTTCGACCCACGCGCTCTCCTCCGGGGAAAGGGCGGCATTGACGGCGGTGTTTTTGAAATATTTGATCTGCAGGCTCTGGGTAAAATAGGGGTTGCTCTCGTTGATCACGGTCAGCGCCCGGTTGAGCGCGGCCAGCAAGTCCGTCCGCTCCTTTGTCACCGCAAGGTAATAGGACGACTCGCCCACCATCACGACGGGGGTGTAGCCGGAGTTGGAGGGCACATTGTTGTTGACCGCGATCACCGCGTCGATCTCCCCTTTCTCGAAAGCCTCGTCTCGCGTCTGAAAATCGTCAAACAGGACTTCCTCGCAGGCAGCGCCGGATTCCTCCATCCATGCCTCAAAGAATGTGGTCATCAGATTGTTGGTCAGCGTACCGACGCGCTTTCCGGCCAGTGTAGAGAGATCGCTGCCTGTGATGGCGTCGTTTCCGGCCTTTTTATAGATATAGTAAGACTCAAAGCCCATTTCGTAGCCGGGGTAGTTCATCAGCGAGGAGCGTTCCTCCGTATAGGACACGCCCGCCAGGAGGTCGATGTCACCCTTGAGAAACGCGTCGTACAGCTCCGACCATCCGCCGCTGACATACTCGTATTCCCAGCCGGTGTAGTTGGATACATTCTGGAGGTACTCATATGAATATCCGCTTTTCTGATCTGCTCCGCTGCCTTCTTGAAAGTGGTCGGAGTTGTACCACCCCACCCGCACCATGCGGCTCTCATCCGCAGCGGCCCTGACGCACAGCGGCGCCGCAGAAAAGAGAAGCAGGAAAAGGATGAAGTACGAAACCGTTCGTTTCACAGTTTTTTTCATATTCTCCCCCAATCGTGTATTCAAAAGCATGGCCGGACATCTGTTTTACGGAAACGCTGATTGATTACTGTTTTTTATTATGCTTTTGTCGTGCGCCGGATTTGCGGCGGCAGGCGGCTCAACTACTTCACCACCACATTATCCGCGCCCAGCCGCTCCTGCAGCTCCCGCACCAGAGCGGGGTGCAGGACGCAGGAGGCTGTGCGTTGTTTTTTCAGGTCCTCAAGATACAGCACCAGTCTGTCCCGGCCGGGAAACATCTCCAGCAACAGTTCGATGCGCCGGAGGGCTTTCGCGTCGTCGCTGCGGACCCGCAGATAGAGCTTTTTCGCGGGCGTGTCCGGCTGCGCCCGGGGCGGGGCGTCCAGATCGTCGATGGGGCGGATGTCGTCCACGGTGAGCTGCGGCTCCTTCTCGTCCCGGAGGGAGATGCGCCCCTGTGCCAGAATACAGGCGTTGTCCCGGATGTAACCGCCGCCCCGGTCCAGCGCTTTCTGGAAAACCACCAGCTCCATGCTGCCGCTGTCGTCCTCCAGGCTGACATAGGCCATCATGGAGTTGTTTTTCGTGGTACGGGTCTTGTAGCTTCCGACGATGCCCGCCACCAGCACCTGCTGACCGTCCCGGAAGCGGCGGGGGCCCTCCTCCTGCGCCTGATCCCGGAGAATCGCGCCGATGGGGACGGCCCCGGCACGTTTTACTTTTTCCCGGTAGTCGTCCATGGGGTGTCCGCTGAGATAGAGGCCGGTCATCTCCCGCTCCATCGCCATCATCTCCCGGCGGTTGAACTCCTCCACGTCCGGCAGGGAAAAGGAGCTCTCCCGGGCCTCCTCGCCGCTCCCGGCGCCGAACAGGTCAAGCTGCCCTGCCACATTCTTCCGGCCTGCGGAGGAGACGCTCTCCAGCACCCGCTCCAGGACCTGCAGCAGCGCCCGCCGCTTCGCGCCAAGGGAGTCAAAGGCTCCGGCGCGGATCAGGCTCTCGATGGCCCGGCGGTTCAGATCCTGTCCGTAGAGACGGCGGCAGAAGTCCTCCAGGGAGGCGAAGGGACCGGCGTTTTCCCGCTCCGCCACCAGGGCGTTTACAAAGCCCCGGCCTACGTTTTTCACTGCCGCCATGCCGAAACGCAGGCTGCCCTGGTCCGCTACGGTAAAGTCCGCCTCGGAACGGTTGATATCCGGGGGCAGGAGGGAGATGCCCATATCCCGACATTCCCCGATGTATTCCGCCACCTTGACGCTGTCGTGCAGCACACTGGTGAGCAGGGCGGCCATGTACTCCAGGGGGTGGCGGCATTTCATAAAGGCGGTCCGATAGGCCACGATGGCGTAGGCCACGGCGTGGGCCTTGTTGAACGCGTAGTTGGCGAAGTCGTAGATCTCGTCGTAGATGCTGTTTGCCACGTCGGGGGGCACGCCGTTGGATGCCGCGCCGGGGATGTTCCGCTCCGGGTCGCCCTCGATGAAGGTCTTGCGTTCCCGGACAATCTCCGCCTCCTTTTTCTTGCTCATGGCCCGGCGGATCACGTCCGCCTGTCCCAGCGTGTAGCCCGCCAGACGGCGGAAGATTTCAATGACCTGCTCCTGATAGACGATGCAGCCGTAGGTCACGGACAAAATGGGTTCCAGCAGGGGGTGCTTGTAGACGATCTTCTCCGGGTGGTTGGACCACTCGAGAAAGCGGGGAATGGACTCCATGGGACCGGGGCGGTAGAGGGCGATCAGAGCGGTGATGTCCTCGATGCTTTTAGGCTGCAATCCCATGCAAACGCCGGTGATGCCGCTGCTCTCCAACTGGAACACACCGCTGGTCTTACCGGCTGCCAGCATGGCGTAGACCTGGGGGTCGTCCTCCGGGATGCGCTCGATGTCGAACTCCGGCTCCCGCTTCCGGACAAGCTGCACCGCGTCGTCCAGTACGGTCAGGTTCCGCAGTCCCAGGAAGTCGATCTTCAGCAGCCCGAGCTCCTCCAGCGTGGTCATCTGGTACTGCGTGACCACGCTCTCGTCGTTCTTCGCCAGGGGCACGTATTCGTAGACGGGCCGTTTTGTGATCACCACGCCGGCGGCGTGGGTGGAGGCGTGCCGCGGCATCCCCTCCAGGGTCCGGGCGGTGTCGATCATCCGCCGGATCTGTTCATTTTCGTCGTACAGCTCCTTGAGGGGCCTTGAGACAGCCAGCGCCTCGTCGATGGTGATGTGCAGGGAAAAGGGGACCAGCTTCGCCGTCCTGTCCGTGTCCGCGTAGCTGACGCCCAGCACCCGCCCCACGTCCCGGATGGCGTTCCGGGCGGCCATGGTTCCGAAGGTGACGATCTGGGCGACGTGGTCCGAGCCGTACCTTCGGTTGACATAATCAATGACCTCACCCCTGCGGCGGATGCAGAAGTCGATGTCGATGTCCGGCATGGTGACCCGCTCCGGGTTGAGGAAGCGCTCAAAGAACAGCTTGTATTTGATTGGGTCCAGCCCCGTGATATTCAGGCAAAAGCAGACCACGCTGGCCGCGCCGCTGCCGCGCCCAGGCCCCACGGGGATGCCCTGGCTTTTCGCGTAGCCGATAAAGTCCTGGACAATGAGAAAGTAGTCCACAAAGCCCATCCGTTTTATCATATCCAGCTCGTATTCGAGCTGTTCCCGGATCTTGGGGTCGCAGCCGTAGCGCTTTTGGAAGCCCGCTTCGCAGAGCTTGCGCAAATAGGCGTAGCTGTCCGTCTCCCCGGGGGGCAGCAGGAACTGGGGCAGGTGGTAGTGGCCGAACTGGAAGGCGAAATCGCATTTTTCCGCGATGCGCACCGTGTTTTCCAGGGCCTCCGGGTGCTCCGGCAACAGCGAGGCCATCTCCGCCTCGCTTTTCAGGTAGAACTCCTGGCTCTCAAAGCGCAGGCGCTGGGGGTCGTCCAGGGTTTTCCCGGTCTGGATGCACATCAGCACGTCCTGGGCCCCGGCATCCTCCCGGACCAGGTAGTGGGCGTCGTTGGTCAGGACGACGGGAATGCCGGTCTCCTCGCTGATGCGGAGCAAACCGTTCATCGCCCGGCGTTCCTCCGGGATGCCGTGATCCTGCAGCTCCAGATAGAAGTCCTCGCCGAACCACTCTTGCAATTCGAGGGCTTTCCGCTTCGCCTCCGCATAGTCCCCGTTCACAATGCGTTGCGAGAGATAGCCGGCAAGGCAGCCGGAGAGGCAAATCAGACCCTCCGCATGCTCCTGAAGCAGCGCCCAGTCGATTCGGGGCTTGACGTAAAAGCCCTCGGTGAAGCCGGCGGAGACCAGATAGCAGAGGTTCCGGTAGCCCGTCTCGTTTTTGCACAGCAGAATCAGGTGGGAATAGGCGCTGTCCGTCCCGTGCTCCCGGTCCGTGCGTTTTCGGGGCGCAACATAGACCTCGCAGCCGATGACCGGCTTGATTCCGGCCTTTTGACATGCCTTGAAAAAGGCCACGGCGCCGTACATCACGCCGTGGTCCGTCACCGCCAGAGCGGTCTGTCCCATGGCTTTTGCCCTGGCAGGCAGCGCCTCGATCCGGCACGCGCCGTCCAGAAGAGAGTATTCACTGTGAACGTGCAGATGGACAAAGGCCATGGTTTTCGCCTCCTATAGTTTCATCAGCTTGCGCATCCGGTGGTTGATCCCGCTCTTGCTCACCGGGGGATCGGAGAGCGCGGCCAGGTCCGCCAGACTGGCCTCCGGGTTTGCGATGCGCAGCAGGGCAACGTCCCGCAGCTCTCCCGGCAGGTTGTCCAGCCCCAGGCTGCGGTCAATGCGCCGGATCTGTTCGAGCTGGGCCTGGGCGGCGGAGACGATCTTGTCCGCGTTGGCGCTGTCGCAGTTCACCTTGCGGTTGACGGCGTTGCGCATCTCCTTTTCGATCTTGACGCTCATCAGCTCCATGGCGGACAGATGCGCCCCGATGTAGGTCAGAAAGTCCTCGATGTTCTCCGCCCGTTTGAAATACAGCACATAGTGGCCCGCCCGGACCGTCTCCTTGGGGTTCAGCTCCGCCTCCAGCAGCAGGGAATAGGTCTCTCCGGCCACATTCCGGTGGTCCGTCACCAGCTCCAGGTGACTGCGCTTGCCGGGGTCCGTCACGCTGCCGCCGGCAAGAAAGACGCCCCGGAGAAAGGCGGGACGGCACTGCTCCTCCTCCAAAACGCCCAGGTTGATGTGGTGGGAGAGTACCTGCCCGGCGTCGTAGCCGAAGCGGGCGAAAATCTGCCGGATCTTGTCCGCGTCCCGGATGGAGAAGCTGCTCCGGCCGCGGCCGGAGCTATCCTCGGCGCTGTCAAATTGCAGGGAGAACGCACGGGCGAAGAGCCGTTCCAGCCGCCCGGCGAAGTCCCTGCTCTCCGTGACGATCCGCACCTCCCGGGCGCTGAAGCTGTTGGCGTAGAGCAGCACGCCGTAGGCCTCCGCCGTGGCCTGGGCCAGTCCCCCCAGGGGCATGCGGCACAGCTCCGCCTTGACCTTGCCGGAAAAGGAGAGCGCATCCTCCGGCGCGCCCATTTCCGGATGCTCCGTGTGTTCCGTCATTTGTTCATATCCCGGTGAATGAGCTCCGCGTTGTGGCCCAGGCCCTCGGCAAACTCCGCTACTGCCCGCGCCACGGAGACGGAGCGGTGCTTGCCGCCCGTACAGCCTACGGCGATGGTGAAGACGTGCTTGCCCTCCTCCACATAGTGGGGCAGCAGGAACGCAATCAGCTCTTTGAGTTTGTCCATAAAGGCCAGAGAAACGGCGTGGCTGAACACATAGTCGTAGACCTCGGCATCCATGCCGGTCTTCTCCCGCAGCTCCGCCTCATAGTAGGGGTTCGGCAGAAAACGCACGTCCAGTACCATGTCCGCCTCGGCGGGGATGCCGTAGCGGAAGCCGAAGCTCATCACGTTCACCTGGAGCGTGCGCTGCTTCTGACCGGAAGAGAGCAGCTCATAGATTTTCGCCTGGAGCCTGCCCAGAGTCATGCGGCTGGTGTCGATGTGGTAGTCCGCACGCTCCCGCAGAGGGGAGAGCCGGATCTCCTCCAGGCTCACCGCCGCCTCGATGCTGCCGGCCTCCCACTGCAAGGGGTGTGGACGGCGGGACTCCTTGTAGCGCCGGATGATGGCGGTTTTGCTGGCCTCCATGAAGAGAATGGAGTAGTCGCAGCCCAGCTCCCGGAGCTGATCCAGGGCGTGGAAGATACTGTCCACGCCCCCTGCGTCCCGGATGTCCGTGACGAGGGCCACATTTTCATAGCGTCCGCCCATGCCCATGCAGAATTCTGCCAGCTTGGGCAGCAAGGCGGCGGGCATGTTGTCCACGCAATAGTAGTCCATATCCTCCAGGACGTTGGCGGCCCGGGTCTTGCCCGCGCCGGACATCCCGGATACGATCAGAAATTTCATCTCTTTTGTTCCTCGGTTTCCCTTATCCCGTTATCCCATTATCCCAAAAGCCGGACCTCCGGCTCCAGCTCCACGCCGCATTTCTCCAGGACGGCGGCACGGATGCGCTCCATCAGCTCCAGCACGTCACGGCAGGTTGCCCCGCCGGCGTTGACCACAAAGCCCGCGTGCTTCTCGGACACCATCGCGCCGCCTACCCGCAGACCCTTGAGCCCGGCCATATCGATCAGCGCGGCGGCGTAGCCCCGGGCGGGACGCTTGAACGTGCTGCCGGCGGAGGGCAGGGTCAGAGGCTGGCTGTTTTTGCGCCGCTCCGCCAGCTCCTCCATCCGTGCGCCGATGGACGCCGGGTCGCCGAAAGCAAGGCGCAGCCTCGCCCCCAGGACGATCCGGTCCCCGCCGGAGAAGGCGCTGCGGCGGTAGCCGAAATCCAGGTCGGCCGTCTCGTGCGTCTCTCCGTCCAGGCCCATCCATCGGACGGAGTATACCGCGTCGCGCATCTCCCCGCCGTAGGCCCCGGCGTTCATGACCACTCCGCCCCCCAGAGAGCCGGGAATCCCGTGGGAAAATTCCAGCCCCGTGAGGCAGCGGTCCCGGGCAAAAACCGCCAGCCGGCTCAGGCGCACACCCGCTCCTGCGGTGAGCGTTTCCCCGTCGGCGGAGACGGCGGCGAGGCCCTCGCCGATGCGCACCACCACGGCCCGGATTCCCTCGTCCCGCACCAGCAGATTGGTCCCGCAGCCGATGACCTCCGGCTGCTCGCCTTTTTCCCGCAGCAGCCGGAACAGTCCGGAAAGCGTCTCCTCCGATTCCGGCTCCGCCAAGATCGCGGCGGGGCCGCCGATATGAAAGGAGCAGTGCTTTGCCATGGGTTCCTCTTCCGCCAGCGCCAGACCGGGCAGGGCAGCGCGGATCTCCTGTGCCAGGGAATGATAGTCCATCCGAAACCTCCGCTTCATTTTCTCCCTCCCCCGCGTCAGAAGAAGCCAACTCCATTCCGCTTCCGCCTGGCGGCACAAGCTGCATATCCGTTGACTCCTTCTTCCTTTTCCCCGGCGCGACCGCTTCGCTCGGCCGCGCCGATGGCCCCTTGTAGGGAGGGGGGACCGCCGGCCCAACGGGGCCGGCGGTGGGTGAGGCCCATTCTAAATGATTACCGCTTTTTCCCTCCCCCATCAGGGGGAGGGGGG
>JAFTBW010000061.1 GCA_017455015.1 Oscillospiraceae bacterium | reverse complement strand
GCCCAGGTTCAGGATGGTGTCCATCATGCCGGGCATGGAGGCCCGGGCGCCGGAACGGACGGAAACCAGCATGGGGTTGTGAAGGTCCCCGAACTTCTTGCCGTTGATCTCCTCCATCTTGGCGATGTTGGTCATGATCTCGGCCATAATGTCGTCGTTGATCTGACGGCCGTCCTCGTAATACTGGGTGCAGGCCTCGGTGGTGATGGTGAAGCCCTGGGGCACAGGCAGACCGATGTTGGTCATCTCGGCCAGGTTGGCGCCCTTGCCGCCCAGCAGCTCGCGCATCTTGGCGTTGCCTTCACTGAACTGATAGACATACTTTTTGCTCATGCGTAGTCCTCCTATATTAATGTTTTTATTTTGTCCGTTTTTGGCTGATCCTCAAACGCTCGCATTATATCATTGAAACAGAGCCGATTCAAGTGCGGAGTTGCGGAAAAAACGACAGATTATCACAGTTTTTGCCGCAAAATCTCTTTCCCACACAGAAACGGGAAAAGATCTTTTCCGTCACGTCCTGCCGGACCGAGCGGCCGGTGAGCTCGCCCAGCGCGGCCATGGCCTCCTCGCAGCCGGTGAGCACCGCGTCGGGGGTGAAGCCCTCGTCCAGAGCGCTGCGGGCGGCGTTCAGCGCGTCCAACGCCCGGGCGATGGCCTCCGCCTGCCGGGCGTTGGTCAGGATCTCCCCGGGCCGGGCCTCCGGCAGGGGGAAGAGCTCCCGCACCGCCTGCTCCAGGGCGTCCAGCCCCGTGCCCTCCCGGGCGGAGACGACACAGACGCGCTCAAAGCGGCCTTCCAGCCGGGCGGGGTCCCAGCGGGAGGGAAGGTCGGACTTGTTGACCACCGCTACGGCGGCGGCATCCTGCCCGGCCAGCCGGGCCACGGTCTCGTCCTCGGCGTCCCAGTCCCGACTCAGATCGAACACGGCCAGCACCAGCTCGGCCTCCGCCGCGGCGGCCCGGGCCCGTTCCACGCCCAGGGCTTCCACCGTATCGGCGGTGTCCCGGACCCCGGCGGTGTCCGTCAGCCGCAGCGGGACGCCCCCCAGCACGCAGCCCTCGGAGAGGGTGTCCCTGGTGGTGCCGGGCACGTCGGTGACGATGGCCCGGTCATAGCCCAGCAGGGCATTGAGCAGGGAGGACTTGCCCGCGTTGGGCCGGCCCACGATGGCCGTGAGGATGCCTTTGTCCAGATACTGGCCCCGGCGGAAGGTGGAGAGCAGTTTATCAAGCTCCCCGGCGGAGCGCTCAAGAATACGGGAATACTCCGAGAGCTGAAAATCCGGGATGTCCTCGTCCGGGTAGTCCAGCACCGCATGGTAATGGGAGCAGACGTCTCCCAGCGCGTCGTAGACCGCGTCGGCGGCGCGCTGCACCGAGCCCGCCAGCTGGCCCGCCGCGTTCCGGGCGGCCAGAGGGGTCCGGGCCTCGATCACGTCGATGACCGCCTCGGCCCGGGTCAGGTCCAGCCGGCCGTTGAGGAAGGCCCGTTTGGTGAATTCCCCGGCCAGCGCCTGGCGTACGCCGCGGGCGAAGAGACTTTCCAGCGCGGCGCGGAGCACCACCGGCGAGCCGTGGCACTGGAATTCGGCGGTATCCTCCCCGGTATAGCTGCGGGGAGCCCGGGAGACGGTGCACAGGCACACGTCCAGCAGCTCGCCCTCCCGGTCCAGCAGCTCGCCGTAGACCAGCTGCCGGTCGGGATGCGCGGACATGCTCTTCCCGTCGGCGGGGCGGAAGACCGCGTCCACCGCCCGGAGCACCTCCGGCCCGGACAGCCGCACGATGCCGATGGCGGAGATGCCGCCGCCGCTGGCAATGGCGGCGATGGTGTCGCTGTACCCGCTCACCACACGATCACCGTTCCCGCTTCCTCGTCGTAGGCGTCCTTGAACTCCTCCAGCGTGATACCCTTGCGCATGATATACTCCGCGGCCACCTGACCTACGTAGCGGTAGTGGCCCGGCTCGGCCTCGTGGCCGGTATAGGCCTCCCGGCCCTCAGGGAAGCGGAGGATGAAGCCGTACTCGGCGCAGTGCTCGGTCATCCATTCCAGCACGGGGGTGGAAAACTTGCGTTCGCCGTTGCCGTCCTCAAAGTTCACCGCCAGCCCCGTCTGGTGCTCGTCGGCGCCGGGGAAGTAGCCCAGGGCGGTGATGCGCTCCTCCGCCTCAGCCAGGGTCATGCCGCCCTGGTCGTACAGGGTGGAGGCCATGCCGTTGAAGCGTGTCCGCTGGTCGGCGTAGGAGAGATAAGTCCGGCTGATGCGCACGGTATAGCCGGCATCCCGGGCCGCGGCCAGGAAAGCCGTCAGGTCCTCGGCCGCCCGGGTCTGGAAATAATAGTTGTTTTCGACCATGGTCATTTCGGGATAATAATTGGAGCGGAGGTAGTTGGAGCGGTCCAGACCGTTGACCAGCAGATACCGCCAGTTGGACAGCCCCTGCACCGACTCGTCGCCCAGAGACTCCAGCGGAGGCAGGTCGGAATAGTCTATCCAGCCCTCCGGGTACTGCCAGTCGATCTCCCCGGTGATGGCGTCCTCCGGGGACAGGCTGGCCACGGCGGCCTCCGGCAGCGGCGCGCTGTCTTCGTCGGGCAGCGTGTCGCCGCCGCGGTTGGCGAGCAGCACCGTCAGCACCGCGCAGGCGGCCACCGCGCCCACCGCGATCCGGCGGGCCTTGATGAGCTTTGGATTTTTCGGCTTTATCCTCATGGAAATATCCCTCCCGGAGCGGCGTGCCGCTCGATGAGAAATTGTCAGGTTGACTTTTTTCGAAGATGTTATATATAATGATGTAGTTTTCCCCGTTACCCGGCGGGTAAGTCCCCGAAACGCCGGAGCGATCCGGAAAAGCCAAAATAGTATATCATTTTTTTTGAGTATTTGCAAGATTCCCTGAAAAAACAGGGCTTGCGGACGAAAAGGAGTTGTTGACCACACATGCTGGAGCTGCAGGAGCTGTGCTTCTCCGTAGAGACCCCCGACGGGTCGCTGGAGATCCTGAACAATATTTCCCTCACCATTCCCGACCACCGGCTGGTGGTTTTCACCGGTCCCAACGGCGGCGGCAAGACCACTCTCGCCAAGGCCATCATGGGCCTGGTGGAGCCCACCTCCGGCCGGATCCTTTTCAACGGGCAGGATATTACGCCCATGTCCATCACGGAGCGGGCCCGGCTGGGCATCAGCTACGGCTTCCAGCAGCCGCCCCGGTTCAAGGGCATCCGGGTCAAGGACCTGCTGGGCATCGCCAGCACCAAAAAGCTGCTGAGCAAAAAGGACGCCTGCGCCTATCTGACCCGGGTGGGCCTTTGCGCCAACGACTATCTGGACCGGGAGGTGGACGCCTCCCTCTCCGGCGGCGAGGTCAAGCGCATCGAGATCGCCTCCATCCTGGCCCGGCAGCCGGAGCTGATGATCCTGGACGAGCCCGAGGCGGGCATCGACCTGTGGAGCTTCGCCCGGCTCACCGAGACCTTTGAGGAGATCCACCGGAAGCAGGAGACCACCATGATCATCATTTCCCACCAGGAGCGCATCATCTCTCTGGCGGACGAGGTGCTGGTCATCGACCACGGCGCCATTCTCCACCGGGGCAGCCCGGCGGAGGTGCTGCCCGCCATCGTGCAGGGGACTTTGGGCGCCTGCCCCATGATCGGAGAGGAGGAGCGGAAATGAGCGAGCTCAACAGCGTGGACACCGCCCTGCTGGAGATCATCGCCGGCATGAAGAACGGCACGACCCAGGGCGCCTACAACATCCGCAAGGATTCCGGCTGCGCCGGACGGGTGAACACCGACATGGTGACCATCACCTCCAAGGAGGACAAACCCGGCATCGACGTGACCTTTGCTCCCGGCTGCAAGGAGAGCTGCCATATCCCCGTGATCATCACCGAGTCCGGCCTGAAAGAGACCGTTTACAACGATTTCTACGTGGGCGAGGGCGCGGACGTGCTGATCATCGCGGGCTGCGGCATCCACAACTGCGGCGAGGACGCCGCCGAGCACGACGGCGTGCACACCTTCTATATCGGGAAAAACGCCCGGGTCAAGTACGTGGAAAAGCACTACGGCGAGGGCGACGGCAACGGCGAGCGGGTCATGAACCCCGCCACGGTGGCCTATCTGGAAGAGGGCGCCGTGATGCAGATGGAAGCCAGCCAGATCGGCGGTATCGACTCCACCCACCGGGAGACCAAAGTGGTCTGCGGCAAAAAGGCCGAGGTGGTGATCACCGAGCGGCTGCTGACCCACGGGAAGCAGCGGGCCGACTCGGATATGGCCATCGTGCTGGACGGGGAGGACTCCAAGGGCCGGGTCATCTCCCGGAGCGTGGCCCAGGACGAGAGCGTGCAGGTCTTCCGCCCGGTGGTGGAGGGCAACGCCAAGTGCTTCGGCCACGTCCAGTGTGACAGCATCATCATGGGCAGCGCGAAGATCAGCTCCGTGCCCGCCATCACCGCCAACGACCTGGACGCCCAGCTCATCCACGAGGCCGCCATCGGCCGCATCGCCGGAGACCAGCTCTTAAAGCTGGAGACCCTGGGCCTCACCCCGGAAGAGGCCGAAGACAGAATTTTAAAAGGATTTCTGGCGTAAGCCATCCCCACCGGGGATGCAAAAAGCAGCCTTTTCCGTTGGGAAAAGGCTGCTTTTTATCTACTGTCGACCACGTTTCAGCTTCAGGCGGAGGCGTGCGCTGGTAGAGGGCATAGCCTTCATTTTTATACATTAGAAAGAACTCCTCTTCCAAAGATTCTTCCTCGCTGGCGGTCAGGGGATAGGCCGAGCAGCACAGGAAGTACTCCGCCTCGCGAGGAGAGTGACCATTTACACCGCAAATGCCGATCCGCTGGGTGTTCAAATAAAGCATCCGGGGCTTGACAAAATAGATCTTTGCGTCGGCAAACGTGTTGTTCCGGATATAATTCCACATTTCTATCGCATTGACGGAGTAGGGCGTTTCCTGGCGCTGCCGATCCGATGTCCTCCTCAGAAAGGAAATGCCTGGGAAAAACATATAGATCAAGAGCAGCGCCGCGGCGATAGTCCGTCGTGCCGTTTTCTTGCAGTTTGAGCACGAAAACCGGCCTTTGAGGTCCTCCCAGCCATATAGGACAAATAGGACCAGAATGGGAAGAATGGGGAAGAGATAGCGCACCGGCTGCCGGTAGGGAAGGATCATAGTGCCCGTCAGGACGCCAATAACCATAACGGTGTAGGGCAGCAGTTTCCCGAAGCCCCGACGAAGGAACTCCAAACCGGCCAACAGCACCAGGGGAAGACCAAGCACAAAATACAGCCAGTCCGGCGCGCCCCGCAGCCGAAACAACCCGCCGCCAAACCACTCGCTCAGTTCGTTTCCGTAGTAGGCAAAATTGTGCACCGTCGTTTTCAGGCTGATTCGGGCGTAGTCGCTCAGATTGGAGGTCACCGGTGGCCCAAGCCGCCGAGCGGCGACCCACCCCAGGATAAACACGGCCCAGGGCACGAACAGAGAAGCCAGAGTCCTCCAGGACAAACGGCCCTCTTTTCTGTTCCGGAGGACCCATATCAACTGGCTGAGGAGGATGAACGGCACAAACATAACGCCGTTGAGCCTTGTCTCAAAGGCGCACCACGCTGTTAAGCCAAGGCACACGCTCCAGACTGCCTGCCGCCGGGTGGTTTCCGCTTCCAAATGGAGCTCACACAAAAGATAGATCAGTACTGTCAGGAAGAAGAAAAACACATCCGTATCCGGCGCATAATCCACCCGACTAAAAAGATGATCCGTGCCGCAGATCCCCAGAGCAGCCACGGCGGACGCCACAGAAGAAAACCGCCGTCGATACAGGAGATACAAAACCGCGCAGGCCAGAATAAGCGCTGCGGCGGAGGGCAGCTTGTAATATATGTTGGTGTGAAAATCCGTCCGGTCGAATCCCACGGCGCCGTACACCAGGGACAGCAACGCCGGGTAGCCCCAGATATAGTAGATCGCGCCGTCAGCTTCCCTGGGAAGCGTCGAAGGGTGCATGACGTAGTTGAGCCGGGCCTGTTCGTCCGCGGTCCCTTCCCAAAGGGCGATCCCCAGGGATATATAGGCCGCGTGGTCGTCGCCCCATGCCATGTCCTGTCCAAGCCCGGGGATCATCACAAGAGCAAGCGCCGCCGCCAGCAGCAGGCAGATCCACACATCCCGGTTCGTGTATTTGAATCGTGTCGATTCCATGTCTGCCTCCCGGTCAGCCGTTCTGTTTTTGCAGCAGCAGCACGCTGCTGTCGGTATTGAAGCCTTCCGGGAAGGTGTAACCCAGTTCCACGGTAAGCCATTCCAGCATTTCTGTTTCCGAGCTGCCCAGAAAGATCCACTCCGGACCATCCTGCGTAAGGTACTCTTCCAGCTCTCCGCGAATACTGGGGTTGGCCTCCATCATCCATTCCTGCTCAGCAAAATACCGATAGCATGGAAGCACACCCATATAGAGGTAGTCTTTGGCTCGGACATTGTAGCCCCATACGCTGTCAGAACCCCGGGGAACATACTGATTCAGAGCTTCATATCGGAGCTTTTCCGACTCAGGAGTGCGGAGAATATCATTGTACACGACTTTTCCTCCCTGCCGGACCATTTGTGGCACATAGGGGAGCAGTACCAAAGCCGTCAGCACTGCCGCAGCCCACCGACGGAAGCGGACCATTTTGTTTTCCGTTCCGTCCAGCCATGTAAGCCACAGGCAGTAATCCAGCGTGATGGCGGGAACAACAATAAGAAAATAGTGGCGATAGCCATAGCCAAGAGTCATGGCAAAGGACCCTGTCAGACTTATGCACGACGCCAGCGTAATGATTCCCGGGGACGTGATCTTGTCCCGAGCCATCCGGGGCGCCGCGGCAGCAGTGAGCAGAAAAAAGGCCACACTGACGATAATGGCTCCCCATTCGACGGGGCTTTTTGAAGAAGCGCCATCTACGGCATAGGAAAAGTTGTGCAGCAGGCTGGCATAAATGAAGCTGTCAAAAGCACCGAGGTGAATGAAGTATAAACATACCGGAGCCGCGACAACAAAAAATCCAAACATTACGCCCAATGCGTTTTTCCCCAGGGCCAGGAAAGCCTTTTTCCGGAGCAACAGCATGGAGAAGCCGAAGATGAGCCCCGCCAGAAGGGCGGCGTTGGTGACCCGAAACAGGACCAAAATCCCGGTACAGATGCCATAGACGACAGAATACCCAAAAGGATGCGCCTTTACCGGGATCTCCCGGCGGAGAAATCCCACGGCCAGAACCATGGGGATCAAAGAGAAAAGCAGGGACCATTCCTCGGTCATGTCGCCGTCTTTCACCGTTCCGATGTACAGCAGGCAGAATAAGCCCATGGCCATCCAGCAGCGCTTTATGTCCAGAAAACAACGGACGATCCGATAGAGCATCAGCAGGGACGCGGCAAAAAACACAACTTGCAGCAGGAATACGCCCATTCTGTCGCCGGTAAGCAGATAGCCCAACGCATTGATGTAAAACACCATAGGACCCTTTTGGTCGTAAAGGTCCAGATAGGGAATCTTACCGGCAACAATGCCTTTTCCAATCAGCAAAAAGAACGCTGAATCATACCCGTAATAGGGATTTAGAGGAGTATTATACACGGAACAGATTGACTGAAAAACAAAGCTGAAAAAGAAAAAGGCTGCAGCCCGGAACGGCGGTGAGTGATCGATTCTATCTAACAACTTCATGGCTGTTCCTCGCTGTTCTCGATGCGTTCCTGTTCAAGGATCCACGCCATAGATACCTTCAGGATCACAGACAGCTTCGCTATCAGTGTCAGATCCATTTTTTTCTGCCGGCGCCCGCCTTCAACGGCAAGGTAATACTCCTCGGAAACTCCCAACTCAGCACAGACGTCTCCTGGCGTAAGTCCTCGGGCAAGACGAGTGTTTTGCAGCCAATACCGCATAATACACCTCCCAGAGAATTTCACATACTGTTAAGTATATTATTGTATACTTCACAAAATGTCAATAATCGGCCGTGATATCAGCTTTTTCTTGACCCGTGGAATAGGACACTATAAAATAATAAAAACTGCTGTCCTCGAGAGGAGGAGCATCATGGACGCTATAAGACAAAAACGAAAAGAAAAAAAGCTGACACTTCGTCAGCTTGCAAAGATGGTGGGCTGCAGTGAAAGTGCAATCTCCCAATATGAAAACGGCAAACGTTGCCCTGATTACGAAATGCTGCTGAAGATCGCAGAGGCGCTCGACTCTTCCGTTTCATTTCTTTTGACCGGGGTAGAGGATACGGCGCCCGTTCATTTTTCCCGGGATGAGGAGGAGCTGCTTCATCATTATTTGTCTTTGACTCCGGAAAGAAAAACGATGGTTCTGGAGTTCGCCCGCTTTTTGAATCGGCCCGAATAAAAAAGCTCCGGACCCGTGAAAGACGGGCCGGAGCACTATATCGTCAGCTTATTCCCATATGTATGAGATTAAACAAGGGAGCCGTATTGCGGCTCCCTTGTTCGTATGTCTGGATTTATCGGACCGTATAGGGGATCTCCAGTTGGTCCAGCAGGGCCGTCACGGATTCGAGCAGCTCGGCGTCGGCGCCGTCGTTTTGCAGCTCCACGCTTTCCTCCGCGGAGAGAAGTTCCTCCAGCGTTTCCTGATCCACGGGCTCTCCCTGCCAGAGGATCTCGTCGCCTCGGAGCAGCAGCTCCGCACCGCCGGGCTCTTCTGCTTCGGCGTCCGAGGCGTAGAGCGAGGCGCTCATCATGGGGGCGTTATCGGCGGGAGCTTCCGCCGCGGCCTCCTCCATGGCGCCGGCGGCTGCCGCGGAGCGGTTGACGCTGTCGGCCTGGGCGGCCTGGGGCGCTGCGGAGGCGCTTTTCCGGGCGCTGGCGGCGTTGAGCACGGTGGTCAGCCGCAGGCCGCCCACCAAAATCAGAATGGCCGCGGCCACGGTGGCAAAGTTCTTTACCCGCATGGGAATGATGACGCCCTTCTTTTTGGGCTGCTCCGAGGGTGCTGCAGCCTGGGCACGCACCGCCCGCATCACGTTTTCGGTGAAGTTTTCCGGCAGGGCCGGTTCGTCGGCGGCCAGGGTACCGCTCACGGCCCGGACCGCCTGATAAAAGGCCCGGCAGCTCTCGCACTGTTCCAGATGGGCGCGAAGGGTCTCCTGTTCTTCGGCTGTCAGCTCGCCGTCCGCGGCGGCGCCGATCAGCTCTTCATAATAGGCGTGATCCATACCGCTTCACACCCCCTTCCCTTGGTTTGACGGCACGGGAGCAAAAAAGTTCCCGCTTTGGAGCAAAAGTTCACAGAGCTTTTTCCGCGCCCGGTTCAGCCGGGATTTTACCGTGCCGGGCTCCAGCTCCAGCGTCGCGGCCAGCTCCTCGTAGCTCATGCCGCCGATCTCCCGCAGGGACAGGATCCGGCGCAGATCCTCCGGCAGGGCATCCATGGCGGCGCGGACCAGCCGGGCGTCCTCCGCCCGGAGCAGCAGCTCCTCCGGCCCGGGCCCGCCGTCGGGCAGCGTCAGCTCGGCCTCCTCGCCGTCGTCCTCCGTATAGAGGGAAACGGCGCTCTGCCGCTTCTGACGGCGGAGCATGTCGAGACAGACGTTGTTGGTCAGCCGGTAGAGCCACACGGAAAACCGGCTGTCTCCCCGGAAGCCCGACAGGGAGGTGTACGCCTTCAGAAAAGCCTCCTGGGCCGCGTCGGCGGCGTCCGCTTCGTTCCCCAGCAGCCGCAGGGCCAGATGGAAGACCTTGTTCTGGTTTTCCGTCACCAGCGGCTCGAAGGCGTCCGTATCGCCCGCCAGCACCCGCCCGATCAGGGCGGATTCCTCCTGGATGGTCATTCGATCACCTCAAATCTTTCTGGATGCCCCGGACGATGGTCTCCGCCTCCGCCAGGGTGTTCATCCCCACGATCATCTGTTTATAGTATCCCGCGTGGGCCACGCCCCGCAGATACCAGCAGAGCTGCTTGCGCGCTTCCAGCACGGCGATCTTTTCCCCCTTCAGCTCCGCGGCCAGCCGGAGAGCGGACAGAGCTTCCTCCATCCGGTCCCGGAGAGGCGGCGGCGCGGGGATCTCCCGGCCCTCCACGGCGGCGTTGGCCCGCTCGAAGATCCACGGATCCCCGAAGGCGCCCCGGGCGATCATGGCCGCGTCCGCGCCGGTATAGCGCAGGATATGTGCCGCGTCCTCCCCGGTCCAGACGTCTCCGTTGGCGATCACCGGGATGGTCACGGCGGCCTTCACGTCCCGGATCACGTCCCAGTCGGCCTTCCCGGCGTACATCTGGGCCCGGGTCCGGCCGTGGACCGCCACCGCGGCGGCGCCGGAGTGCTGGCACATCTGCGCAAAGGGCACGGCGTTGACGCTGCCCTTGTCGAAGCCCTTGCGGAACTTCACCGTCACGGGCAGGTCCACCGCCTTCACCACGGCTTCAATGATCCGTCCGGCCAGCTCCGGGTCCTTCATCAGAGCGCTGCCGTCCCCGGACTTGACCACCTTGCCCACGGGACAGCCCATGTTGATATCGATGATGACCGGGCGACACAGCTCCGTCACCTTTTGGGCGGCCTCGGCCATGCACGACGGGTCGCTGCCGAAGATCTGCACCGCCAGGGGCTCGTCCCCCTCCGGCTGGACCAGCAGGGTCCGGGTCTTGGCGTCCTGGTACATCAGCGCCTTGGAGGAGATCATTTCGCTGGTACACAGCGCCGCGCCGTGCTTCCGGCACAGCAGCCGGAAGGCCGCGTCCGTCACCCCCGCCATGGGGGCCAGGAACACCTGCCCGGCCAGCTCAACATTTCCGATGGTCACCATAGCAGATCCAGCCCCACCGGACAGTGGTCGCTGCCCTGGATCTCCGGGCAGATAAAGGCCCGCTGCACTTTGTCCCGCAGCCGGTCGGACACCAGGAAATAGTCGATGCGCCAGCCAACGTTCCTTGCCCGGGCTCCGGCCCGGTAGCTCCACCAGGAGTAGGCGTCCCGGGCGTCGGGGTGGAGGAAGCGGAAGGAATCGGTAAAGCCCGCGGAGAGCAGCTCGGTCATCTTGGCGCGCTCCTCGTCGGAGAACCCGGCGCTGAAGTGGTTGGTGTCCGGATTCTTGATGTCGATCCCCTCATGGGCCACGTTCATGTCACCGCAGACGATCACGGGCTTTTTTCTGTCCAGGGAGGTCAGATGCTCCCGGAAGGCGTCCTCCCATGCCATGCGGTAGGGCAGGCGCCTGAGCTCGTTCTGGGAGTTGGGGGTATAGACGTTCACCAGATAGAATTCCGGGTATTCCAGGGTAAGGACCCGGCCCTCGGTATCGTGCTCCGGAATGCCCAGCCCCGCCGTCACTTCCAGCGGCTCCTGCCGGGCGAAGACGGCGGTGCCGGAGTAGCCTTTCTTTTCGGCGTAGTTCCAGTAGCCGTGGTAGTCCGCCAGGGGCAGGTCGATTTGTCCGGCCTGAAGCTTGGTCTCCTGCAGGCAGAAGAAATCCGCATCCAGAGCGTAAAAGGCCTCTTCAAAACAGCCTTTGTTCACACAGGCCCGCAGGCCGTTCACGTTCCAGGAAATAAATCTCATGTGTTTCTCTCCCCGTATCGCTCTGCGGTGATCTCGCAGCGGACGAAGCCGCCGTCCTCTCCCGCGCAGACGAATCCCGCTTTTTCCGGCGCCCGGACCGGCTCCTTCACGGAGCCGGCGCTTTCCCGGACAACGTCCAATATCCGCCGGTGGGAGGCGGGCACGTTCTCCGGCAGAGCGTCCAGCGGCGCCCAGGCGAAGCCCAGGGATTCCTCATCCGGCTCCCGGAGCGTGCCGGACCAGCTCTCCGCCAGATAGGCGGCGGTGACGGCGTAGAACTCGTCCCCGTTGCTCACACGGCAGAAACAGTCCTTTCCGGACCAGACCCCCAGCAGGGTCAGCCCCTCCGGGTCCAGTCCCGTCTCCTCTTTCGTCTCCCGCCGGGCCGTTTCCTCACAGCTCTCGCCCAGCTCCATCAGCCCGCCGGGAAGCCCCCAGCGGCCGTCGGAGCGATGCTGCAGCAGCACCCGGCCCGCCGCGTCCCGCAGCACGGTCACGCTGCCGTTGAGGATCACGCACCGGTGGCCCACGAGGGAGCGCAGTTCCTCCATGTAGCCCATGTCAGTCTTTTTCCTCCGCCGCGGCGGCGCTCTCGTCAAAGCCCCGGGCGTCGGTGAGAGAGGCGTTGCGCAGCCGAGGCACGGGGCCCGCAGCGGTGGTCCTGGTGTCCGCCGTCCGGGTCGCCACCAGCCGGTTGATCTTCATGCCCTGTGCATAGAACTTGGCCTCGTAGTCGGTCATCACGCCCACGGGTCCGGCGGCGTGGAGGTCGTGGGTCACCTCCGAGAGGGCCCAGCCCTCCTCCTCCAGACGGGCGATGCTCCAGTCGAAGAGGGGAGTATTGTCGGTCTTGAACCGGATCTCGCCGCCCAAAGGCAGCAGATCCGCGTACAGCCGCAGAAAGCCCGGGGCCGTGAGACGCAGCTTGGCGTCCCGGCTCTTGGGCCACGGATCGCAGAAGTTGATGTAAAGACGGCTCACCTCGCCGGGCTGAAAGAGGTCCGGCAGACACACCGCGTCCCGCTCCAGAAAGCGGACGTTGGGGATCTGCTGCTCCGTAACGCGCTCCATGGCCACCACCATGGCGTCGGGGACCTTCTCCAGCGCCAGCAGCAGCGCTTCCGGCTCCAGCAGCGCCTGGCCGCAGGTGAAGCGGCCTTTGCCGCAGCCCAGCTCCAGATGGATCGTGCCGTATTGGGGAAATTCCGTCGCCCAGCGGCCCCGCAGGGCCTCCGGCTCCCGGATATGCACCGCCGCGCAGCGCTCCATCCGGGGGATCAGATTGGGCTTTTTTCTCATTCTCACGCTCGCTCACTCTCCTGCAAGGCATGATACCATAGTCCGGGAAAAACATCAATGGAAAAACCCTTGCGCCCGCCGGAGGAGTTTGCTATAATGCATTTCGCGTCTGTTCGTACCGTCTTTACCGGACCGGAGCCCAGCGCAGCGGGTCCGGGACGGAAAGGAGGAGCGGCAGAGCGGACGAGCTTTCGCGCTTGCGCGTGAAGCGAGGGATGCGCCGTCCGCGACGACGACCGGGTGTAGCGCAGCTGGTAGCGCGCCAGCTTTGGGAGCTGGATGCCGTGGGTTCGAATCCCGCCACTCGGACCAAAAAGGACCGCCCCACAGGGGCGCTCCTTTTTGGTAAAATGAATTCTGCGGGATTCGAACCGAGCGGTTGTGAATGGCGTGCCGGGGGCACGCCAGAGCCGCGAGGCGGCCCGCCCGCAGGCGGGGAATCCCGCCACTCGGACCAAAAGGACTCTGATTTTGATACAATCAGAGTCCCTTTTCTGCTTCACATAGTGTGCTTCGTCTGTTATAATTATCTCGACAAATCGGGATTTATCTATCCGAATCTCTGAAACCCATTGATTTTCCTGCATTTTCCGCAGGTCTGCCACCATAAATAGCTCCGTTTTCCCTTGTTTTTGCCCTTGTGGGGCAAAACAAGGGAAACTTTTTTTCAGTTGCCGCCTACTACCTTATCCAGCAGGCGGGCCGAGGAGCGTTTCGCTTCCCTTGTCGAGTGAGCGTAGATGTTCATGGTGGTACTGACGTCGGCGTGTCCCAAAAGCTCCTGTACGTCCTTCGGCGATGCCCCATTGGAGAGCAGATTGCTGGTGAACGTGTGCCGAAGCTGATGGAAGTGGAAACCCTCAAGCCCCGGTATCTTCTTTGAGGCTGCCCGACAGGCGATCCCGACCGTGCTGGTCGATTCATAGCACCCGTCCGGGCGGAGGCAAACGAAGTCAATCTCTCGGTAGTCCTCCGGCACATCCTCCGACCTTTGCAGGCTGTAAACCTCGTAGTAGCTGCGGCCCTTTTCCTGTACCTGCTTGTAGTAGTTCAGGCTATAGAGCTCGCCGTACTTGAGACGGTTTTTGTGCTGCTCGGTCTTTGCCGCCTTGAGGATTCCCGCCAGCGTGTCGCAGAAGTCCACCGTGCGGATTTTGCTCCGCTTGGTGGTGCCGACCTCCGTCTTGTGCCTTGCCCCGTTGTAGCGCATACTGCGCCGCACCGTGATGGTCTGCTCTTTGAGGTCAATATCCTGCCATGTGAGAGCGCAGACCTCGCCGATCCGAAGCCCG
>JAFTBW010000060.1 GCA_017455015.1 Oscillospiraceae bacterium | reverse complement strand
GCGGCGCCTGCGGCAGCTCCCGCGTCCGGCGCGGCCGCGGTGCGCGGAGAGGGCAGCCGGTTGGAGTGTGCCTGCCGCAGCAGGGCCAGACTCATGCGCCTGTTTTCCCAGCAGCTCATGGAGGCGGGTACGGAGTTTTCCGTCTCCGACGGACTCAACCTGCGCATGGCGGGGCAGACCGTCCGGGTTTCCCCGGCATCGGACCGGGAGGCAATTTTCATCTACGCGCCGGAGGAGAAAGCAGCCTGTGCCTGCCGGGAGCTGTTGAAAAAGCTGGAGGACTGAATAACCGCTTTCTCCCTCCCCCATCAGGGACTTTTGCCGATCAGAAAACATGCCGGGGGCATGTTTTCCGGCAAAAGAGGCGCGAAGCGACCGGGGGACCGCCGCCCGTCCCCCGCAAGGGCGGTGGTGGGTGAGGGCATTTAGCGCCGCACCGCATGAAACCGCTCCCCCGTCCCGGCATCTGCCGGGGCGGGGGAGCAACTTCAGTTTTCCCGAAAATGCCGGAGCAGCCCCTGCGCTCCGGCGGTCTGCGTCAGAAACCCAAGCTGATTGGAAAAGACGATCGCGCCCACCGGGAGAGCAGCGCCCGCCCGGCGGGAGAGGGTCCCCTCAATGCGCACGGCGATCCGTGCCAGCACATCCTCCCGCAGCCCCGCGCCGTCCAGAACGCGCAGCGCCTCGTCGCAGCTCACACAGCGCAGAATTTCCGCGATCTTTTCGGCCGGGAGCCCTGCGGCCCCGGCGTGGGCGGCCAGAAGCTCCATGCGGCAGTCGCCGTATTTCGAGTGTGTGTTCAGCATCCCGCCCGCCAGCTTGACCAGCTTGCCGATATGTCCCGCCAGCAGTGCGCCGCGAAAGCCCTCCTCCCGGCAGATGTCCAGCGCATCGCCGATGTAGTTGCTGACCAGCACCGCGCGGGCGGGGTCGATGCCCATGCGGTCCCGGAGAAAGTCCGCCCCGTAATTGCCGGGGGTCAACAGGGCGTAATCCGCCCCCAGGGCGCGTTTTTGACGCAGCTCCACCCGGATAGTGTCCACCAGGGCCTGCTCGCTCATGGGCTTCACGATTCCCGTGGTGCCCAGGATGGAGATACCCCCCACGATGCCCAGCCGGGCGTTAAAGGTCATTTCCGCGATGGCTGCGCCGCCCGGCACGCTGATCACGACCCGCAGCGCGCCGCGGTAGCCGGATTCCCGGCAGACCTCCGCCACGTTCTCCCGGATCATTCGCCGGGGAACGGAGTTGATGGCAGCCGCCCCTACGGGCTGGTCCAGTCCGGGCTTTGTGACCCGGCCAACCCCCTCTCCGCCGTCGATCTCTATCCCCGCGCCGTCCGCGTACGCGACACGGGCGAAGATGAGCGCACCGGCGGTCACGTCAGGGTCGTCCCCGGCGTCTTTCCGCACCGCGCAGGACGCTGCGTTTTCGTCCCCGGTCAGATGCAGGATATCCAGCGTCAGCAGCCGGCCCGCCGGGGTGGGCAGCGCCACCGATTCCGCCCGATGGCCGGTCAGCAGCAGCAGTGCGGCTGCCCTCGCCGCGGCGGCGGCGCAGGAGCCGGTGGTGTAGCCCAGGCGCAAACGCGCCCCGTCGCGCAGAATACTGTCCTCCACGGCCCGCCCCTATCTGCCCAACCGGTAGAGCAGAGCGTTGCAGATGGCGGCAGCAACGTTGCTGCCCCCCTTTCGTCCCCTTGCAACGATGGAGGGGACCGGCGTTTCCAGCAGCCGCTCCTTGCTCTCCACCACGTTGACAAAGCCCACCGGCACGCCGATGACCAGGGCGGGGGAGACCGCCCCCTCCGCAATCAGCTCGCACAGCCGCAGCAGGGCGGTGGGGGCGTTGCCGATGGCAAAGATGCAGGGGACTTTCAGCGCCGCAGCCCGCTCCATGCTCACCGCCGCGCGGGTTACATCCCGGGCCTTTGCCTCCGCAGCCACGTCCGGGTCGGACATGAAGCAGTGGACTTCTCCGCCCAGCCGTTCCAGCGCAGCCTTGTTGATGCCGGACTTTGCCATCTGGGTGTCCGTGACGATGTGGCAGCCATGGGCCAGGGCCTGCGTCCCCAGCATCACCGCGTTGGGGGAAAAGACCAGATTGTCCGCGTAATCGAAATCCGCCGTGGTATGGATCACCCGCTTGATGACCGGGGCGTTCTCATTCTCCGGGATCCGGCCGTCCAGCTCTTCCGTGATGATCTCAAAGCTGCGCCGTTCGATGTCCATGGGCCGGACGGTCTTGATGGGTTCAGACATAACGCTGTTTCTCCTTCACACATGCTTGATAAAAGTTCACCGCCAGCCGGGGTGCGGCGAAAAAGTGGAAGTGGGGGAACCCGGCATACAGGCTCTTTGTGGCGACGGCGGCCTCCCAGCGGCGGCCGGTGGGCTTTTCCGCGGCGAAGCCATTGCCGGTCCGGTCCCAGTCCCAGCGGTGGAATTCGTGGGCGGGGAAGCTGTCCCCGGCTTTGCAGAGCAGGTTGTCCTCCTTTGCCGTGAGCCGGATGTAGCCGAAGCGGGAGAGCCGTCCCGTGTCCCGGCACACCCCCGGCAGAAAGCCCACGGCGGGATGGTCCCCGATCTTTTCCGTCAGGTACATAAAGCCCCCGCACTCCGCGATGCAGGGCATCCCCAGGGTCAGGGCGGCGCAGATCTCCCGGCGCAGCGTGGCATTGGCCCCCAGCTCCCGCCCGTACAGCTCCGGATAGCCGCCCCCCAGATAGAGGCCGTGGATGCTACGGGGCAGATGGGGATCCCGGAGGGGGCTGAACTCCGCAAGCTCCGCCCCCAGCGCCCGGAGCAGCTCCAGGTTGTCTTCGTAGTAAAAACAGAAAGCCCGGTCCATGGCAACGCCGATGCGCACCGGCTCGGAGAACCGGGGCAGCTCCGGCGGGGCGTAGGAGAGCGGCGCGGCCTCCCGGGCCAGCTCCTCCAGGCCGTCCAGGTCTATGTGCTCCTCCGCGGCGCGGGCCAGGTCCCGGAGCTTCTGCCCCAGGGAGCGCACCTCGGCGGCGGTGACCAGTCCCAGGTGGCGGCTTTCCAGAGAACACTCCGGCAGGGGCGGGAGGCAGCCCAGGGGACGCAGCCGCCCCTGAAAACGCTCCGTCACCGCCTTTGCCAGCTCCGGGTAGCGCATGGGGGAGCAGCGGTTGAAGATCACGCCCCGGATGCGGCTCTCGGGGGCGAAGTTCAGAAAGCCCTGGACCGTGGCCAGCACGGAGAGGGCGGCGCCCCGGGCGTCCGCCGCCAGGACCACCGGGGTTTCCGTCGCGGCGGCCACGGCGTAGGTGCTGGCGTCCTCCGTCATTCCCAGGCCGTCATAGTAGCCCATGACCCCCTCGATCACCGCCAAGTCGCGGTTTGCCGCGTGCTTTGCCAAAATCTGGCGCAGGGTGTTCTCCGAAAAGAAGAACGGGTCCAGGTTGGCGCAGGCGGTCCCCGTGATGCGGGCGTGGAACATGGGGTCGATGTAGTCCGGTCCGCACTTGAAAGGGGCCAGGCTCCTGCCCCGGTCCGTCATGGCCTGCAGCACGGCGCAGGTCAGGGTGGTCTTTCCGCAGCCGCTGCCGGTCCCGGCGATCAGGACCCGGGGAATGGCGGCGCCGAGGGTCTCTCCCATCTCTCTATCCTCCAAAATCTGTAGAAACGCTGGTTCATTTCCCTCGGGAAACGCTGAATAAATCCCCGTGCACGTCTGGCGGCAAATTTTGCGCCCGCCTGCGTTACAAAAACCTTGAAATACACAAAGTATTCCTGCGGTTTTTGTGCCTTGGCGGACACAAAATTTGCTCGCCAGGCGCACACGTTGATTTAATCAGCGCTTCCCTTGCAAACAGGAATAAACACTATTATAGGGCAGGCGGAACGAAAAAGCAACGCATATTTCGGGACGGGGTTC
>JAFTBW010000059.1 GCA_017455015.1 Oscillospiraceae bacterium | reverse complement strand
GCACGTCTGGCGGCAAATTTTGCGCCCGCCTGCGTTCCAAAAACCTTGAAATACACAAAGTATTCCTGCGGTTTTTGCGCCTTGGCGGACACAAAATTTGCTCGCCAACCGCACGCGTTGCTTTAATCAGCGTTTCCTTAAAGGCGCAGCACGGCTTTTTCCGTCTGCTCCAGCATATAGGACAGCTCCCCCGCCGTCAGGCCTGGATACACGCCCAGCCAGAACGTATCGGAGACCGCACGCTCCGTCTCCGGCAAATCGGAGACCACCCGGAAGCCGGTCCCGGAGGCGCGCATCCCGTCAAAGCAGGGGTGGCGGATCAGGTTGCCGGCAAACAGCATCCGGGTCTGGACGCCCGCAGCCTCCAGGGAGCGCACGATCCGGTCCCGCCCGCCGGGGACCCGGCAGGTGATGGGAAAGCCGAACCAGCTCGGCCGGGCGTCGGGGTGGCAGACGGAAAATTCCAGCCGGTCCTCCAGATGGGAAAGACCGGCGCGCAGCGTCTGATAATTGCGGTTGCGCGCCTCCACGAAGTCCGGCAGCTTTTTGAGCTGGGCGACGCCGATGGCGGCCTGCAGATCCGTGGCCTTGAGGTTATAGCCGAAACGGCTGTAGGTGTACTTGTGGTCGTAGCCCCGGGGCAGGGTCCCGTACTGCCCGTCAAAGCGGCGGCCGCAGAGATTGTCCACCCCCGGCGGACAGGCGCAGGCGCGGCCCCAGTCCCGCAGGGAGCGTATGATTTGGGACAGCAGGGGGTCGGCGGTGTAGACCGCGCCGCCCTCTCCCGTGGTGATGTGGTGGGGGGGATAGAAGCTGGAGGTGCCGATGTGGCCCACGGTACCGGTCTTCCGGAGCGTTCCGTCCAGCACAAAGCCCGCGCCCAGGGCGTCGCAGTTGTCCTCGACGAGCCAGAGGCCGTGGCGGTCGCAGAAAGAGCGCACCGCTTTTAAGTCAAAGGGATTCCCCAGCGTGTGGGCGGCGATCACCGCCTTGGTCCTGGGGGACAGGGCATCCTCCAGTTGCCGGACATCCAGATTGTAGGAGGGAATGGCAATGTCCACGAACACCGGCACCGCGCCGAACTGCACGATGGGGGAAACGGTGGTGGGAAAGGCGCAGGCGGGGGTGATGACCTCGTCCCCCCTGCGGATGGCCCGCTCCCCCAGCTCCGGGTCGGTCAGCGCCATGAACGCCAGCAGATTGGCGGAGGAGCCGGAGTTGACAAAGGCGCAGAACGGCAGATCGAGGTATTCCGCCAGCGCCTGCTCAAATTCCCGGGTGTAGCGCCCGCCGGTCAGCCAGAATTCCAGGGCGCTGTCCACCAGATTGACCAGCTCCTCCCGGTCATAGACTCTTCCGGCATAGGGGATACGCCGCCGCTCCCCGGGCTGTTCGGCGGTCAGCGCCCAGTAATCCGACACCGCAGTGAGGATCCGTTCCCTGGCGGCCTCGATCTGGCCCGCTCTCTCTGCGCTTGTTTTTTCTTCGCTTGCTTTCACGGCAACAATTCCCCTCATCCGTCTGCGCCTGCGGCGCAGACACCTTCCCCCCGGGGGGAAGGCTTTAAATGGACCACGGAAAATCCCGGATCTGCCGCTCCGTCAGAGCGGACACGTCCCCGGAAGCGAGCCAGGTCCTGGTCCAGTCCACCGCGTCGGCCACGGTCTCGCCGATGCTCCGGCAGGGCTTCCAGCCCAGGGTTTCCCGGATCCTGGAGCTGTCCAGACAGAGCAGCTCCGCCTCGTGCAGGGACTCGTCCGCATCCCCGCCCTCCCAGGCCGCTCCGGTCCCCCAGGCGCGGCAAAACAGCTCCGCCAGTTCCCCGGTGGAGGTACAGCCGCTCCGGTCCGGGCCAACGTTGTAGCACCCGGCGAGGGCGGGGGCGTCATACTGCCGCGCCCCGATCAGCAGATAGGCGTGGAGCGCCTCCAGCACGTGCTGATAGGGGCGGACCGAGCGGGGACTGCGCAGTTTGACGGGAACGCCGGCCCGGACCGCCCGCACGCAGTCCGGAATGATCCGCTCCTTGCCGAAATCGCCGCCGCCGATGACGTTGCCCGCCCGGGCGGTGCTGACGCCAACGCCGCGCTGCGCCAGAAAGCAGTTTCGGTAGCACTCCGTCAGCAGCTCGGAGCAGGCCTTGGAGGAGGCATAGGGATCAAAGCCGCCCAGCTCGTCCGTCTCCCGATAGCCCCAGACCCACTCCCGGTTGCGGTAGACCTTGTCCGTGGTGACGTTGACCACGCTGCGCGCATGCTCTGACCGCCGGATACATTCCAGTAAATTGACCGTCCCCATCACATTGGTCCCGCAGGTTCCCGCCGGGTCCCGGTAGCTCTCCCGGACGATGGGCTGCGCCGCCAGATGGAACACCAGCTCCGGGTCAGATACGTCAAAGGCTGCCCGCAGCGCGTCCCCGTCCCGGATGTCCCCCAGGAAAGAGCGCATATCCCGTTCCAGGCCCAGGATCGAGAACAGACTGTCCTCCCCCTCGGGAGGCAGGGAAAAGCCCGTCACCGCGGCGCCCGCAAAACGCAGGACCGCGCACAGCCACGCCCCCTTGAAGCCCGTATGTCCCGTGACAAAAACCCGCTTCCCGCTGTAAAAGCGCAGGCAGTCCTTTGTTTCCGCTTCCATTCAGCGATCTCCTTTGCTGATGCCGGTATGATAGAGGCCGTCACGTTTCCGACCACAGCCTCCGGGGGGCGGACCCGGAGGACCAGAGCTGTTCCAGGCGTCCCCGGTCCCGCTGGGTGTCCATGCACTGCCAGAACCCGTTGTGCTTATAAATCCCCAGCTTTCCCTCCCCGGCCAGGGTCTCCATGGGAACACGCTCCGGAATGCAGCGATCCTCCGGGGAGAGGTAGCCGAACAGCTCCGGCCGGCACACCATGAAGCCGCCGTTCACCCAGCCGCCGTCCTCCTTCGCTTTTTCCCGAAAGCCGACGACGGTCCTGCTCTCCTCCTCCACGTCCAGCACGCCGCAGCGCCCCCCGGCGGGTCCCCAGCCCGCCGGCCAGGATCACGACCTTCATCTCTCTCACTCCTCAATCAGATAGGCAACCTTTCGGTATACCTCCGTCTTTTTCAGCTCCCGCACCGCCGGATCGTCCGCAGGGTAGCCCGCAAGGATGGTCCGCACCTGCTCCGCCAGGGCAAGCAGCTCCGGCGTGGCGTTTTTTTGAGCCTGTTCCCGCTCCGCTGCCTCCACCCGGCGCATCAGAAAGCGCAGCGCCTCCTTCCGCTCGGGGCAGCTTCCGGCAGCGGCGCGCAGCGTCTCCACACAGGCGGAATAGTCCCCGGCGTCAAGCTGCGCAAAAAAGCGCACGGCATAGAGGCCGAAGCGGTGGACAGACGGGAGCGCCGGCGGATGGGCAAGGGCGTCCGCTGTAAAGCAGCGGGAGAGGAAGCGGTCCTCCACGGCGG
>JAFTBW010000058.1 GCA_017455015.1 Oscillospiraceae bacterium | reverse complement strand
TTCCTAACCCGGATAAACCGGAAAAGTGGTCAGTGGTCAGTGGTCAGTGGTTAGTGATATAGACGGATCACAAACCTCCGGATAAAAAGATTTTGCCATTTTGCGAAATCTTTCAGCCATAAGTGGCCTAAGGAAACGCTGATTTATTCCAAACCAGCGAAAATCCCTCAATGGGGGGATTGAGCTTTTTTCTGCTGTTCGGATTTAATCAGCGTTTCCCTAACCCGGATAAACCGGGAAAGCGCCTTTAAAGGGCCTGACAGACTTTTTGCCATTTTGCGAAGTTTTGCGGCCATAAGTTTCCTAAAGCCCATTTTGCCCGCCTGTTCCGGACCTGCGCAGGCAGCTCCCGCGAAATCACACAAAAAGCAACAAAAAATGGCAAAAGATGGTCAGGTTTCTTTTTCGCTGTTCCTTGACAGTCCGCCCGCGCGATGCTATATTGAAATGCTGAAACACACCGAAACAAGAGGCTTTTCAATATGGCAACGGTAAAGGAAACGATCGCCCTGTGGTGGACAGGCCCCCGGTGGAAGCGGGGGCTGCTGATCGCAGGGGCAGCGGCCGCGGCACTGCTGCTGGCTTTCGCCGCTGTAGCGCTGCTCTACCACGGCATCCGGTTCCGGGTGTACCACGAGCTGGGCGAGCCCGTCCCGCCTGCCTCCGTTTTTTTGAAAGGCGGAGGCGTGGCAGCGTATGCGGAGGAACCGGAGCTTTCCGCCCACGGGGAGGGGAACTATCTGCTCACCATCGTCACCGGCTCCCGGCGGCGAAAGGTCCTGCTGACCGTTCGGGACACCCGGCCGCCCCAGGCGGAGGACGCCCAGGTGCAGGTGCTGCCCGGGGAAAAGGTGGACCCGCCGGATGTGCTGAAAAACGTCTGGGACGCCTCCATCCTCAAAATGCGCTGGGTGGAGCCCCCGGAGCTGGACAGCCCCGGCATGCATCCCTGCTGCGTGCTCCTCACCGACTCCTGCGGCAACGAGACGCGGGCGGACGCCACGGTGTACGTCGTGGAGGTGGCGGAGCATCTGGACTACGTCATCGGAACGGAGAGACCGGAAGCCTCCGACTTCATCACCGGCTGGGACGGCGAGGTGCGCTACGTGACGGACACGGACGGCATCGACTGGCGCAGCGCGGGCACCGTTCCGGTGGTGCTCGCCCTGGGGGACGAGCGGGTGCGCTCTTCCATCCGCCTGCTGGACGAGTCCTCCCCCGCCCTGACCCTGTGCACCCTGGCAGTGGAGCGGGGCGCGCCGGTGAAAGCCGCCGACTTGGTGGAGTCCTGCGACGACGAGAGCGCCGTCACGTTCCGCTTTGCCAAAGAGCCGGACCTGACGCGCGGCGGCATGCAGGCCGTCACGGTCATTGCATCGGACTCCGCCGGAAACGAGACGCGGGCGGAGGGAACCCTTCTGCTGTGCGACCGGCTGCTGGTGCTGGAGGCGCGGCGGGACAGCGTGACGGTGTCCTCCCTGGTCGCCCGACTGGGAGAGGACTATGTGGGCTACTACGGAGCGGAGACGGAGCATTACACGCCCGACACTCTGGGCTATGATTCCATCCGCCTGACCAACTGGGCGGAGGAGGAGCGGGTGCTGGGGCTGTACGTCACCGACACCACGCCGCCTGCGGCGGAGCTTCCCCTGGTGCGCTGCTACACCGGCTATCCCCGGGACCCGGCGGATTTCGCCGGAAGGATCACCGACGCCTCGGCGGTGACGGTGGAATTTACCGAGGAGCCGGACTGGAACACCGTGGGCGAGGCCGCCATCCATCTGCGTCTGACGGACGCGGAGGGCAACACCGCCCTGGCGGAGGGCAGCGCCGTATTCGTGCCTGACACGCAGCCGCCGGAGATTGCCGGCGCGCGGGACCGCTATTATTATGTGGGCGACGCGGTCAGCTATTTCCAGGGGGTGCTGGCCCGGGACAACGCGGACCCGGACTGCACGCTGGAGGTGGACAAGTCCGCCGTAAACTACCGCGCCGAGGGCGACTACCCCGTAACCTGGACCGCCACGGACCGGGACGGGAACAGCTCCAGCGCCACCGCCGTCTTCCACTTTGCCAAGCAGTCCGTCACCGACGAGCAGATGGACGCCCTGGCGGAGGAGATTTTTTCGGAGATCCTCACCGACGGCATGAGTCTGGCCGAGCAGGCCAAGGCGGTCTACGACTACATCCACCACACCATCAACTACATCGGCACCAGCGACAAGAGCGACTGGAAGGCCAACGTCTACAAGGGCTTTCACGACCGGCTGGGGGACTGCTACACCTTCTGCTACAGCTCCTATTTCCTGCTGAACAAGCTGGGCGCGGACACGGTGGTGGTGCAGCGGGCGAACGAGACGAGCCGGCACTTCTGGCTGCTGGTGAACCTGGGTACGGGCTGGTACCATTTCGACGCCGGGCGCACCGCCCCGGGGGGCTATCAGGCCTTTATGAAAACCACGGAGCAGATCTACTCCGTGCAGGACGGGGACTATTACTGGCACTTCGATCCGGATCTGTATCCCGAGGTCGCCACGGTACCCTTTGAAATGTTTTAAGCGGGCATTTTCTCCCCCGCAAAGGGGGAGAAAATGCCGCGTATCCATCAGGATCAACGCCTATGAGAGTGAAAAATCTGCTGGAATATCTGGAAAAAACAGCCGCACGGTTCCCGGAACGCATGAGCGTGGGAGACGAGACGGAGGCGCTCAGCTTTGCGGAACTTCTGGCCCGCTCCCGGGCGGGAGGCAGCGCCCTGCTCCGCGGCGGCTACCGCCGGGAGCCGGTGGCGGTCTTCATGACCAAAAGCCCCGGGATGCTCTGCGCCTTTTATGCCGCGCTGTACGCCGGCTGCTGGTATGTCCCCCTGGACGCCGGGATGCCCCGGCAGCGCATCGCCTCGATCCTGGACCGGGTCCGCCCCCGCTGCGTTGTGGGCGACGGCAGCGGCGAGGGCATCCTGGACGCCCTGGGCTACGGCGGGAACCGGCTTGCGGCGGAGGAGCTTTTTTCCGGCGCGGCGGAGGACGCGCTGCTGGACGCCGTGCGCGCCGGGGCGCTGGACACGGACCCGGCCTATGTGGTGTTCACCTCCGGCTCCACCGGGGAGCCCAAGGGCGTCACGGTCTGCCACCGCTCCCTGATCGACTACGCGGAGGCCCTCTGCCCCGTGATGGGGGCGGACGAGAACAGCGTGTTCGCCATCCAGACGCCCCTGTTCGTGGACGCCTGCCTGAAGGAGCTGCTCTGCGTCCTCTGCCGCGGCTCCTCCGCCTGGCTCATGCCGCAAAACCTGTTTCTGAACCCCCTGGCGGCGGTGGACTACCTGAACCGGCACCGGATCAACAGCATCTGCTGGGTGGCCTCCGCCCTGACCATGCTGTCCGGCCTGGGAGCCTTTCAGGAGGCCGTGCCGAAGCACCTGAAGCTGATCTGCTCCCAGAGCGAGATTTTCCCCGTGAAGCAGCTTCACCTGTGGCAGGCTGCGGTTCCGGGGGCGCGGTTTTTGAACTTTTACGGCCCCACGGAGTGTACCGGCGCATCCTTCTGGTATGAGGTGGACCGGCCCTTTGACGACCGGGAGGTGCTGCCCGTGGGGCGGCCTTTCGACAACACCGGCTTTCTGCTGCTGCGGGAGGACGGGACGGAGGCCGCAGCCGGCGAAAAAGCGGAGATCTGCCTTCGGGGCACCAACGTCTCCATGGGCTACTACGGCGACGGCGAGCGCAGCGAAACCGTGTTCGTGCAGAACCCCCTGAATCCGCTGTGGCGGGAGATCATCTACCGCACCGGAGACATCGGATATCTGAACGGCAGGGGCGAGCTGGTCTTCGTCTCCCGAAAGGACAATCAGATCAAAAACATGGGCTACCGCATCGAGCTGGGGGAGATTGAGGCCATGGCAGCCGCGGCGGCGGGGGTGGAATCCGCCTGCTGCCTGTGGGACCCGGAAAAGAAAAAACTGATCCTGTACTACATGGGCTCGGCGGAGGAAGCCGCGCTGCGAAAGGCCCTGCGCGCCGAGCTGCCCCGGCACATGCTGCCGGCAAAGCTCTGTCGGATGGAATCGCTTCCCCTGCTGCAAAACGGCAAGGTGGACCGGAGAAAACTCAAGGACTTATACGAGGCTTCCACCCATTGACCGCAGTCCCTCCCCCGGAGGGGGAGGGACTGCGGCGGCGGAACCAGAAAAGCTGCGGAAAAAAACCATACAAAAGAGGAAAAATGACATGGACGAAATCATCAAGCTTCTGGAAGAACTGAATCTGGACGTAGACCCTGCGGAGTGCGACGATCTGGTGGACGGGGGATATCTGACCAGCCTGGACATCGTTTCCCTGATCGCCGAGCTCAGCGACCGGTTTGACATCAGCATCCCGGCCCGGGAGATCGTGCCCGAGAACTTCAATTCCGCCGAGGCCATCTGGGACATGGTGGAACGGCTCCAGGACGCGTAAAGCCCGGACATGCTTTTCACATCCTGGACCTTTCTGGCGTTTCTGGCGGTGCTGCTGCCGCTGTACTATCTCCTGCCCCGACGCTTTCAGTGGCCGCTGCTGCTGGCGGCGGACATCGTGTTCTACCTCTGCGCCGGGTGGCAGGGGCTGGTTTTCCTCTGTGCTACGGTGCTGATCTCCTGGGCGGCGGGGCTGGCGCTGGGGCGCTCCTTTGCCTCCCAGAGAGCTTTTCTGCGCTCCGAGGCGGGCAAGACCCTGAGCCGGGAGGAGCGAAAGGCGTACAAGGCCCTGCGGGAGCACCGGCGCAAAGCGGTTTTCGCACTGGCTCTGCTGGGGGACCTGGGCATTCTGGCGGTTTTGAAGTACACCAACTTCGTACTTGCCAACCTCGGCACACTGTTTGCCCTGTCCGTGAAGGGCGTGGACTGGGTGCTGCCCATGGGCATCTCCTTCTACACGTTCCAGACCGTTGGCTACTTGATCGACGTGTTTTGGGAAAAACAGGAGGCGGAACGCAATCCCCTGCGCCTGGCCCTGTTCACCTCGTTCTTCCCCCTGGTTGTCCAGGGACCGATTTGCCGCTTCGGGGACCTCAGAGACCAGCTCTTCGCCCCCCACGACCCGGACTGGAAGACCGTCAGCTTCGGCATGGAGCGGATGCTGTGGGGCTATTTCAAAAAGCTCGTGGTGGCGGACCGGCTCATGCCCGCGGTCAAGACCCTGTGCGCCGACCTGGACGCATATCCGGGGGCCTACGCCTTTCTGGGCGCTCTGTGCTACGCCGCGGTGCTGTACGCCGACTTTACCGGCGGCATCGACATCACCATCGGCACGGCGGAGGCCCTGGGCATCGGCGTCAAAGAGAACTTCCTGCGGCCCTTCTTCTCCCGGAACATCGCGGAGTACTGGCGGCGCTGGCACATCTCCATGAGCACCTGGTTCAAGGACTACGTGTTCTACCCCATCTCCGTCTCCCCCCGGCTGCTGCGGCTGAGCAAGCGCGTCAAGGGCCGCTTTCCCGGCCTGGGGAAAAAGCTGACCGTGTACATCGCCACCGTCGTCACCTGGTTCCTCACCGGGCTGTGGCACGGGGCGGCCTGGAGCTTCGTGGTCTGGGGACTGCTCAACGCCGTCATCATCCTGGCGGCAGAGGAGATCAAGCCGCTGTCCGCGCGCTTCCGCGCCCGTTTCCCCCGGCTCACCGGCGGGGCGGGCTACCGGGTGTTTGAGACGCTGCGCACCTTTCTCCTGATGTGCTCCCTGCGGATGCTGGACTGCTACCGGGACGTGGGCGTCTCCTTCCGGGCGTTTTTCTCCGTGTTCACCGGGGGGAGATGGCGGGAGGCTTTCTCCGCTCCTCCTCCCGGGCTTCCCCCCGGGGACTGCGCTGTAGCTCTGGCCGGAGTGGCGCTGATGTTCCTGGTCAGCTTCTATCAGGAGCGGCGGGGCAGCGTCCGGGAGGCCGTCTGGCGGCGCGGAGCCCTGCCCTATGCGGTCTATCCCCTGCTGGCTTTGGCGGTTCTGGTCTTCGGGGCCTACGGCGTGGGCTACGACGCCCGGCAGTTCATCTACAATCAGTTTTGACGGCGATTCCCCCCTGTACCGAGGACCCGCAGAAAAAAGCAGCGCCTCCGGTCTCTTCCCGCCTGGGCAGAAACCGGGGGCGCCGCCTGTTCTCATCTATGCTCACGATCTTGCGCGAGGGGACCCGCCGCGACGCGGCGGGCGCGCATACCGCTCTGAGGCGCAAAATTTGCCGCCAGACGTGCGCGGGGTTTTATTCAGCGTTTCCTTTAATCATCGTCTTCCCCGCCGCCGTCAAACAGGCTGAATTGGTCCGGATTCCGGCTCGCCCGGCGGCGGATGTCGTCAATGTGGATGATGTTGCTCTCCTCCGGTTCGCCGGAGAGCTTCCGTTCCAGCGCGCGGAACTTCTCCGTCATCTCCTCCGGGAGTCCATCCAGGTCCCCGAACAGGCCGAACAGCCTGCCGGCGTCCCGCAGGAAGTCCGGCATATCCTCCAGCTCCTCGTCGCTCATATCCAGAAGCTGATCCAGCATTTCATCTGTATCGCCGAGCATATCCTCATCCCCGGAGCCGGAGAGCTGATCCTCCACCGCTTCCAGCGCCTCGCAGTACTCCTGCCGCGCCAGACGGATGCCCAGGGTCCCGCACCAGCCGGAGAGCAGCGCCTCCGTCCGGTCGTCCACCACGATGAGCCGCGCAGGCCGTTGGCCCTCGTCCAGCATGGCGTTCATAAACACGTTCAGCATGACCTCCGTCCGGCGCTCATAGTCCGCCACGGGCTGTACGGGGATATGATCCGCGGTCGCCAGATCCGCCGTCAGCAGCATGGAGGGGAGTACAGGCAATTCCGACCCCTCCCAGGGGGTGGGAACCATGAGACGGATCACCTCGCAGGCCCAGGCGCCGCGCATGGGCAGCTTCAGCACCTGAGCACGGGTCACGTCGTTGCAGGCATCGCCCACGGGGTACTCCGGGGCGGCGAGCTCCGGCAACGGGCAAAGGCCGGCGGCGTATCCCTCCCCTGCCGGTTCCAGCATCCAGATGCTCCCGTCCCCCTCCGCCGGAGAGCACTCTTTCCAGTGCTCTCCCAGCCACAGCGCGGCGTCCAGCGCCATTGACAGGCGCTGCGCGTCCTCCTCCGTGTCGACCAAGCCCGGGACCCGCCCTGACCGGAAACGTGTCATCTGCGGAAAGGCGTTCCGCCCCGCCAGACGGATGCCGTGTGCCCTGGCGTATGCCCTCGCCCGCTTCAACTCGGCTTTTTCCAGCCCGTCCTTTCCCAGAAAAACGCACTGGACGGCGTCCAGCCCGGCCATCAGGTGATCCACCTCCGGATCCCACTCCATATTGCCGATGCACTCCTCCAGCAGGCGGTAATCGTGCAGCGCCCGGTCCCCAAGCAGGACGCACAGCCCAGGTTCCTCCATGCTGATGCCGTGAAGCAGCACATACCCCGTCAGCTCCGGCTCCAGGCGGAGGGCAAACAGGCCGTTCGGGACCGGCAGCCACGCAAGCTTTTTGTTTCTATAGCAAAAAACATTTTCATACAGTCTGGCAATATCCATGCATCTCTCCCCGCTTTCCCCAGGCTGTGGTTTCCATTGGAACGCATTATAACAACTGCCGCCGGAATTGTCAATCTGCGCGCAAAGCGGGTTCCGCTCTTTACAACCCCCTTTTTCTATGCTAAAATCTCCCGGAACGATATCCACAGCCCGGCAAACGGCACTTTTTCTGCAAAAAACGGGCATAGGCCGGAGGGAGTGACAGAATCTATGGCAAATTCCAATGCCCCCGTTGCAATTTTGTCCGACGGACAGGGCTTTCTGGTCTGCGTCAAGCCCCCCGGACCCGACAGCGAAATTGCCATGCCGCAGTTGCTTCTGTCGGAAACCGGCGCGCCGGTCCGCTGCGTCCACCGGCTGGACGCCGGCGTTGGCGGCGTCATGGTATACGCGAAGACGGACCGCGCCGCCGCCGCCCTCTCCCGCTTTCTGGGAAAGGGGCGCTTTGAAAAGACCTATCTGGCACTGTGCGCCGGGACCCCGGAGCCGGCGGAGGGGGAGATGCGGGACCTGCTGTTCCGGGACAGCCGCCGCAACCGCAGCTTTGTGGTGGACCGGATGCGCAAGGGCGTCCGGGAAGCGGTCCTGCGCTACCGGGTGCTGGAGTGGAGAGAGGGGGTCTCCCTGGTCTCCGTCACTCTGGAGACGGGCCGCAGCCATCAGATCCGGGTGCAGTTTGCCTCCCGCCGCCATCCTCTGCTGGGGGACCGGAAATACGGCGGAAAGGAAGCCGGGGCCATCGCGCTCTGGGCCTGGAGGCTGGGCTTTCCCCACCCGGACACGGGTGAGATGCTCTCCTTTGCCGCCCCTCCCCCGCAACAGGAGCCCTGGATGGATTATGATCAAACCATTCAAACAATTCAAGGAGGAATCAGGATATGAACACCGCCTCTCAGCCCCCATCCCGGCGAAAGTGGATCATCCACGCCGCCGCTCTCGCCATCGTTTGCCTGCTCATCCTGGGCACGGCGCTGACGGACGGACCGCCCTCCGAGGACGCCGTTCCCGCCGCCTACGGCACCGCCCTTGCCCTGCTCCCCCCTGCCGTGGCCATCGCCCTTGCCCTCATCACAAAGGAGGTTTACAGCTCCCTGTTCGTGGGCATCGCCGTGGGCGCCTTCCTCTGGTCCGGCGGCAATCCGGAGGGTGCGCTGAACACCATGCTCTACCACCCGGACGCCGGTCTGGTGGTGAACCTCACCGACTTGAGCCACGCCAGCATCCTCGTTTTCGTGACGCTGCTGGGGACCCTTGTCGTGCTGCTCAACCGCTCCGGCGGAGCTGTCGCTTTCGGCGACTGGGCGAAACGGCACATCAAAAGCCGAAGGGGCGCAGAGCTGGCCACCGCCGCCCTGGGTCTGCTGATCTTTGTGGACGACGGCTTCAACTGCATGACCGTGGGCAGCGTCATGCGGCCCCTGACGGACAGCCACAGGGTTTCCCGGGCGAAGCTGGCATATCTGCTGGACGCCACCGCTGCGCCGGTGTGCATCATCGCGCCCATCTCCTGCTGGGCGGCGGCGGTGAGCTACGCAGTGCCGGAGGAGTACAACATCAACGGCTTCCGTATGTTCCTGCGCACCATCCCCTACAACCTCTACGCCCTTGGCACGCTGCTCATGGTCTTCGCCCTGGTGCTGCTGCGCTTTGATTACGGCCCCATGCGCCGCCACGAGCAGGCGGCAGAGAAAGGCGACCTGTTCTCCTCCGAGGACCGCCCCTACACGGAAAATCAGACGCCGGAGTGCAACGGGACCCCCCGCCTGAGCAATCTGGTGATCCCGGTAGTCACTCTGATCGTCTGCTGCATCCTGGGCATGGCTTACACCGGCGGACTGTTCGACGGGGAGAGTCTGGTGGATTCCTTTGCCAATGCCGATTCCGCCCGTGGCCTGGTCATGGGCAGCCTGATCGCCGTACTGGTGACGCTGTGGCTGTACCTGAGCCGGGGTGTCATTACGTTTCGGAGCTTCATGGAGGCGTTCGCCGCCGGTTTCCGAAGCATGTGCGCCCCCATGATCATTCTGATCCTGTCCTGGAACCTCTCCGGCGTCACCGGCCTGCTGGGGGCGGCGGATTACATCCATGGACTTGTGGACGCCTCCGCGGCCTCTCTGCGCATGGCGGTTCCGTTCTTTGTCTTTGTCGTCTCCGTGTTCCTGGCGTTCTCCACCGGCACAAGCTGGGGCACGTTCACCATCCTGATCCCCATCGTCTGCGCCGTGTTCCCCGCCGATTCGGAGATGCTGGTGATCTCCATCTCCGCCTGTCTGGCGGGAGCCGTGTGCGGGGACCACTGCTCCCCTGTCTCCGATACGACCATCATGTCCTCCGCCGGGGCGGGCTCCAACCACATCAACCACGTCTCCACCCAGCTCCCCTACGCCCTGACCTGCGCCGCAGTGTGCGCCGTGGGCTATCTGGCCGCCGGGGTCCTCGGTTACGCGACCGAAAGTCCCGCCGCCATGCTGGCCACGCCGCTGACGCTGGCGCTGGAGCTCATCGTGCTGCTCCTGCTCCGCAGGAAGCTGGAAAAATCGCAGGGGTAAACCGCCAAGGAAGCGCTGATGAAATCAACGTGTGCGATTGGCGAGCAAATTTTGTGTCCGTCAAGGTTCAAAAACCGCAGGAATACTTTGTGTATTTCAAGGTTTTTGCAACACTCTTGCGCGAGGGGGACCCGCCGCGAAGCGGTGGGCGCGCATACCGCTCCGAGGCGCAAAATTTGCCGCCAGGCGTGCGCGGGGATTGATTCAGCGTTTCCACAGGGCGATTTCGGACAATCACCGACGAAGGGAGGAAATCGGACATGCACAAACGGCGCAGGATGTCGGACTGGTTTTTTGAGGGCTACCGGCTGCCGGACCCGGGCAGAGGCGAGCAGGGCAGGCAGCTCAAGTACGAGGGAAAATACTACACCTTCGGACTGGACGATGCGGAGCTGGCGCGGATGAAAAAACACTACCTCCTGGGCAGCGCGGTATTCACTCTGGCGCTGATGGTCTCCTACTTCTGCCCCGGCAGCGGCTCCCGGTCCTGGCCGGGTATTCTGGCGCTGTTCTGCCTCTGCCCGCTGTTTTTCCTGTGGTGGGGCCTGCCCTCTCTGATGAAGCAGGGACAGCGCATGACGGTGCGTCAGGCCCACTTTTCCTTTCACTATGTCCGCTGGGGCATCCTCTTTCTTGCGGTATTCTGTGGGGCCGCGCTGCTGGCGGAGCTGGTCATGGCGCTGTTCCGGTTCTCCTTTGTCCCGGAACTGCCCATGCTCTGCGCCCTGGCAATCGCCACGGCGGCAGCGGTCTGGCTTGTGCGGCTGACCCGGCGCTATCCCCTGCGCCAGGTCTGACGGCCCACCCGCCCCGCAGCGCAAAAAAGCCGCGGGATACAAAAACTCGAAATGCGAAGCTAAGAAGATAAGAGATGGATACGATACAGAAAAACCAGACTGTGATTTGTACGATCGACGGCTGGAGCCACGACGGTGCGGGCGTTGCCAGGGTCGGCGGCAGAGCCGTCTTCGTCCCCGGCGCCCTTCCGGGAGAGCAGTGGCGCGTGCGAATTGTCAAGGTCTCCTCCGCCGCCGCGTTCGGCCGGGGTGAGGAGTGTCTGCTCCCCTCCCCCGACCGGACCAGTCCCGGTTGCCCCGCTTATCCCAAGTGCGGCGGCTGCGCCCTCAGGCATGTCAGCTATGCCGCCGAGCTTGAATTCAAGCGGCAGAAGGTGGACGAGGCCTACCGGCGCATCGGCGGGCTGGACCTGCGCGTCTCGGAAATTCTGGGCGCGGAGAACCCCGACGGCTACCGCAACAAGGCCATCTACGCCCTGACGCCGGATCTGCGTCCGGGCTTTTACCGTTTCCGGAGCCACGACGTGATTCCCGTTTCCCGCTGTCTGCTGCAAAGCCCCGTCTCCGACCGCGCCGCCCAGGCTGTCTGCGTATTTGCCCGTGAGAACGGCCTCTCCGCCTATGATGAGACTGCGGGAGTGGGACTGCTCCGCCACATCTTCACCCGCACCGCCCGCTCCGGCGCGGTGCAGATCACCGTGGTAGCGGCAGGCGGCTTCGGACACCGGACGGAGGCGCTGGTCGCCGCGCTTCGGAAAGCCTGTCCAGAGGCGGTGAGTATCGTGCTGAACGTGAACCGGAACGCGGGTAACACCGTGCTGGCCGGGAGCTTTTTCACGCTCTGGGGCGCGGACACGCTGGAGGATACTCTTTGCGGCAGCACCTTTTCCCTCTCCCCCCAGAGCTTTTATCAGGTCAACCCTGCCCAGGCAGAGCGGCTTTACGCAAAGGCGGTGGAGTTTGCCGCTCCCGGACCGGCGGACACTGTTTTAGACCTCTACTGCGGCGCGGGTACCATCACGCTGGCGCTGGCGCGGCGGGCAGGAACCGTGGTCGGCGCAGAGATCGTGCCAGAGGCGGTGGAAAACGCCCGCGCCAACGCCTTGCGCAACGGCGTCCGGAACGTGGAATATCTTTGCGGCGACGCCGCCCAGGCAGCGGAAGAGCTGCGGCGGCGGGACCTGCGCCCCGCTGCCGTGGTGGTAGACCCGCCCCGGAAAGGACTCGACCCCCGGGTGATCTCCTCTATTGCCGCCATGGCTCCCGAACGGGTGGTCTACGTCTCCTGCGACTGCGCGACCCAAGCCAGGGATCTGAAGCTCTTTGAGCAGGCCGGGTACCGGGCGGAAAGGGCTGTCGCATGCGATATGTTTCCAAGAACAAGCCACGTCGAGACGGTATGTCTTTTGTCCAAACTTCACACGAAGCAGCATATCGAGGTGGAGATTGACCTGGATGAGCTGGACGCCACGGCGGCGGAGACGAAAGCCACCTATGACGAGATCAAGGCGTGGGTGTGGGAGCATTACCAGTTGAAGGTATCAGCGCTCTATATTTCCCAGGTCAAGCGGAAATGCGGACTGGAGGTCGGGAAGAACTATCACCTGTCAAAGTCTGATAATCCCAAGGTGCCGGTGTGTCCGAAGGAGAAGGAGGATGCGATTATGGAGGCATTGCGGGTGTTTAAGATGATATGATTCGCCTGTCGCGGCAATATTGGAGCAAAGCCCTGAAACCATTGGAAACACTTTTCTTCTCAGACGAGCTCGACCGGATTTACACCACAGTTACGCCAGTCATACTATGCGCCCGGTACGATCATTCTTTCAGATCAAAAACAGCAGCAAAAGTAGATAGGCTCCACGGTTTGCGGCACCTTCCTGTGGTCGGTGCTCCGCCGCTGTTGTCTCCATTTTTAGTCTGCGTTTACACCTGCGAAAGTAGGATTCGTGGAATTCCAATTTGATTTGTCAGAGAAGGTGAAACAGCACACGGCTGCTTTTACAACAACCATGTGCTGCTTTATTCCTCATGTTCGACACCAGAAATGCCACTTGGGCGGCTCTGGCATCGGCTTACCTTTGATTGCGGCATTGATAGCATTCCTGTGCAGATACAAAAGGCATCCACATCCGGCTGCGCATGCTCCCAGCGCAAACCCGCGCCGGAAGGAGCGTATATCACGTTTGACACTCTTTTTCACTTTTTCCTTTTCTTTCTCAACTTGGAAGTTAAATAGCTTTTTCAATACCTTCACAGCCTCTTTTCTCCTAATGTTTTTAATATTTTCGCACATTCTCAAGACGCTGTCAATTATCTCTATCACCCAGATCAAACCATTGGCTTAATTTCGGCAATCCAGAATGTGCAGTATTTCTTTTGCAACAAACAAAATGGGAAGCGTCCACCAGAAGGAAAAGCTTCCGGCCAGGCAAACGATCAGGGCACACTGCGTCAGCTTATCCGCAACATCAGCGAAGATTCTCTCACCCTTGCTCGGCTTTTTATATTCATGCTCTACCCAAAGAGCTGCAATCTCGATCAGCAGAGACACGGCGATCACCGCTGCGGCCGCAGTATGGCGCTGCGCCTTGAGATAAAGCCACAGAAAGGCGGGAATGAGCAGAACCCGAAGGAAACTCGTTGCTTTTGAAACCGTCAGCATCGCTTTAAGATATGACACAAGTCATATGGATCGGATATGGTAAGGCGCAACGGGACTTATACATTCTGCTTCACCTCCACAGTATAACATTCAGTGCTGCCCGAAGCGCTTGGCTCTCGTTCGAATACAGTCACATCATGAC
>JAFTBW010000005.1 GCA_017455015.1 Oscillospiraceae bacterium | reverse complement strand
GGTTGGGGATGTTGTTGCCCTTGACGATGGCCTCGTAGGTCTTGACGCGGCCCGTCACGTCGTCGGACTTGACGGTCAGGATCTCCTGCAGCGTATAGGCGGCGCCGTAGGCCTCGAGGGCCCAGACTTCCATTTCGCCGAAGCGCTGGCCGCCGAACTGCGCCTTGCCGCCGAGCGGCTGCTGCGTGACCAGGCTGTAGGGGCCGGTGGAACGGGCGTGGATCTTGTCGTCGACGAGGTGGTGCAGCTTGAGGAAGTAGACCCAGCCGACCGTGACGTCGTTGTCGAACTTCTCGCCGGTGCGGCCGTCGTACATCTCGCTCTTGCCGTCCTCGCGCAGGCCCGCCTGACGCAGGGTCTCGCGGATCGTGGCCTCGTTGGCGCCGTTGAAGGTGGGGGTCGCCACCTTCCAGCCCAGCGCCTGGGCGGCGTAGCCGAGGTGGACCTCCAGGATCTGACCGATGTTCATACGCGAAGGCACGCCCAGGGGGTTGAGGACGATGTCCAGCGGGGTGCCGTCGGGCAGGTAGGGCATGTCCTCACGCGGAAGGATGCGGGAGACGACGCCCTTGTTGCCGTGGCGGCCGGCCATCTTGTCGCCGACGGAAATCTTCCGTTTCTGGGCAATATAGACCCGGACAACCTCGTTGACGCCGGGACCCATCTCGTCCCCGGCCTCCCGGGTGAAGCGCTTGACATCCACGATGATGCCCGCCTCGCCGTGGGGGACCTTGAGGCTGGTGTCGCGGACCTCTCTGGCTTTCTCTCCGAAAATGGCGCGGAGCAGCCGTTCCTCCGCCGTCAGGTCCGTTTCGCCCTTGGGGGTGACCTTGCCCACCAGGATGTCCCCCGCGTGGACCTCCGCGCCCACCATGATGATGCCGCGCTCGTCCAGATATTTCAGCGTATCCTCGCCCACGCCGGGGATATCGCGGGTGATCTCCTCGGGACCCAGCTTGGTGTCACGGGCGTCGCACTCGTACTCCTCCACATGGATGGAGGTGAACACGTCCTCCATGACCAGCCGCTCGTTGAGCAGGATGGCGTCCTCGTAGTTGTAGCCCTCCCAGGTCATGAAGCCGACCAGGATATTCTTGCCCAGACTCAGCTCACCGTCCGAGGTGCTGGGTCCGTCGGCCAGCACCGTGGGGTCCTCCACGACGCCGTCCGCGTTGACCCTGCGGCCGTGGACGCGCTCGCCCACCTCCACGATGGGGCGCTGGTTGAAGCAGGTGCCCTGGTTGCTCCGGGAGAACTTGATCAGATCATAATCCTTTGTCTCGCCGCCGTCGTAGCGCACGCTGACGCCTGTGGCGGAGACCCGCGTGACGGTGCCCTCCCCCTCTGCCAGGACGCAGACGCCGGAGTCAATGGCGCACTTGTGCTCAATGCCCGTGGCTACGATGGGAGCCTGGGTGGTCAGCAGCGGCACGGCCTGACGCTGCATGTTTGCGCCCATCAGGGCACGGTTGGCGTCGTCGTTCTCCAGAAACGGGATCATGGCGGTGGCGATCGAGACCATCATGCGGGGGGACACGTCGATGTAGTCCACTCTGGCCCGGTCCACTTCAATGATCTCATCCCGGTGGCGGCAGATGATACGGCTGTTGATGAGGCAGCCGTCCTCGTCCACGGGTTCCGTGGCCTCGCAGATGATGTAGTTGTCCTCCACGTCCGCAGTCATATACTGGACGTCGCTGGTCAAACGGCTCCTGACGATTTTGCCGTTTTCATCCCGAATGTGCTCGATGCGCCGGTATGGGGTGATAAGAAAACCGTACTCGTTCACCCGGGCGAAAGAGGAAAGATAGGAGATCAGGCCGATGTTGGGACCCTCGGGGGTCTCAATGGGGCACATGCGCCCGTAGTGGCTGTAGTGCACGTCGCGCACGTCAAAGCTGGCGCGCTCCCGGCTCAGGCCGCCGGGACCCAGGGCGGAGAGACGGCGCTTATGCGTCAGCTCCGCCAGGGGGTTGGTCTGGTCCATGAACTGGCTCAGAGGGCTGGAACCGAAGAATTCCTTGATGGCCGCGGTGACGGGACGGATGTTCACCAGACTCTGGGGGGTCACGATGTCCAGATCCTGCAGCGTCATCCGCTCCCGGATCACCCGCTCCATGCGGGAAAAGCCGATCCGGAACTGGTTTTGCAGCAGCTCGCCCACGCTGCGCATCCGGCGGTTGCCCAGGTGGTCGATGTCATCCGCCTCGCCGATGCCGTTGGCCAGGCAGTTCAGGTAGTTCACGGCGGCAAAAATATCATCCAGAATGATGTGCTTGGGAATCAAAATATCCAGGTTTTGCAGAATCTGCTTTTTCAGCTCCTCGCCGGAATAATTCTCCAGCAGGGTCCGAAGCACGATGGCGCGGACCTTCTCCTTGATGCCTAATTCCGCCGGGTCAAAGTCCACAAAGCCGCCCAGGTTCACCATGCCGTTGCTGAAAACCCGGACCTCTTTTCCGTCCGCGTCCACCCACACGTCGGTGACGCCGGCTGCCTCCAGCTCGTCTGCCCTTGCGCGGCTGAGCAGCTCACCCGCCTCGGCAATAATCTCGGCGGTCGAGGGGTTGACGACAGGACGGGCCAGCTTGTGTCCGCTGATCCGGGGGGCGATGGAGAGCTTTTTGTTGAACTTGTAGCGGCCAACGTTGGAGATGTCGTAGCGCCGGTGGTCGTAAAACAGGCCGTTGAGCAGCGTCTCGGCGGATTCCACCGTGGGGGGGTCGCCGGGCCGCAGGCGGCGGTAAATCTCGATCAGGCACTCCTCCCGGGTCTGGCAGGTGTCCTTCTCGAACGTAGCGGTCATACGCATATCGTCGCCGAAGATCTCTTTCACCATCTCATTGGTGACGCAGCCGGCGGTAGTGTTGCAGCAGCTCAGCCAGGTGGCGGGATTCTTCTCGTCATAGCGGCCCATGCCTTTTAAGAGCCAGGTGACGGGGATCTTCCGGTTTTTGTCGATGCGGACATAGAACACGTCGTTGGCGTCGGTCTCAAATTCCAGCCAGGCCCCGTGATAGGGAATGATCGTGGTGGCGTAGACGCTGATCATGGCCTTGTCCGTGGTCTTGTCAAAGTATACGCCGGGAGAACGGACGATCTGAGTCACGATGACGCGCTCCGCGCCGTTGATGATGAACGTGCCTCCGGCGGTCATGATGGGGAAATCCCCCATGAAGATCTCCTGCTCCTTGATCTCTCCGGTCTGCTTGTTGCGCAGCCGGACGCTGACCTTCAGCGGGGCGGCGTAGGTGGCGTCCCTCGCCTTGCACTCCTGCTCGTTGTACTTGGGCTTATCCTCCATGGCATAGCCCACAAAGCTCAGCTCCAGGTTGCCGGAATAGTCGGTGACGCAGTCGACCTCCTTAAAAACCTCTTTGAGACCCTGCTCCAAAAACCAGCGGTAGGAGTTCTTCTGCACCTCTAAGAGGTGGGGCATCTCCTGCTCTTCCGGCACGCGGGCAAAGCTCTTTCGGAGGGTTTTTCCGTACATTACGTCCTTTGGCATGGGGGACATCACTCCTTCGCAAAAAATCAGCGCGCCTGTCTCCGGCTCCCGGTTTCCGGAGTATGATGCGGCAACGTCAAGATACGCCCGGGGTAGTTGTTATTAGTTTTGCGGTGATACTTGATTTTTCGGTCGCTTGTGGTAGAATAGTTTTCAGATGCAAGGGAAAGCGCAGCGGTATCACAGCCGATAAAGCGATTTATTATACCATTGCATGAAATACTTGTCAAGTTTTTTGTGGCTTTTTGAACGGAAGGGTTTTCCTTCCGTTTTTTCCTGCCCGCACTCGGGGCAATTCTGCCGTTTTTCCGGGAGGGTGCTAATATGACCGTCTACCACGGACTGCTTGTGCTGGCCGCGCTGGCATTTCTGATCCTCTGGCGGGAGCGTGCGCTGCACACTCCCGCCGCGGTGTTCGTCTCTGCGGCGCTGATTTTTGGGGCGATGGCGCTGCGGGCGCTCTGCATGGACCACGAAACCCTGGATTATCAGTATTTTCTCGCCGGCTGGGTGGACTTTTACCGTCAGAACGGCGGCATCCTGGCTCTGGGAGAGAGCGTGGGAAACTACAACGTCCCCTATCTGTACGCTCTCGCCCTGTTCTCCTACGCAGATTTCCCGGACCTCTATCTGATCAAGCTGCTGTCGGTTGCCTTTGACGTGGCGCTGGCCTGGGCGATGCTCCGTCTGGTCCGCAGCGTGCGAAAGACAAATTTCGCCGGGCTCATCGCCTTTCTGGTCACACTCTGGCTCCCCACCGTGGTACTGAACGGCGCGTACTGGGGCCAGTGCGACAGCGTTTACGCCGCCCTGGGCCTGTGGGGTCTGGCATTCGGTCTGGAGCGGAAGCCCGTCCGCTGCGTGGTTTTTTTCGCGCTCAGCTTCGCCTTCAAGCTCCAGGCGGTGTTTCTCCTGCCCGTTCTGGCGGTGCTGCTCCTGTGCCGCAGGATCCGCTGGCAGCACCTGTTCGTGTTTCCCCTGACATACGTCATCGCGGTGCTGCCCGCGATGCTTGCCGGAAAGCCTTTTCTCGACACCGTCATGCTGTATTTTGACCAGGCGGACAGCGTGGGAAGCGGGCTGAACTACAACTCGCCATCCGTCTACGCTTTTCTGAGAACGGACCCCGCCGACCCCGGCTCGCTCGCCCATCTGGGCATCGCCGCAGCTTTCGCTGCACTGGCTGTGCTGCTGGTGGTCTGCCTGCGCCATCGGAAACGCATGGGAGAGCGGGAGATATTGCTGTCTGCCGCGCTGATGAGCGTGTTCATCCCCCTCCTGCTGCCCCACATGCACGACCGCTATTTTTTCCTTGCGGACGTGCTGACTGTGGCCGCGGCTTTCATCCTGCCCTGGATGATTCCGGTCCCCGTGCTGGCTTCCTTCGCTTCCCTGCTGGGCTACCACGCCTATCTCCGGCAGCGCTATCTCTATCCCATGCGTTATGGGACTGTCGCCCTGTTTGCGGTAACCGCAGCGCTGGGAGTCTGCCTGTCACTCTGCCTTCGGCGCGAGGACGCCCCGCCGGCACGAAAGGGCTCCCATCCCGTCAGAAGAAAAACGAAGAAGAAGCGGGCATAACGCTTCCCCGAGCCAATTAAAAAACGTGTCAATGAGGTCACTCCGCATTGACACGTTTTTTATTGATTCACCGTATCCTTGAGACGCTTCCCGGGCTTGAACACCGGGGACTTTGCCGCGGGAACAAGTACCTTTTCCCCGGTGGCGGGGTTCCGAACCTCTCGCTCCGGGTATTCCCGGACCTCAAAGCTGCCAAAGCCGGGAATCTGCACCCGCTTTCCCGCAGCCAGCGCCTGGGTGAGTCCCGCAAGGACCGCGTCCACCGCTTTCCCGGCGTCCTCCCGGGCAAGGCCCGTCTTTTCCGACACCGCCTGAATCAATTCCGCTCTGTTCACTCGCTCCTCCTCCTCGCCTGCGGCGGTTTCACGCGCCGCGCCAACAAAGTATGCGCCATTTTCCGGAAAAAGTCAAGTGACGGGCTTTATTTCGCCTTGGGGATCCGCACCGTCAGCACCAGCTCCCGCTCCGTCTCCCGCTTGCTCAGATCCGCCTCCACCCCATCGGAGCGCATCATGCTGACGCTGCGGTCCAGGGTGTTGAGCAGCACCCGCACGTCTTTCATAAGAAACTGGCTCTTCCGCCGCAGGCTCCTGGGTTCCTCCGGGTCCTGCTCGGGCGGAGCACAGAGCCTTTCCACATAGTCCTCCGCCGCCGCAACGTTCATTCTCCGGTCGATCATCTCCTCCAGGGCGGCGCGCTGCTGCTCCGCCGTGTCCAGCCGGAGCAGGGCGCGGGCGTGGCGCTCGGTCATACCCGCAGCGCGGACGCGGTCCAGCACGTCGGAGGGCAGGCGGAGGATGCGCAGCTTGTTGGCAACGGCGCTCTGACTCTTGCCCAGCCTCCGGGCGGCCTGCTCCTGGCTCAGTCCGAACAGGCGGATCAGCCGGTGGATACCCTGGGCCTCCTCGATGAAATCCAGGTCCCGCCGCTGTATGTTCTCGATCAGGGCGATGACGCCGCTTTTCTCCATGTCCACGTCCACCACCGTGCAGGGCACCTCCGCCAGTCCAGCCAGCTTCGCTGCGCGGAGCCGCCGCTCCCCGGCAATCAGCTCGAACTGCTCTCCTTTCATCCGGACCGTGAGGGGCTGCAGCACACCGTTTTCCACGATGGACGCGCGCAACTCCTCCAGACCCTCCCGGGAAAAACAGCGCCGGGGCTGCATGGGACCCGGCACGATCTCGTCCACGGGCACATAGGTCACTCCCCGCATCCATCTGCGATAGCTTGTCATAGGTTTGATCTGCCTCCTTTGCTCCGGAGACATCCTATCTCATTCCGGCGGCGAAAACAACAAAAAAGGGGCGGACCGAAAAACAGTCCGCCCAAGGGTTGTGGGATAAAGATATGAGCCGGCTTTTCCGATCCCTCAATGGGAATTGGATAAGCTGTATCCAGAGAATAGCACAATTTTTTTCCCTTGTAAAGAGCAAAAAAAGAGGATCGTTGGGAACGTTTGTCAGTTTTTGTCGGACCGTTCGCGGGTTTTGAGCCAGTCCCAGAGCACAGCGGCGTGAACGGCGGCGGCGGTAGTGACCGCACCGTCTGCCGGCAGGAACTGCGGAGAGTGGAGGGCCGCCGGGCAGCCCGCGCCGACGTGATAGAAAGCTCCGCCCGCAGCGTCCACAAAGCAGCCGAAATCCTCGGAGATCATGAGCGGTTCATGCAGCACCGCAACGCGGTCTTTCCCCAGCAAAGACTCCGCCGCGGTCTGGACAAGGGCGGCGGCGCTGTCCTCATTGACGATCCCCCCGTGGCTGTGCCGTAGCCAAAGTTCTATTTCTGTTCCGGTTTTGGCCGCGACAGCCGCGACCGTCTCCCGGAACAGCTCCTCCATCCGCTTTCGGGAGTCCGCGCCCAGGGTCCGGATGATGCCCTTGAGCTCCGCCGCGCCCGGGAGGATGTTGTCCGCCGTTCCCGCGTGGAGCACGCCCACGGTGACCACGCTGCGCTCGGGCTGAAGCCGTTCAGGAAGGGCCAGCAGGGCCAGAGTCAGCTCCGCAGCGGCGGCCAGGGCGTCGATCCCCATCTCACGAACAGCTCCGTGAGAGGTCACGCCACGGACCGTCACGGCGAACGTGTCCGAAGCGGCATAAAACTTTCCGTAACGCACCCCCACCGTTCCGGCGGGCAATTTGGGGTCCACATGGCAGCCGAACACGGCCTCCGTGTCCCCGAGACAGCCGGCGTCGATCATCCGCCGGGCCCCTCCCCTGTCCTCCTCGTCGGGCTGGAAGAAAAAGCGCACCGTCCCCGGCAGGCTCTCCCGGCGGGCGGAAAGCAGCTTTGCCGCCCCCAGCGCCGAGGTCATGTGCACGTCGTGGCCGCAGGCGTGCATAACGCCGGGCTTTTCCGACGCCCATTCCACGCCCGTGTCCTCGTTGAGGGGAAGGGCATCCATATCCGCCCGGAGGCCCACGGTTTTTCCGGGCCTGCCGCCCCGCAGAATGCCCACCACGGCGGTATCCAGCAGGCGGAATGTTTCGATGCCCAGTCCGTTCAGATATTGCTCCACCCGGCGGGCGGTCTCAAACTCCCGGTTGCCCAGCTCCGGGCAACGGTGCAGCTCCCGCCGCAGCGCCAGCAGCTCCGGGGCGGCGGACTCCGCCTCGCGCAAAAAATCAGGTCTCACAGATCGTTTCCCCTCCAGCAACTGTATTTCGGGTCGATTCCGGTTCAGGAAAGCGTACGCAAAAAGCGCTCCATGCGGTCCAGTCCCTCCCGGAGCGCGTGGTCACCGCAGCAGTAGCTCAGCCGGATGTGGCCCTCCCCGCCGAAGCAGAAGCCCGGAACGGCGGCGACGCCCGCCTCCCGAATCATCCGGGCGCAGAATTCCCCGGACGGGATGCCGAACTGCTCGATGGAGGGGAAGACGTAGAAAGCACCCTCAGGCTGCGGGACCGTCAGTCCCATGTCCCGGAGGCGTCCGGTCACATAGTCCCGGCGGACCCGGTAGCGCTCCCGCAGCTCGGACGGGTCGTAGTCCAGCGCCTCGGCGGCTGCGGCCTGAAACGGAGCGGGGGTGGAGACCACAGCGAACTGGTGGATCAGCTCCAGCCGCTCCTTGACAGGCGCGTCGCACATCAGGTATCCCATGCGCCAGCCCGTCATGGCGTAGGGCTTGGAAAAGCTCTGCACCACCAGAAGGCGGTCTCGCAGGTCCCGGTACTCTGCGAAGCTGCGGCAGTCCTCCGTATAGGCAAGCTGCCGGTACACGTCGTCGCAAATGACAAAGATGTCCCGGTCCCGGACCGCAGCGTACACCGCGTCCAGGCTCTCCCGGCTGTAGACGCAGCCGGTTGGGTTGTTGGGGGTGTTCAGGATGACTGCCTTGGTCCGGGGACTGAGGCAGCGCTTCAGGGCCTTCCCGTCGATCCGGAACATCGCGGGGGCGGTGTCCAGCATCACCGGCACGCCCCGGCACAGCTTGACAATCTCCTCATAGAGCACAAAAGCCGGGACGGGAATCACCACCTCGTCCCCGGGATTCAGGATGCCGAAGAGAGCGACGAACAGCGCTTCTGTGGCCCCGGCGGTAACCATGATCTCCCCCGGGGCGTAGTCCATGCCGTTTTTCTCCCGCTCAAAGGCGGCGATGCGCTCCAGCAGCGCCGGGGAGCCGTTGTTCGGGATGTAGTGGGTCTCCCCCGCCTCCAGCGCCGCTTGCGCCCGGCGGCGCACCGGCAGGGGCGTGTCGGCCTCCGGCTCCCCCAGGGTCAGGCGGATACAGCCGGGAGTGGCCGCCGCCAGGGCGCTGTACTCCCGGATGGCGCTGCGGCGCGCTCCGTACACCGCCCGGTTCAGCTTATCCCGCATCACAGCGGGAACTCCGGGTCCACGTCCAGGGTGGCGAAATAGTCCGCCATGGTCTCCGCCCGGCGGATCATCCGGACCTCCCCGGCCTGTGTCAGCAGCAGCTCCGCGCAGCGCAGCCGCCCATTATAATTGTAACCCATGGAGTGACCGTGGGCGCCTGCGTCGTGGATGACCAGGATATCCCCCGCCTCCACCTTTGGCAACGGGCGGTCCACCGCAAATTTGTCGTTGTTCTCGCAGAGGGAGCCCACCACGTCCACGGTCCCGGCGGGGGGCAGGGCCTCCTTGCCCAGTACGGTGATGTGGTGGTACGCGCCGTACATGGCGGGACGCATCAGATCGCTTGCGGAGGCGTCCACCCCCACATAATCCTTGTAGATGTGCTTTTCGCCGATGGCGCTGGTCAGCAGCCAACCGTAGGGGCCGGTGATATAGCGTCCCAACTCCGTGTATAGAGACAGGGTGATGCCGTTCGCGGCCAGCAGCTCGTCGTAGGCGCGCCGGACCCCCTCCCCCACGGCGCCGATGTCCAGAGGCTGTTCCTCCGGCAGATACGGGATGCCCAGGCCGCCGGACAGGTCGATAAAGGACAGAGTAATGCCGATTTTTTCCCGAATCTCCAGGGCCAACAGGAACAACTCCCGCGCCAGCGTGGGGTAGTAGTCCGTATCCAGGGAATTGCTGGTCATCATGGCGTGGACGCCGAAGCGCCTTGCGCCCTTGCTGCGCAGCAGGGCAAGCGCCTCGAAGAGCTGGGGCTTGGTCATACCGAACTTGGAGTCGTACTGGTGGCCCATGATGTCGTTGGCGATGGCAAATTCCCCGGGGTTGTAGCGGCAGCAGACGGTCTCCGGCACGCCGCAGGCCCGCTCCAGGATGTCGATCTGGGTGATGTCATCCAGATTGATGATTGCCCCGGCCTCCACCGCCGCCCGATACTCCCGCTCCGTGGTCTCGTTGGAGGAGAACATGATCCCGTCGCCGCGGATGCCGCAGCGGACGCTCATTTCCACCTCCGGGGCGCTGGCGCAGTCCGTGCCGCAGCCAAGGGAAGAAAGCAAGCGCAATATCGTGGGGTTGGGCGTGGCCTTCACGGCGAAGTACTCCCGGAAGCCGGGGTTCCATGCGAAGGCCCGTTTCAGCCGCTCCACGCAGAGACGGATACCTGCCTCATCGTAGATATAAAAGGGCGTGGGGAATGTCTCACGCCATGTTTTGGCCTGTTCCAGGGTAAAAGGAAGCTTTTTCGTCATTGGCTTGCTCCGATCTCAAAGGGTTCGCAGCGCTGCCTGGAGGGCGGTCTTCTGGGTGGTGCCGGCGTCCTTCTCCTTGACGACCCGGGCGGGACAGCCGGCGACGACCGTACCCGCGGGCACGTCCTCCACCACCACGGCGCCGGCGGCGACCACAGCGCCGCGTCCGACGCGGACGCCCTCCAGAATCACGGCGTTCGCGCCGACCAGCACGTCGTCCTCCACCACCACAGGCACGGCGGAGGCGGGCTCAATGACCCCGGCAAGCACCGCTCCTGCCCCAATGTGGCAGCTTTTGCCCACCGTGGCCCTGCCGCCCAGCACGACGCCCATGTCGATCATGGTCCCCTCGCCGATCACCGCGCCGATGTTGATCACCGCGCCCATCATGATAACGGCGTTGCGTCCGATCTCCACCTGCTCCCGGATCACCGCGCCCGGCTCGATGCGGGCGGGGATGTCTTTCAGGTCCAGCAGGGGGATGGCGCTGTTCCGGCAGTCGTTTTCGATGACGATGTCCTGAATATCGTCCCGGTTGCGCTCAATAATGGGTTTCAGGTCCTTCCAGTCCCCGAAGACGATCCGATCCCCCACGCCGAACACCCGGGCCTTGGGGCCGTAGTCGATGTAGTTTTTCTCCTTGACATAGAGCTTGACCGGAGTTTTCTTCTCCGCTCCTGCGATATAGGCGATAATCTCCTGCGCGTTCATTCCGTACCTCCTGCCAGGTCCTTCATGGTGTAGAGTCCCGGTTCCCTGAGAGCAAGGAACGCGGCGGCGGCCAGGGCCCCGTCGGCAAACAGCGCACGGGAGTGGGCCTGATGGCGCAGCGTCAGGGTCTCATTCTCTGTGGATATATATATTTCGTGTGTCCCCACCTCATTCCCCAGCCGCAGGGAGTGGACGCCAATCTCCTCGGCGCGCCGCCTGCCGTTTTCGTGCCGGCCGATGCGCAGCACAGCCTGGGGGCGGACGTCCTGGATCGCACGGCCCAGCATCAGGGCGGTGCCGCTGGGAACGTCCAGCTTCCGGTTGTGGTGGAGCTCCACGATCTCGATGTCCGCCGCGGGAAAGGCGGCGGCGGCTTTCTTGGCCAGCTCCGTCAGCACCGCTACGCCCAGGGACATGTTGGCCGAATGGAAAATGGGAATTTCCTTTGCAGCCGCCCGGATCATGGCCGTCTCCGCCTCTGTGTGGCCTGTCGTGGCGATGACCGCCGGCGTCTTTGTCCGGACGCACCAGCCCAGCAGCCCCGCCGTGGCGGTATGGCTGGAGAAGTCGATAACGGCGTCCGCCTTGGCGGGCACGTCAGACAGGGAGACAAAACAGTTCTCTCCCCCGCCCGCCGGACTCAGAGGGTCCACTAGGGCGGCGACGGAGACGCCCTCCGCCTGGGCGCGCTCGGCCACCATCCTGCCCATGTGACCGGCGGCTCCGTGTATGATAATATCCATTTCCCGTCCTCCCCGCATCAGGACAGGAAACCGTGGCTGCGCAGGAGGGAGAGAAGCTGCTCCTCGTAGGCTTTCTCCATCGGAACCAGGGGCAGGCGGACGTAGTTCTCACAAAAGCCCATGGCGGCCATCGCGGCTTTTACGGGTATGGGGTTGACCTCGCAGAACAGGGCATTGATCAGGGGCAGGAAGTCAAGTTGCATCCTGGCTGCGCCCGCCGTGTCGCCCCGGAAAAATCGCTTGCACATCTCGGAGGTCTGGCGCGGCGCCACGTTGGAGAGTACGCTGATGACGCCCTTGCCGCCCAGGCTCATGAGAGGGACCACCTCGTCGTCGTTGCCGGACCAGAGGTCCAGCTTATCCCCGATCAGGGAGAACGTCTTGACGATTTTGCTGAGGTTGCCGCTGGCCTCCTTGATGCCGGTGATGTTGGGGTGGTCCGCCAGAGCGGCGTAGGTCTCCGGCTCGATGTTGATACCGGTGCGGGAGGGCACGTTGTAGAGGATCAGCGGCTTTGTCACGCTGTCCGCGATCGTCTCGAACATCCGGATCAGGCCGTTTTGGGTGGTCTTGTTGTAGTAGGGGGTCACCACCAGCAGCCCGTCCGCGCCGAGGTCGCAGGCGCAGCGGCTCAGGGAGATGGCGTAGGCCGTGTCGTTGCTGCCGGTGCCGGCAATCCAGGGCACCCGGCCCGCGATGCGCTCGGCGGCGTAGGTCATGACAGCGCGGTGCTCCTTGTCGGAGAGGGTGGAGCCCTCGCCGGAGGTGCCGGCAATCACCAGGGCGTCGATCCCCTCGTCGATCTGCCAGTCGATGAGCTTCCCAAAGGCGGCGTAATCCACGCCGCTGTCGTTCATCGGAGTCACAAGCGCGGTGGCCGCACCCTGGAAAACAGTCTCTTTGGTCATTGGTATGCACTCCTTTTTGAATATCATTGAATATCAGATGTGCCGTCTTTCCTCCCCCGCCGGGGAGAATATTCTTCTGCTTGCAGAGATGAAAAAGACCGACGCAGTCAAGCATCGGTCATAGCGTTTCCGCGGTCCGCTCCCTTCGGGACGGAAAAAACAGCCAATCCATAGCTCAACGCAGCATCTGCGACAGTCAAGCGGATATTCTCCGCTTGCCCAGGCCGGAGCTTGCCACACTCCGCCTTCGGCGGCGGCCCCTTTCCCGCGGACAACGGCTGGGCAAGCCTTTTTTCGCCCGCGCTACTGATGACAACCGCGCCTCTATCCTTTAGCCCCGGAACCGGCCAAAAGCACTCTGAACGGCCCCGTATTCATTTTTTTCAGATTATAATGCGGATTTTGCCGTTTGTCAACGCAATTTGTGGGAAACAGTCAACGTTTTATGCACAAAATATTGCCCGGAGCCGGGCATACAGCTTTCACAATATGCACAAGAAACGGCAAAGACGCTCATCCCAACGTCCCGAGCTGGTCCAGATCTTTCTCAAAACCGTTCAGAAAACGGTCCATAAACCACTCCAGCTCCGGCAGACGCATCGCCATCAGTTTTTTCAGAGCGGAAGCCTCCGCAGAGAGAAATTCCCGGTTCCCGGCTCTCCGCTCCTCCACGCATTTGATATAAGCGGAGAGGGTATCCGCGGCTTTCACGAGGGCGTAGGTCTCCGGGTCCTCCGCGGCCGTCAGATAAGGGCGATATGCCCCCCGCAGCTCCTCCGGCAGCGCCTCCAGCAGCTTGTCAACAGCCACGTTCTCCACCTCGTCATAGGCGGATTTGATCTGCCTGCTGTGGTATTTGATGGGGGTGGGCAGATCTCCGGTGAGGATCTCCGGGGCGTCGTGAAACAGGGCGATCGCGGCCAGGCGTTCCGGGTCGCAGTCCCGGTGGAACACCTCCCGCCGGATCAGCCCGAGGGCGTGGGCCAGCACGGCCACCATCTGGCTGTGCTCCTGAACGTTCTCCTGCTCCGTGGAGCGCATCAGGCTCCAGCGGGTGATGTATTTCATGCGGGACAGATAGGCAAAAAAGTCGTAAGTCATCTGTACCTCCCCCGCTTTCGGATGGCGCGGATGTCCCGGCCCACAAAAGGAATGACGTCGAATTCCCCCAGCAGCCTGGAGCAGATTTGGGGCATGTACTTGGTATACAGCTCCTTGTCGCCCAGATTGGTGCTGACCAGCAGTTTTTTGCGTTCGGTCAGCCTGGTGTTCAGAATATTGTACAGGGCGCTCTGGGTAAAAGAGGTGGTCATCTCCGTTCCCAGGTCGTCCAGGATCAGCAGGTCGCTGCGCAGGATGCGCCGCACCTGCTCCGACGCAGAGGCATAGCTGTCCTCGTCCCGGGAGAACTTCTGCTCCTCAAAGGCCGCAAAAGCCTGGTGGGCAGGCAGGTAGGCCACGGAAAAGCCCCGTTGGGACACGGTCTTGGCGATACAGCCGGAGAGAAAGGTTTTGCCCAGGCCGGTGCCGCCCTGGAACAGGAGATTGGAGGAATCCGGCCCGAAACGGACCGCATAGCGCTTGCAGATCTCCAAGGTAAGCGCCATTTTCTCTCTGTCCTCCCCGCTGTAATAGCTGAGGTCAAAATCGGAGAATTGCTCCTCTCCGAGCTTCACCGCAGCGGAGAGGGCCTTTGCCCGTTCCGCCTCGTACAGCTCCAGCAGGCAGGAGCAGATCTCACCGGTGCGCAGATAGCCCCGGTCAGAGCAGCGGGGACAGGTGACGATCTCGTCCAGCCAGTCCGCAGGAAATCCGTGTTCCCGGAGCAGCGCGGCGCGGCGCGCCGTCATTGCCCCGCTGCGCTCCCGGATCTCCTCCGGCGTCAGGGGCTTTCCGCTTCCGGCGGCGGAGCGGATGACCTCCCCCACCAGGCCGCGCAGTCCGGCGTTGACCTCCCGGAGGCCGGGGATGGATGCCATGGCCTCCCGCTCCCGCCGGTCCTGCTCCGCCCGGTTCTGTTCCCGCCGGGCGGCCAGGGCATCCCTGGCCAGCGCCAGAGTCTTTCCGTCAAATTCCATCGCCGCTCCCTTCCTCGCTGCCGCCGCCCAGGTGGATGTACAGCCGCCGCATGGCCTCCAGCTTTTCGCTGTCGTCGGTCAGAGCGGGCATATCGGCCCTGGGCTGGGTCTTCCGCCGGGAATCCCCCTGCTCCACCGCCTCCAGCGTGTACAGCTTTTTCTCATCCCAGCTGTGGATGATCCGGTCCATGTATTTCCAGGTCAGCTTGCCCGTCCCGATCACCGTCCGGTCGTAGGCCTCGGCAATGAGCTCCGGACCGAAGCCCAGAGAGAGCCACTCCGCCACGTACTTCTCCTCAGAGGCGGTGAACCCCCGGTCGCGGATCTGCAGCGCCGAGCGGACAAGCTCCCGATCCTCCTGCCGCCGCTTCTCCCGGGCGATGTGCTCCTCCGCCGCCTCCTGTGTGACGATCTCCTCCCTGGCCCAGCTTTGCGCCTCTTTCTCGATGTAGCGCATGGCAGGCAAACGGCCGGAGCCGTGCATTGCCTGATAGCGCTCCACGCAGTAGTGCAGCAGCAGCATGATCACGTCTGCGGGCAGGCCCCAGTAATCGTAAATTCCCACCAGCAGCTTCAAGTCATTGGAGCTGAGCACCCTGCCCAGGACACGCTCTGCCTCGGATACCACCGCCTGAAAAGCCGCGTCCGTCGCTGCCAGACGGGACACGTCCTGGGCGGTGAACTCCGGCGTCTCCCGCTCTACCGCGGGCGAGGGACCGTCCAGCAGCCCCAGGCTCCGCAGCTTCTCCGCCGCTGCCAGCAGCTCCGCCTGGGTGCATTTCAGCTCCCGTGCGGCGCGGTCCAGGCTCAGTCCGCCTTTTCTGCGGACGTGGAGGTACAGCAGCGCGGCGTTTCCGTCGCCGTGGCCCAGCAGCCGGTCCAACTCCCCGACTGGAAAGCTGATGCAGTTTTCATTGGTGTGGTCCATGGATAATCCGCGCTCTCTTTCTGAAAATAGGGAAAACAGTATACCATAGTTGCGCTGCGATTATCAAGCCCCATTCCGCCGCCGGCTCCGGCCGGTCCCTTTCCGTTCACATTCTTTTTCAGGTCTATCACAGGATATGTCAAAAAGTTACGGTTTCACTATTGAATCCCATTTTGTCCTGTGCTATAATATTTTGAATTTTTGTCGATCATAGTTTTATGGCTGTCCCTCCCCCGATGTACCGGAGCGAGGGGGCAGCGGGAGGGAAACGAATGCTGGAGCTTCTTTCTCCTGCCGGAAGTCCGGAATCGGTGGTGGCCGCCGTTCAGAACGGCGCGGACGCCATCTATCTTGGCCTGAACGACTATATGAACGCCCGGCAGGGCGCGAAAAATTTTACCCGCGAGGAATATTTGGAGACGGTGCGCTACTGCCGCCAGCGGGGCTGCAAGGTCTATGTGACCCTGAATACCCTGGTATCCGACCGGGAGCTGGAAACGGCTGCGGAGGCAGGACGCTTCCTCTCCGAGAGCGGCGCGGACGCGGTGCTGGTACAGGACCTGGGCGTGGCCAGGGTGCTGCGGGAGACATGCCCGGATCTTCCCCTGCACGCCAGCACACAGATGAGCATCCACAATCTGGCGGGCGTCATGGCGGCCGCCCAGCTCGGGATGAAACGGGTGGTGCTCGCCCGGGAGCTGAGCCGCAGGGAAATTCGCTTTATCGCGGAACGCAGTCCCATTGAACTGGAGATTTTTGTCCACGGCGCGCTCTGCTTCTGTCACAGCGGACAGTGCTATCTGTCCTCCCTCATCGGACGGCGCAGCGGGAACCGGGGCATGTGCGCCCAGCCCTGCCGCATGAAATACAGCATGGGCCGGCACCTGAACAGCTACCCCATGTCCCTGCGGGACAATTGCCTGGTGGAGCATCTGGCGGAGATCGAGGAGATGGGCGTCCGCTGCGTCAAGATCGAGGGACGGATGAAGCGTCCCGAGTACACCGCCATCGTCACAGGCATCTATTCCAAAGCCATCCGGGAGGGAGCCGCCCCCACCCGGCATGACCTGGACACTCTGGAGTTGGCTTTCTCCCGGGAGGGCTTTACCGACGGCTATTTCACCGGAATCAAGGAGAACATGTACGGCGTCCGTCTGGACACCGACGGCACGGACACGCGGAACCTGTTCAACGCGGTCCGGAGGGGCTACAGCGGCCCGGAGGAACGCAGGGTGCCGGTGGACTTTCAGATCGCCGTGCGCCAGGGGGAGAAGACCGCGCTGGGCGTCTCCGACGACGACGGGAACCGGGTGGTGGTCTTCGGCCCCGAGCCGCAGATTGCGGAATTCAACGCCCTCACCCAGGAGGCGGTTTCGAACCAGCTCTACAAGACCGGCGGGACCGTTTACCGCTGCCGGAACGTGAACGGCATCATTGAAAACGGACTGTTCCACTCCGCTGGGACCATCAACGCCCTGCGGCGCAAGGCGCTGGCGGAGCTGAATGAGAAGCGCGCCCAGCCCCCCAAGCGGCGCAGCTTCAAAATGCCGCCTCCCCTCTCCCCTGTCCTGCGGCCGGAGCGCACGGAGATCAACGTGCAGGTTCGCACCGCCGCCCAGCTCACAAAGGAGCTGGCGGAGACGGAGCCGGACCGGCTCTATGTGCCGCTGACCCTGTTTTCCGAGACGGAGCGGATGATCCGCCTGTTTCAGGAGAAGGGCATCCCCGTCGTGGCGGTCCTGCCCCGAATCATCACCGATCCGGAGGTGGAAACGGTCATGGAGCTGCTGCGCAGGGTCTATGCAACAGGCGTGACAGAGGCCGCCGCGGGAAATCTGGGACATATCGCCCTGGCAAGAGCCGCCGGAATGGGCGTGCGGGGCGACTTTGGACTGAACTTATTCAACAGCCAGTGCCTGGAGGTGCTGCGCCAGGCGGATTTGCTGAGCGTCGCCGCATCCTTTGAGCTGCGGCTCAGTCAGGTCCGGGATCTGGTCAAATCCGTCCCCACGGAGCTGGTCGTCTACGGGCGTCTGCCCTGCATGGTCACGGATCAGGACCTTCTGACGCAGGCGGACATGCGCGAGCCCGGTATGCTCTCCGACCGCATGGGCATGCTGTTCCCCGTGGTCCGGGAATTCGGGGACAGGAATGTGATCTACAACTCCCACAAGCTCTTTCTCGGGGACAAGCTGGAGGACCTGAAAGCCTGCGGCCTCTGGGGAATGCGGCTGCTGTTCACCACGGAGAGCCCCCGGGAGTGCGTCCAGGTGGTGCAGAGCTACAAGGGCTTCAGCGGATTTCAGCCCAACGGCATGACCCGCGGGCTTTACTACAGAGGTGTGGAATGACCAAGATCGTGTTGGCCTCCGCCTCCCCCCGGCGCAGGGAGCTGCTGCAGATGCTGGGGGTGCGGAATTTGGAAATCGTCCCCGCCAGGGGCGGGGAGCATCCGAATCCGGAGCTTGCTCCGGCGGAGCTGGTGACGGACCTGAGCCGCTGCAAAGCCAGAGAGGTGGCGCTTCTCCGCTCCCCCGAGGAGCTGGTGATCGCAGCGGACACCGTGGTGGTGCTGGACGGGGCCATTCTGGGCAAGCCCAGGGACCGCACTGACGCGCAGCGGATGCTGACCGCCCTCTCCGGCCGGAGCCACAGCGTTTACACCGGCTTCACTCTGATCCTGGGTGAGCGGGAGGAAAGCGCGGCGGAGCGTTCCCTGGTTTTCTTCCGGCCGCTTTCTCCCGAGGAGATTGCGCGCTACATCGACACCGGCGAGCCCATGGACAAGGCCGGGTCCTACGGCGTCCAGGGGATCGGCAGTCTTTTTGTGGAGCGCATCGAAGGGGATTTCTTCAACGTGATGGGTCTGCCCCTCTGCGCCCTGGGAAAGGCGCTGCGCCGCTTTGGCGTGGAGCTGATTTGAAAATGGATCCCGGCCGGAAGCCCGGTCAAAACGGAGGAACTGCGTGAAGCTGAAGCATTATCTTACCAAATACGGCATTCGGATGGCCGTTATCGTGCTGATCCTGGCTCTGGTGATCGGAGCCTCGGCCGCCCTGCGGAGCGGCAGAGCTGGGTTCCTCCAAAACGCCAACGGCACGATGATGGGTCCGCTGCAGCGGGCGACCACCGCCCTGTACGGCTGGATGGAACGCCTCTACGGGTATATCTACGACTACGACCTGATCCTCGAAGAAAACAACTCCCTCCGGGCAGAGAACGCCGCCCTGCGGGAGCAGGTGCGGGAGTACGCCAATCTGGAGGAGGAAAACCTGCGCCTGCGGACCCTCTTCGACTGGGCGCAGCACCAGACCAACATGACGCTGGAATCCGCCAAAATCGTCTCCTGGGACCCCAGCAACTATATCTCCGCTTTTACCATCAGCAAGGGCAGCGACAGCGGCATAGAGCTGGGCGACTGCGTCATCACGGAGTACGGCGCGCTGGTGGGCCAGGTAATGGAGCTGGGCACGGACTGGGCGACGATCCGCAGCATCATCGACGTGGATATGGACGTGGGCGCGCTGGTGGGCGTGTACAGCTATGCCGGCATGGTGACCGGGGACTTTGCCCTGATGCGCCAGGGTCAGACGCGGCTGGCTTACCTCACGTCGGGAGCGCAGATCTTCGCCGGGGACGAGGTTCTGACCAGCGGGCGGGGCGGCTCCTTCCCGCCGGGGCTGATGATCGGCGTCATCACGGCGGTGATGACCGAAAACGGCGGACAGGCCACCTACGGCGTGATTCAGCCCACGGTGGACGTGAGCCGTCTCAGTCAGATTTTTATCATCAAGGATTTTGAGATCATCGAGTAATCAATTGATAGAACAAGGACAAGATCATGGTCTTTCTGGAATATATCAACCTGGAAAAAATACGAAAGGCGTTGCTCTATCTGCTGTGCGATCTGGTCGCCATCTGGCTCCAAACCACGGTTTTCGCCGTGCTTGCCCCGCTGGGCGTCAAGCCGTTTTTCGTCCCGGTCATCGCGGTGGCCGTCGGGCTGTGGGAAGGCGGCGTCTGGGGCGGTGTCCTTGGCCTGATTGCCGGACTGCAGACCGACATGGCCTACTCCGAGAGCACGGTGCTGTACATGGTGCTGTTCACCGCCTATGGCTTCGCTGCCGGCATACTGGGAAAGTATTATCTCAACCGCCGCTTTCCAGGTTATGTGGTGATTTCCGCAGCGGCGCTTGTCATCACCGCCGTCTGCCAGATCATCCCTTTCTGGATCTTCCGCTCCATCAACCTGTTCTATCTGCTTCCGGTCATGGGCCTGCAAATCCTCTGGTCCCTCCCGTTCTGCCTTCCCGCTTATTTTTCGGTAAAGGCCATCGCCCTCTCAGACCAGAGCGGGGACTGAGGAAAGCGGACATTTTCGCAAAGGAGAACTATGGAAAAGCTCATCAACCCCGGCCGCATGGCCTTCCTCGCCATCGTCACGTTCCTGCTTACCGTCGTTTTCGGCGTGACGCTGTACAATTTACAGATCGTCAAGGGAAATGAGTATTATGAGGCGAGCCGGAACAACGTGGTCTCCGATGTGCGGGTCAACGCCGCCAGGGGTAACCTCTACGACCGCTATGGCCGCATCCTGGTGGAGAACCGCACCTGCAACAATCTGCTGATCGACACGGACAAGCTGTTCGGCGGCGGCAGCGCCGAGGAGATCGCCCAGGCCAACGCCCACATCCTGGACCTGGTGAACACCATCACCTCCTACGGCGACAGCTACACGGACACCCTGCCCATCTCCAAATCCCCGCCGTTCACCTTCACCCGCATGAGCGACATCCAGCAGGAGACGCTGAACGCCTGGCTCCGGGAAAAGGGCCTGGACGCCAACGCCACGGCGGTGGAAATTCTGGCCTATATGCGCTCCCGCTATCAGATCGACAGCAGCTACACGGCGGAGGAGAGCCGGGCCATCGCCGGCATCCGCTATGAGCTGAACTCCCGCTATATCGAGGGCTTTGCCACCTCCGACTATGTGTTCGCCGAGGACGTGAGCATGGACCTGATCACAGAGCTGATGGAGCGGGACATTCCCGGCTTCACAGTCGATATCAGCTTTATCCGGGACTACAACACCACCTATGCCTCCCAGATCCTGGGCTACACGGGCATGATTTACGACTATGAGGTGGAGAAATACCGGGACCTGGGTTATGAGCTGGACGCCCGGGTGGGCAAGGAGGGCGCGGAGCTGGCCTTTGAGTCCTATCTGCACGGTACGGACGGGCTGGCAAAAGTCACCCGCACCGCCAGCGGCGTCGTCACCTCCACCACCTACACCAAGGACACGGTTCCCGGCGACCACGTCTATCTGACCATCGACCTGGGTTTGCAGGAGGCTGCGGAAAACGCGCTGAACTCCTACATCGTCCAGGAGAACGAACAGCGTGTGGCGGACAACGAGGAGATCGACCTCTACGGCGGGGACCCCAACGACAAGCTGCAGCTCATCACCGGCGGCTCCGCCTGCGTGGTGGATGTGAACACCGGGGAGCCGCTGGCCATCGCCAGTTGGCCCAGCTACAACATCGCCGAGGCCCTGGCCGACGACTTTGTCACCGTCACCCAGGAGGAGAACAGCCCCATGTTCAACCGCGCCCTCCAGGGCACCTACGCCCCCGGTTCCACGTTCAAGCCCTGCACCGCCATGGCCGGTTTGCTGGAGGGGAAGATCGACACCACCACCACCATGGAGTGCGAGGGCATATACACCAAGTATGCGGACATCGGTTACGCCCCGAAATGCTGGATCTATGGCCAGGGCCTTCACGGTACCCTGGATCTCGCGGGAGCCATCACCAACTCCTGCAACTTCTACTTTTACACCGTGGGCGACTTTTTGCAGATCAGCCTCCAGGCCAAATACGCCAAGCTCTTCGGACTGGGAGAGAGCACAGGGATCGAGCTTGCGGAGCAGGTGGGCATCATGACCACGGACCAGTATTTCCAAAAGAAATACGGGCGTGACGTTTACGCCGGCGAGGCCATCCAGGCCGCTATCGGACAGGCCGAAAGCGAGTTCACCCCCTTGCAGATGGCGGAATACTGCGCGGCAATCGCCAACAACGGCACCCGCCACAGCGCCTCTATCCTGAAAAGCGTCTACAGCTATGACTTCGGCCAGGAAATCTACACCCGAAAGCCCGAGATCCTATCCGTGGTCCAGGCTCCCCAGGAGTATTACGACGCGGTCCACCAGGGCATGCGCGGCGTGGTCACAGACCCCATGGTGGGTTCTGCCTATCTTTACTTCTACGACACGCCTTACACCGTGGCGGCCAAGACCGGCACCGCACAGATCGGCGAGGGCCGGACCAACAACGCCATGTTCATTTGCTACGCCCCCTACGAGGAGCCGGAAATCGCCATTTCCATTGCCGTGGAAAAGGGTCGGGCCGGCGCCTCCGTCATCAAAATCGCCCGGGACATTCTGGACTACTACTTTGCGTTCAAGGACAGCACCATGAAGCTGGAGGCGGAGGGAACGCTGCTGCGCTGAGAGCTCCCGCGCCCTCCCCCGCCGCGACGGTGGGTCGTGCCCGCAAAGCCTTGAAATATCTCACTTTTTTCAAATTGGGGCTTGCGCTTCGGGCAAACATAGTTTATATTATATGTGACAGAATGGACAGGAAGAAGCTCGCTGAACCGGAAACGGAAAGGAAGTGTGATCGTGAACATCGCCCTCATGTCAAACAACGGAAAAAAGGAACTGATGGTGCAATTCTGCATTGCCTACTGCGGCATATTGGCAGGACACACGCTGTGCGGCACCAAAACGACAGGGAAACTGATCAGCGACGCCACGGGATTGCCGATCACGCTTTGCCTCCCCGCCAGCCAGGGCGGCAGCCAGCAGATCGGGGCCAGGATCGCCTACAACGAAATCGATCTGGTGCTATACTTCTGCGACCCGGACGACGTGGCCGGGCAGGCCAGGGTGAACGAGATCGCCCGGCTCTGCGACCGCTACAGCATCCCGTTTGCGTCCAACGCCGCCACTGCGGAGGTTTTGATCCACGGCCTGCGCCGGGGCGATCTGGACTGGCGGAACATTGTGAACCCGAGAAAGCGCTGATGCGGCCTGTGCTTTTGCGTTTCCTTTGCACTGCATATTCGCATGTTTTCCTCAGATATGCCTGGCATATCTGAGGAAACTATTTGAGAAAACAAGGAGATAACGATATGGAGCGAATCAAGCCCCGCACCCTGTCCGGTTTCATGGAGCTGCTGCCGCCGGACCAGGTCAAAATGGAGCGGTTCATGGAAACACTGCGCCGCGCCTACAGTCTCTACGGCTTTACGCCTCTGGACACCCCGGTGGTGGAAGCCGCCGAGGTGCTGCTGGCCAAGGGCGGCGGTGAGACGGAAAAGCAGATTTACCGCTTTACCAAGGGCGACAGCGACCTTGCGCTGCGCTTTGATTTGACCGTTCCTCTGGCGAAATACGCCGCGCTGAACTACGGCAGCCTCTCTTTCCCGTTCCGGCGCTACCAGATCGGAAAGGTATACCGCGGGGAGCGCGCCCAGCGCGGACGCTTCCGGGAGTTCTATCAGGCGGACATCGACATCATCGGCGACGGGAAGCTGGACATCATCAACGAGGCGGAGATCCCCTCCGTCATCTGCCGCACCCTCACCGGTCTGGGGCTGACCCGGTTTGTGATCCGGGTAAACAACCGCAAGATCCTGAACGGTTTTTACGCCATGCTTGGTCTGACGGAGCGGGGCGCAGACATCATGCGCACCGTGGACAAGCTGGACAAGGTCGGAAAAGAGAAAGTCCGGGAAATGCTGGTCTCCGACACGGGTCTGAGCGAAGTACAGGCGGATGAAATTCTGGCCTTTATCTCCATCACCGGCACGAACGCCGAGGTGCTCTCCGCGCTGGAGAGCTACCGTGGCAAAAATGAAATACTGGACGCCGGTCTGGACGAGCTTCGGGCCGTCACCGCCTATCTGCCGGAGTTTGGCGTACCCGAGGAGAACTTCGCCGTGGACCTCACCATCGCTCGGGGGCTGGACTACTACACCGGCACCGTGTACGAGACCATGCTGACGGATCATCCGGAGATCGGGTCCGTCTGCTCCGGCGGACGCTATGACAACCTGGCGGAGTATTATACGGACAAGTCCCTGCCCGGCGTGGGCATCTCCATCGGTCTGACGCGGCTGTTCTATGTGCTGCAGGAGCAAAAAATGCTCTCGGACGCGCTTCTGACCGCCCCGGCGGACGTGCTGGTAATCCCCATGACGGAGGACCTGGGCTTCGCGGTAAAGACCGCCACAGTGTTCCGGGACGCGGGCATCCGCGCCCAGCTCTACACAGAGCAGAAGAAGTTCAAGGCCAAGCTGAGCTACGCCGGCAAGCTGGGCTTTCCCTTTGCCGCGATCATCGGCGACGATGAGATCGCGCAGGGCAAAATCTCCCTGAAAAATCTGATCACCGGCGCGCAGGCCCTGGTCACCCCAGACCGGGCGGTTATCGACGTGCTGTGCGTGATCTCCGAGCAGCGGAATGTAAAAGTCATTTCGGAATAGCCTTCCCCCCCTGGGGGAAGGTGTCGCCGCCCGTCCCCCGCAAGGGCGGTGACGGATGAGGGAATCAGCCTCCCCCCCCTGGGGGAAGGTGTTGCCGCCCGTCTCATGCAAGGGCGGTGACGGATGAGGGAATCAGCCTTCCCCCCCTGGGGGAAGGTGTCGCCGCCCGTCTCATGCAAGGGCGGCGACGGATGAGGGGAAACCAGATAACAAAAAAAGGAGCATTTATCCCATGACACAAAACCGTACACACACCTGCGGCGCCCTGCGGCTTTCTGACGCCGGACACTCCGTCCGGCTCTGCGGCTGGCTTGAAAATCTTCGGGAGGTGGGCGGCAGCCTGGTCTTCGCGGTACTGCGGGACTTTTACGGCGTCACCCAGCTTGTGACGGAGGACGCGGAGCTGATCGCCCAATTGCGGGCGCTGAACAAGGAGTCCGTCATCGCCGCGGAAGGCACTGTCCGGGAGCGCAGCAGCAAGAACCCCAAGCTGCCCACCGGAGACATCGAGGTCGTGATCGAGCATCTGGAGGTCCTGGGCCGCTGCCGTTACAACGAGCTGCCCTTTGAAATCAACCGCAGCCGGGAGGCGGACGAGTCCGCCCGGCTGAAATACCGCTATCTGGACCTGAGGAACCCGGCAGTCAAGGAAAACATTGTCCTGCGCTGCAACGTGGTCGCCGCCCTGCGGCAGGCCATGACGGAGCAGGGCTTTCTGGAAATCACCACCCCCATTCTGACTGTCAGCTCTCCCGAGGGAGCGCGGGACTACCTGGTCCCCGCCCGGAAGCACCCGGGCAAGTTCTATGCCCTGCCTCAGGCGCCCCAGCAGTTCAAGCAACTGCTCATGACCAGCGGCTTTGACCGCTATTTCCAGATCGCCCCCTGCTTCCGGGACGAGGACGCCAGAGGCGACCGGAGCCCCGGCGAGTTCTACCAGCTCGACATGGAGATGGCTTTTGCCGGGCAGGAGGACGTGTTTGCCGTCATTGAGGCGGTTCTGCCTCCCATTTTCGCCAAATATGGAACGTATAACGTGGCCTCTCAGCCGCCTTTCCGGCGCATTCCCTACCTGGAGGCCCTGGAGACCTACGGCACGGACAAGCCGGACCTGCGCATCGACCTGACCGCCCGGGACGTGACGGAAGAGCTGGCCGGCTGCGGCTTTGAGCCTTTCGCCCAGGGCGAGGTCAAGGCGGTTCCCATCTCCGGCTGCAAGCTGACGAGAAAGCAGATCGACAAGCTGCTCGGAGACTGCGAGGTCCAGGCCGGGATCAAATCCTACTGGTTCAAGGTGGACGAGAGCGGCGCGATCGCCGGCGGCGTGGCGAAGTTCGTTCAGGAACAAAAGGACGCCCTGACGGAAAAGCTTGGTCTTGCCCCCGACACGCTGGTCATTCTGACCTGCGGCAAGAAATCCCTGGCCCAGAAAGCCGCCGGAGTTGCCATCAAGACCTTTGGCGCGGCCTGCTCCGGCCACATGGACAGGGAGCGCTATGAATTCTGCTGGATCGTGGATTTCCCCATGTACGAGATCGGCGAGGAGTCCGGGGAGCTGGAGTTTTGCCACAACCCGTTTTCCATGCCCAACGGCGGGCTGGAGATCCTGCTGAAGGCCGAGCGGGGCGAGGTGGACCCCCTGGACATTTACGCCTACCAGTACGACCTGGTGTGCAACGGCGTGGAGCTGTCCTCCGGCGCGGTGCGCAACCACGACCCCGAGATCATGATCAAGGCCTTTGAGATGGTGCGTCTGGGCGAGGAGGACGTGAAGAAGAAGTTCCCCGCCATGTACAACGCCTTCTGTTACGGCGCGCCTCCCCACGCGGGCATCGCGCCGGGCATCGACCGCATGGTGATGCTCCTGGCCGGCGAGGACTCCATCCGGGAAGTCATTCCCTTCCCAATGAACAAGAGCGCGCAGGACGTGATGATGGGCGCGCCCTCCGAGGTCACGCAGAAGCAGCTCGAGGAGCTGCATATCGCGGTCGTCGGCGAGGTCGAGGAATAGATCCGACCAAAGCCGGAGGATCAACTTTTGTTTTATCAGGGACAATAGGAGCAAGAAGACCATTCGGGCGGCCCTTCCGGCCGCCCCATTTCAAAGGAAGTTCTGTATGCGCAGGGAAACTAAAGGGAAGCTCCATATCGTTGCTGAGACTGTCGAATAGATGCACCCCGCCGTCCTGGTATGGATCGCCATGATTCTCTTTCTTGCGATCATCGCCTTCAGAGGCAGAAACGAAATGCTTGTCTATGACGACCTCGTCAGCCGCGACGTGATCGTGACAGGTCTTGAGCATCACAGCGGTCCCGCAAGAGGCGGCGGTTCCTATTGGATCCTGTATACGGCGGACCGTCCCAACGGGTGGCAGATCAAGGGTGAATTCAAACACGGGGAGCTGGAGGATGCGATCGAGACATCCCGTACGCTGATCCGGATACCCGAGAAGCCGGTGGTCTCCGGCGTGATAGCCGAGGTCAAAGTTCACGATGGAGATATATACGAGTTAAGCATCAATGAAGAGCGGTATGTCCGTTTTCGGCAGAAGCCAGCTCCTGGACTGTGGCCGACTTTGTTTGTGCTTGTTCTCGGCGCCCCCGTTGTCGCTGCCGCCTATCACAGCGCTGCGGTAAAACGATCTGCGGGGACCCGAAAAAAGAACTGATCAAAATAAAGTCCGGCAAGGCCCCCAAGGGGCTCCTTGCTCATGAGGAAACAAGTATGTTTGCCAGTGTAAAAAGCTATGGCGTCAGCGGCATCGGCGGTTATCCGGTGTCGGTGGAGGTCTATATCTCCAACGGCCTGCCCGCCTTTGACATCGTCGGCCTGCCGGACGCGGCGGTGAAGGAATCGCGCGAGCGCGTGCGCGCCGCGGTGAAGAACAACGGCTTCCGCTTCCCGGTCAGCCGCATGACCGTGAATCTCGCCCCGGCGGACAAGAAAAAAGTCGGCACGCTCTATGATCTTCCCATGCTGGTCGGCATTCTGGCCGCGACCGGGGAGATCAGGACGCCTCCGACGGACTGCGCCTTTCTCGGCGAGCTGTCCCTGACCGGCGAGCTGCGGCCCATCGCGGGTGCGCTGCCCATGGCGATCGCCGCCGAGCGCGAAGGGGTCAGGCAGCTTTTTGTCCCGGCGGAGAACGCCTCGGAGGCGGCATTCGCCGAAAAGGTGGAGATCATACCGGTGCAGAGCGTCGCGCAGCTCGTCCGGCATCTGAAGGGCGAGGAGACGATAGCGCCCTCCCCGGTGCCGGACGTGCACGCCGAGGAGCTGCCCCTGCCGGATTTCGCCGACGTGAAGGGGCAGGAGAACGTCAAACGCGCGCTGGAGATCGCCGCCGCGGGCGGTCACAACATCCTGCTGGTCGGCCCGCCGGGCGCGGGCAAGTCCATGATGGCCAAGCGTCTGCCCGGCATCCTGCCCGACATGAGCAGGGAGGAGATGATCCAGTCCACCGAGATCTGGTCGGTGGCCGGGCTCACGAGCCGCCGGCATCCCATCGTCTGCACCAGACCCTTCCGCTCTCCGCACCATACGGTGTCCGCTACGGCGCTCGCCGGCGGCGGGACCTTTCCCAGGCCGGGCGAGAT
>JAFTBW010000057.1 GCA_017455015.1 Oscillospiraceae bacterium | reverse complement strand
CTTCCCCGCCCTGCTGCAGGTCCGGGGAGACCGCTTTGAGTACGAGACCAACATGCTGCTGGACATGAAGCGGATGGGGGTGGGCTTCCGGGAGCTGCCCATCGAGACCGTCTATGAAGACGACAACAGCGAAAGCCACTTCCGGCCCGTGCGGGACTCCATCCGCATCTACAAATTCATCCTGCTCTATCTCCTGTCCTCCCTGGCCGGGGCGGGGCTGGATCTGCTGGTGTTCTACGTCGTGCGGCTGCTGCTCCAGCCCAGGGTGGAGGCCTGGGACATGTCGGAGGGCAGCGCGGTGCTCTGCGCAACGGTCCTGGCCCGCGCCTGCTCCAGCTTCCTCAACTTCAACCTGAACAAATCCGTGGTCTTCCACGGCGCGGGCGGGTTTGGCAGGACGATGCTCCGCTACTACTGCCTCGCCATCCCGCAGATGCTTCTCTCCGCCGGACTTGTGTATCTCCTGTCCCGCTGGGCCAGCTCCGGCGCGGGGGTGCTGACGACGCTGATCAAGTTCGTAGTGGACCTGGCGCTGTTTTTCGTGTCGTTCCGGGTGCAGCAGGGCTGGGTGTTCCGGGAGGAGAAGCAAGCCGGCTGCGGGCCGGAAACCCCGCGCGGCTGACAGACCCCAGGGCTCTGCGCAGTCCAGCGCTCCGGGAACAGAGCGGCATATGGATTCCAGTCGGCGGAACGCAGAAAACCTTGCGTTCCGCCGACTGCCATGTTATAGTACAAGTGTAATAAATGTAATAAATTTTGATGGAAAGAAAGGCGAAGAATCCATGAAAAAGGTTCCTGTACTGTTCCTTGCCCTGCTGCTGGTCCTGAGTCTGTCCGGTCTGACGGACGCCTTTCCGTCCGAGGCCGAACCCATCCAGCCGAACGCGCCCGGAGGCTATTATGACGAATACCTGAGACGTTCGGTCTACTACAGCGACATCCGGGCGGACTATCCTGAACTGACAGACGCGGAGTTTGCCAACTTTCGGGCCGTCACCACAACCGGCATGGGCGAGGGCGTCCTTTACCGCTGTGCCAGCCCGGTGAATCCCATCCACAACCGCAACAGCTATGCCGACGCGGCCATCGCCCAGGCCGGGGTCACGGTGGTGATGAATATGACCGACTCCCTGGACATGCTGCTATCCTATGCGGGCTTCGCGGACAGCTATTACGCCGGCACCAACTACATCGCCCTGTGCCTGGGTCTGGACTTCAGCACCGCCGACTTCCAAGCCGGGCTGGCCCAGGGCCTGCGCCACTTCGCCGCCAACCCCGGCGTCTACGCCGTCCACTGCACCGAGGGCAAGGACCGGGTGGGTTTCGTGTCCGCCCTGCTGGAATGCCTGATGGGAGCCAGCTATGAAGAGGTGGTGGCGGACTACATGCGCACCTATTATAACTATTACGGCCTCACCGGAGGAAACGAACGCTATGATACCATCGCCGAGGGCAACATCATCAAAAGCCTCCGGCAGGCCTACGGCGTGTCGGAACTGGAGAGCGCCGACCTGGCCGCGCTGGCGGAAACGTATCTGCGCGGCATTGGCCTGAGCGAGGACGAGCTGACGGCGCTGAAAGCCAACCTCTCCGCCGCCCCCGGGTCGGGAGAGACCCCGCCCGAAGAGGGGGAGACCCCGCCGGAGCAGGGGGAGACTCCGCCGGAGCAGGGGGAGACTCCGCCGGAGCAGGGGGAGACTCCGCCGGAGCAGGGAGAGACTCCGCCGGAGCAGGGCAAAACCCCGCCCGAACAGGGCTGGCCCGCGCCCCAAGTGGAACTGAGTCCCCAGAGTCTCAGTGTGGACGGCGTGCAGCGCACGGTGGAGATGTACAACATCGACGGCTACAACTACTTCAAACTCCGGGACCTGGCGATGCTGCTGACCGACAGCCCGGCGCGCTTCTCCGTGGACTGGGACGCGGAGACCAATACGGTTCTGGTGGAAACCGGCGCCCACTACACACCCGTGGGGGGCGAGCTGGTCCAGGGGGAGGACCGCTCCGCCACGGCGGTGCGCAGTCCCCAAACCCTCTGCATCGACGGAGCGGAGCGCAGCGATCTGCTGGTCTACAACCTGGGCGGCAACAACTTCTTCCAACTGCGCAACCTGGGCGAAGCCCTGGGCTTTGAGGTAGACTACGACGCGGAGACGAACACCGCCCTCATTCTCACCGGCCCTGAGCCTGTGCCCGCCTCCGGCTCCGATCTCCGCTGAAGACTGGGGGACAAAGCCAGTGCGCCGCCCTCCGGCGCTCTCCCCTTTCGATGCCCTCCTCCGCAGCAAGCCCTGCGCAGAAAGCGGAGAAGGGCTTGAAATGGCCAGACGAAAGAACATCCATGCCGCAGGGCCGCACAGGCAAAAGGCGACCCATTGCAAAGCCGGAACCGTTGCGCGATACCGGAAGAAAGACCGAGGGACGGTTTGCCGGGAAAACCGCGTTTCGAGAACATGGTCATAGCAGCGCTTGCGCACAGAAAATTGCGCTTCGCGCGCGTGTGGAAAACGCTACGGTTCGAGCTGTACCACGCCTTATCATTTTGCGTCTTAGAACGCGTCGGCGACGTTGAAATCCTTTGTTCTTGCTTTTTTTGGAGTTTGGGACGTGGAAAACCGTCCCCGCGTCTTTTGACTGGACGGAAAACCGGCGCGAAACACCTGCAAAGAGCGAAAAAAACAAAAAACCGCTGTGGATTCTCCTGTTCGGGGAATTCGCAGCGGTTTTTTTGGCGTGTTTACCCGCCCAAATATGCCTTTTTGACCTCCTCGCTGGCGGCCAGCTCTTTGCCGGTGCCGGAGAGGGTGATCTTGCCGGTCTCCATGACGTAAGCCCGGTCGGCCACGGAGAGGGCCATTTGGGCGTTTTGCTCCACCAGCAAAATGGTGGTGCCG
>JAFTBW010000056.1 GCA_017455015.1 Oscillospiraceae bacterium | reverse complement strand
TGCAGGCCCATGACCACGGTGAACGGATAAATCGCGCCCATGATGGCGGCGCCGATGCCGTGGCCCACGGTGATCAGCCACTGGGCGGCGGTCAGCACCCAGGTCTCAAAGACGGAGAACACGGGTCCGATGATGGTGAAGGTGATAAAGGAGGTGACCAGAACGGTGCACAGCGGGGTGACGAACAGGTCGATCATCTCCGGCACGTGCTTATGGAGCCATTTTTCCACGGTGGACATCAGCAGTACCGCCAGAATGACGGGGATGACGTGTCCCTGATAACCCACCTGCTGTACGTTGAAGAAGAACAGATGCCAAGTTGGTATTTCGCCGGGGGCGTAGTTGCTCACGGTCCAGGCGTTGATCAGCGCGGGATGGACCATCATGAGGCCGATGACGGCCCCGAGGAAGATGTTGCCGCCAAACACGCGGGCGGAGGAGACGGCTACCAGCACGGGCAGAAGGGCAAAGGCGGTATTGGCCACCAGATCCAGGAAGCTGAACCAGTCGGTCTGGCCGAATGCGGGGGCGAACTTGGGGATGGCTTCCACAAGGCCCATCATCAGGCCGGAGGCCACAATCGCGGGAAGGATCGGGACGAACACATCGCCGGGGGTTTTGAGGATTTTCTTCCAGATGGGCATTTTGGAGGCCGCTGCGGCCTTCACGTCGTCCTTGGTGGCGGCGGTCATGCCCGTTACCGCCAGGAATTCGTCGTAGACCTTGTTGACAGTGCCGGTGCCGATGATAAGCTGGAGCTGTCCGTTGGAGTTGAACATGCCCTTTACGCCCTCAACCTCCTCCAGAGCCTTTGCGTCCAGCTTGCTGTTGTCCGCGATGACCAGCCGCAGCCGGGTCGCGCAGTGGGCGGCGGAGATGATGTTCTCCCGACCTCCCAGGTGGGAGAATATCTCCTCCGCACATTTCCGGTAGTCCAGTGCCATAATACCCTTCTCCTTTTTTCTTCTTGGACGGAGCGGTTCCGCCCGAGACATCATACAATAAGCGCCTTAAAATGTAAACAAATTTTTTGCCGGATTCGGAAAATAATTTATTCAACATTCAACAAGCCCCAAATCCCGGAACGCCCGCGCCAGACCGTCCTGCTCCACCGCAGGGCAGACCATGTTGCTGGCGGCCTTAAGGGCCGGGGAGCCGTTTTCCATGCAGACGCTATAGCCCACGGTCTGGATCATCTCCAAATCGTTCATGCTGTCGCCGAAGCCGACGGTGTCCGCGATGTCCGCTCCCAGGGCCTCCGCCACGCGCCGGACCCCGCCGCCCTTGTCAAAGCGCCGGTTCACCAGCTCGCCATTGACGCAGCCGGGGGCGGGGGCATCCTGGATAACGAACTGGAAGTCCTCCTCCAGGGCCGCCCGGGCGGGTGCAAGCTGTCCCTCGTTTTCGCACATGAAGATGATTTTGTAGATGGGGCTGCCGTCATACTGCGCCATGGGCAGGATGCCCAGCGCCGCCTCCAGGGCACGGCGCCAGCGCTCCAGCTCGCTGTTGCCGCCGCCGACAGAGCCCATAAAAGTGCTGAGGCCCTCGTCGCACCAACTGTGCTCCAGCCCCTCCACGGTGCGAAAGACCCCGTTTTCCCGGAAGAGGTCCATGGCCAGCCGCCGCCGGTCCTCGGTCATGGGGCAGTCATAGAGCACTTTCTCTCCGCAGACCACGTAGCCGCCGGAGGAGCCCACATAGCCGTCAAAGCCGTATTGGAGCAGCGGGGAGAGCATGCCGCGGTTCCGCCCGGTGCAGAGAAAGACCTTGTGGCCCGCCGCCCGGGCTGCGCGGATGGCCCGGAGGGCGCTGTCCGGGGGGACGTTGGTGCCGGGAACGGTCAGGGTCCCGTCGATATCCAGAAAGAGCAGCTTTCGGTTCACGCCTGCTTCCCCTCCCCCGGCCTGAAGTCCCGGAGCAGCCACACAAAGCCGCCGGAGGGGATCGTGACCCGGCCGGCCGGGAACCGGTTCCCGGTCCAGAGATCCGTCAGTTCGCCGTCCTCGGGGGGCCAGACGTGCTCTTCCGTCTCGGAGAAGTTGAAGTAGGCCAGCAGCTTCTCCCCCTCGCAGTAGCGGCCGATGCCCAGTACCGCGTTGCTGCCGGTGTCGATGGTCCAGGTGTCCGCCTGACCGTCAAAGACCCGGTGCGCGCGCCGCAGCGCTTCCATTCTGCCGATGCCGGTGAAGATGTCGTGCTCCACGCTCCCCTCCTCGCTGCGCCGTTCCGCCAAATCCCAGCGGAAGTCGCCCCGGTGGAGGTAGCGGCTGTCGGCGGCTTTCAGGGGGTCGTCGTGGTAGCCGTAATCGTTCTCCTGGGCAATCTCGTCCCCGGAATAGAGGACCGGGATGCCGCTGAGGGTGAACATATAGGCGTGGAGGGCAAGGTCGGCGCGCTTTGCCCACTCCGTCTTGCTCTCGTCCCGCTCGTAGCGGGCGGCCTCCAGGCCGCAGAGGGAGGCGGTGGTCCCGCAGAGTCGGGCGTCCCCCAGCCGGGGATCGTCGTTGTACAGCTCCCCTCTGGCGGGGCTGCCGGCCCATTTGCCGGTGAGGTAGTCGTTTAAGAACTTCTTGTGGGGAATCTGCACCGCGCCGAAGTGCTCCAGATAGTCGTAATCCAGGCCCCAGCCGATGTCGTCATGGCAGCGGAGATAGTTCAGGAACGTGTACTCCCCGGGCAGGGCGAACACGGTGTCGAGCTGGCGGCGCAGCAGGCGCACGTCCTTGGTGGCGACGGTGTGCCAGGTGGTGGCCATGGTGGTCACGTTGTAGAGCAGATGGCACTCCGG
>JAFTBW010000055.1 GCA_017455015.1 Oscillospiraceae bacterium | reverse complement strand
TCGATGGACACGGCCGTGCGCAGGGACCTTGCCACGGACTTGAACGCCCCCTCGGCGATGTGGTGGCTGTTTTTGCCGGAGAGCTGCCGCAAATGCAGGGTGATCCCCGCGTTGGCGGCAAAGGCGGTAAAGAACTCCTCCACCAGCTCCGTGTCAAAGGTCCCGATCTTTTCCGTCTCAAAGCGCAGGTCGTAAATCAGCATTCCCCGGCCCGACAGGTCCACGGCGGAGAGGATCAGCGCCTCGTCCATGGGCAGGGCGGTGTCCCCGTAGCGGACGATGCCCCGCCGGTCCCCCAGCGCCTCCCGGAACGCCCGGCCCAGGCAGATGCCGATGTCCTCCACGCTGTGGTGGTCGTCCACCTCCACGTCCCCCCGGCAGCGCAGCACCAGATCAAAGCGACCGTGGCGGGCAAAGAGTGTCAGCATGTGGTTGAGAAAGCCCACGCCGGTGTCGATCTGGCTGTGGCCGGTGCCGTCCAGGTCCAGGCTCAGGGCGATGGAGGTCTCGGCGGTCTCCCGCTGCACTTCCGCTGTCCTCATGGCCTCAGCTCCTTTCGTATCTCATCTATGGCCTCCAAGAGCCGGTCCATCTGCTCCCGGGTGCCGACAGTGATGCGGTTATAGTCGATGATGCGCGTCTTGTCAAAGTGCCGCACCAGGATGCCCCTGTCCCGCAGGGCCTGATACAGCGTTTTCCCCGGGATGTCCGGGCAGCGGGCGAACAGAAAGTTGGATTTGCTCTCCGTCAGGACAAAGCCCCGCTTTCCAAGCTCCCCGGCGGCATAGTCCCGGCTGGCGATGATCTGCGCGCAGCAGCGGCGGGTGTAGTCCCCGTCCAGCAGGGTCCCGATGCCCAAGGCGGCGGTGAGAGAGTTGACGTTGTAGGGGTTGACGGAGTAGCGGATCGTGTTCAGGTCCCCGATCAGGTCCCGGGACCCGATGGCATAGCCCAGCCGCGCCCCGGCCATGGAGCGGGACTTGGAGAACGTACCGATGACCAGCAGATTGTCATACTCCGGCAGCAGGGCCCGGCAGCTCTCCCCGCCGAAGTCCACATAGGCCTCGTCCGCCACCAGCAGCCGCTCCCGGTCCTGCTCCAGCAGCTCCCGGACGGCGTCCGGGGGCAGGCAGATGCCTGTGGGGGCGTTGGGGTTGGCAAGGAACACAGTGCCTTTCTGCCCCGCGTAGTCCGCAGCGCGGACCCGGAATTCCCCGTCCAGGGGGATCTCCCGGTACGGCACGCCGTTCACCGCGGCGAACACGGGATAAAAGCCGTAGGTGAGGTCCGGGAACAGGGCGGGGCGGGAACGGTCGCAGAAAGCCATGAACGCGAAATTGAGCAGCTCGTCGGAGCCGTTGCCCACGGTCACGTTTTGCACATCCACGCCGTAGGTGTCCGCCAGCGCCTGCCGCAGCGCCAGGTTCTCCGGGTCGGAGTACAGCTCCGGGCTGCGGGTGTGCTCCGCCGCGTATGCCATTGCCGCTGGGGAGGGGGGGTACGGGGACTCGTTGGTGTTCAGCTTGAGATAGCTCCGGTCCCGGGGCTGCTCGCCGGGGACATAGGGCGTCAGGGCGGAAAATTTCTCCTGACTGAAAAATCTGCTCATAGGCTTATCCTCTATGTTTTATTTCCTTCCCCTTCCGGGGGAGGGTGCCCCCGTACGCACACTGGGGCGGATGAGGGGCGTGGGAGTATCGCCGACAGATGGGAGGTAGATGGCCTCACCCACCGCCAGCCCGTTAGGCCGGCGGTCCCCCCTCCCCCTTGTGGGGGAGGGATAGGTGCAAAGCACTCGCGCCCCGAAGGGCCGGATGAGGGAATCAAGGATACACTGATTAAGGCACTGTCCGGAAATAAATGCCACAATTATGGCGAAGAATTTTTGGACTGTGCCAAGGCGGAAAAGCGCAGCAATACTTTGTGTATTGCAAGCTTTGACAACGCAGGCGGGCACAAAATTTGCCGCCGGGCGCGTGGGGGGATTTATTCAGTGCATCCTCAAAGAAACGACTTGTCGCAGGTCCGGGGGGCCTCCGGCTCCTGCCGCACCAGGCAGGACCGGGCGTGGGCCTCCAACTGCTCCTCCCGGGCAAACAGGGCGATGTCCTCCGCGACCTGGGCCAGGGCGTCCTTCGTATAATAGATGAACTGGGACTTCTTCACAAAGTCGTCCACGCTGAGGGGGCTGGAGAACCGGGCCGTGCCGGAGGTGGGCAGGGTGTGGTTGGCTCCGGCGAAGTAATCCCCCAGGGCCTCGGGGCAGTGCCGCCCCAGGAACACGCTGCCCGCGTTGCGGATGCGATCCAGCCAGGCGAAGGGCTCGTCCACGCACAGCTCCAAATGCTCCGGGGCCAGGCGGTTGGCCACCTGCACGGCGGTGTCCAGATCGGGCGTGAGGATGATCTTGCCCTGGCGGTCGATGCTCTCCCGGGCGATGTCCCGCCGGGGCAGGGTCTCAAGCTGCCGCTCCACCTCCGCCTGCACGGCTTTTGCCAGGGCAAGGGAGTCCGTCACCAGCACGGCGGAGGCCATGCGGTCGTGCTCCGCCTGACTCAGCAGGTCCGCCGCCACGCATTTCGCGTCGCTGCCGCCGTCGGCGATGACCAGGATCTCGCTGGGGCCCGCGATCATGTCGATGCTGACCAGGCCGTAGACCTGCCGCTTGGCCTCGCTGACGAAAGCCCCGCCGGGTCCCACGATCTTGTCCACCTTCGGCACGCTCTCGGTCCCGTAGGCCAGAGCCGCCACGGCGTGGGCGCCGCCCACCTGGAAGATACGGTCCACCCCGGCCACCTTGGCGGCGGCGAGGATGGAGGGGTGCACCCGCCCGGTCTTCCCGGCGGGGGTCATCATCACCAGCGTGCCGCAGCCGGCCAGCTTGGCGGGGATAGCGTCCATCAGCACCGTGGAGCTGAGGGGGGCCGTGCCGCCGGGGACCATGAGGCCCACCTTTTCAATGGGCAGCACCTTCTGTCCCAGCACCACGCCGGGGCGGTCATTCAGTACAAAGCTGCTGCGCACCTGGTGGCGGTGAAAATCGCGGATATTCTCCGCCGCGCGCTCCAGCACCTCCAGAAACTTCGGAGATACCGCCGCGATGGCCTCGTCCAGCTCCTTTTCCCCGATTTCCAGCGGCTCCGGTCTGGCCCCGTCGAAGCGCTCGGCGCAGCTTAAGAGCGCCGCGTCGCCGCCGGCGCGCACCTCGGCCAGGATCTCCGCCACGGCCCCTGAAACGGTGCTCTGGGGGGTCACTCTGTCAAAAATCTCCGCATCGGGGATCTCCCCGTAGCGCAGGATGGATATCATATGCGCTTCCTCCGTCTGTGTGATCATATTCCCCTTGGGAAGCGCTGATGAAATCAACGTGTGCGATTGACGAGCAAATTTTGTGTCCGCCAAGGCGCAAAAACCGCAGGAATACTTTGTGTATTTCAAGGTTTTTGCAACGCAGGCGGGCGCAAAATTTGCCGTCAAGCGTGCGCGGGAATTTATTCAGCGTTTCCCTTGACATAGCGCGGGGAAATGGGCTATAATGGAAACAGAGGGTGGCGCTGCGGTCAGCGGTTTGGCCCTATGACAGTTTGGTTTTTGTTAAGAAACCGTCACCGTGCAGGGTGGCGGTTTCTGCTCTTTACGATGATCGTGACAGTGAACTGCCCGATGTGGAACGTAATTCGCACGGCTTCCACCCCCTTTCGGGGATATGTAGCCAAACCGCCGCCGCTTGTTTCAGCGCCGCCCTCTGCCCCTTTCGGTGGCCTCCAGGGAGGTTACCGGTATCATAGCAGATATGTCAAAGCTTGTCAAAACGTTTTTCCCTTTTCCCGGGGCGGAAGCACTTCCGCCCCGGGTTATTTACTCTGTCATGCCTTTTAATCCCCGGAGCAGTTCGTCCACCCGGTCGCCCTTGAACTCGTAGGACGCCTTGTTCACGATCAGGCGGGCGCTGATGGGAAAGACCGTGTCCACCACCTCCAGGTCGTTCTCCCGGAGGGTGGTGCCGGTCTCCACGATGTCCACGATCACGTCGCTCAAATCCAGGATCGGAGCGATCTCGATGGAGCCGGTCAGGCGGATGATGTCGATATCCCGTCCCTGGGCGGCGTAATACTCCCGGGCGCAGCGGGCGAACTTGGTGGCAACCCGCAGGGTGCGCAGCCGGTCGTCCCGGAAGCCCTTTTTGGCTGCCACGGCCATGCGGCATTTGCCCAGGCCCAGGTCCAGCATCTCATAGACGTTGGGGGCGTATTCCAGCAATATGTCCTTGCCCGCCACGCCCACATCCGCCGCGCCCCGCTCCACATAGATGGGTACGTCGGAGGGCTTGGCCCAGAAGTAGCGGAGATGCGCTTCCTCATTTTCAAAGATCAGCTTCCGGCTCTCCTCCAGGATGCCGGGACAGCCGAAGCCGGCGGCGGCAAACAGGCCGTACACCTTTTCTCCCAGCCGCCCCTTGGGGAGGGCGATGTTCAGCGTCTTCACAGCTTGCCCCAGCCCCCTTCCTCCGGCAGACGGTCCAGTTGGTCCAGATACACGGCGAAGCCCACGGCGCTGTCCCGGCGACCCAGCTTGCGCATCAGGCCGTCGTACTGCCCGCCGCTGAGCACCCGGCTGGGGGCGAAGCTGACGTAGCCCTCGAACACGATACCATTATAATAGTTCAGGTTTCCGGCGATGGAAAAGTCGATGCTGATGTTGGGCAGACCGGATGTGACCCGTTCCAGTTCGTCCGCAGCGGCGTCCCCGGGGCAGAGCGCCCGGACGGAGGGCAGCACGCTGTCCGGCGGGCCGGAAAAGCCCATGAGCTGTGACAGCTTTCCAATGGCGGTCCCGTCTGCGCCGGCAGCGCGGCAAAGCTCCTCCAGACCGGAGCGGTTTTTCGCGCCGATGCAGATAACGGCCCGCTGCCTGTCCTCGGGGGACAGCTCCAGCGCGTCCAGCAGCCGGGCGGTCAGGTCCAGGTGGCTTAAGCGCAGCCGGTACTCCGGGCTCAGCAGCGCCAGGGAGCCCACGGCCAGGGACAGGCAGTCCCGCAGCGCTCCGCGGTCCACCGCCCCCTGGAACTCCACGCCCACCTGGGGCAGCTCCCGGAACGGGCCGCCGTGGTCGGAGGGGCGGTAGATGTTCTCATGGTAAAACAGCTTGCGCAGCCCCGGCAGGGCGTCCCCGCTCCCCCGGACGATGGACAGCGTCACGTCCGGCCGCAGGGCCATCAGCTTTCCCCCCACGTCGGTGAAGGTGATCACGCTGTCGCTCATCAGAAAGTCCTTGTTGCGGGCGTAAAAGTCGTATTCCTCAAATTTGCTCATCCGGTACAGGCGGCAGCCCTTGGAGTGGTACAGGCTCCTGAGCTCCAGACTCAGCCGCTCCTCCACCGGCAGCACCGCGGGATCGTAGCCCATGGGCGGAAATCTCCTTTGTTTTTGTAAGCGTTCTGCAAGAATTGCGTTCAAGATACAGGTATGATAGCACATCAAAGCGGCAAAGTAAATATCAAATAAATTCAAAAAGGAAAAAGGAGGAAATGGCGGTACGCTGCGGCAGGGCCGGGAACAATGCGACAATTGGGAGTCGAAAAATAACAGAAATGCAATCAAATATGGAAAAAATAGGGAAAAACGATGCAAGTATGATGCAAGAATAGGTTTCAATATGTGACATTCCTCCCCCGCATATTCGAGACAAAATCCGATGAAAACCGGTTTGAATGCTTCAAATCGGGAAAGAGCGGTAAAGGATTTGACATTCCCCGGGCGATATGTTACAATCCGTGCCATGAATCGGTTAAGGGAGGGATCAAAAATGGCTGGAAAAACGGAAGCGCTGACCTATAAGGGACGCCCTCTTCGGAGAAAGGACAACCTGATCTACTACGGCAGCATGGCTGACAAGTATGTCATTATGTTACAGGTGCTCGACAGCAAAAAGGTCAAGGATCTGGATGTTGCCACCAAGGTTTCGGTGCAGCTTCAGCTCACTGCGGCGGATGTCAAGAGCCGGGACCGGGTTGTGAAAAAGACGGAGAAGGACAGCCTGTACGCCGCGATGGACGTGGCGGCGGTGTGGCTGGAGCGGGCGCTGTCCCAGCGGATGTAGGAGGCGCCTCCTGAACGGCAATTCCGGTAAAATGCCGGGAGGGCCGGGAATGTGAGGAACGAACAGATGAAACTGAACAAGCTGTTGAAACGGGCGGCAACGGCCGTGCTGAGCCTGTCGCTGCTGACGGCGCCGGTCCTGGCCGACACCATCGGCGGGGCCACGGTGACCACCTACGACACGGGCCTGAACCTCCGGGAAAAGGCCAGCACCGCCTCTGAAGCCCTGACGGTGATCCCCAACGGCAGTTTCCTCCTGGTGGAGGAGGCGCTGGGCGGCTGGTACAAGGTGGCCTACAACGGCATGACGGGCTACGTATCCGCCAACTATACCCGCTTCTCCGAGACGCTGGACGGGAGTTACGTCTACGCCGCCGAGACCGGCGGAACGGACGTGAACCTGCGCCAGGGCGCGGGCGTGGGGACGGAAATCTCCCGCTCCTATGTGGAGTCCGGCAGAGACCTGACGGTGCTGGGCGTCTCCGGCTCCTGGCTGCATGTCATGGACGCGGACGGCGTGACGGGCTACATCCGCAGCGATCTGGTGAACTACTCCCTGACCTCCTCCGAGGGCAGGCTGGGACAGGCCGCCGCCACCCAGGCCGCCGCCGTTTCCACGGGCCAGCAGATCGCCGCTGCCGCCGCCAACTACCTCGGCTGCAGCTACACCTGGGGGGGCATGAGTCCCGAGACCGGCTTTGACTGCTCCGGCTTTGTGAATTACATCTACAATCAGTTCGGCTACAAGCTGGAACGGGTCGCCCAGAACATCTTTTACAGCAACGGCTACAGCGTGAGCTACGACCAGCTCCAGCCGGGCGATCTGCTGTTCTTCGGCTCCGGCCCCGACGACATCGGCCACGTGGGCCTGTATGTGGGCAACGGTGAGATGATCCACGCCGGCACCTATTCCACCGGCGTAGTCCGGACCAATCTGGTCGAGTCCTATTACGTCAACTCCTTTGTGGGCGCGCGGCGGGTTGCCGGGTGAGCCGCAGGGATATGCAAAACTGCGATGCCGCCGCCTTTCCTCTCGGCAAGGCGGCAGTTTTTTTCTCCGAATTCGCAGAAGATTCCTGAAAAGCCGCCTCATTTGGCGCAATTTGATGCGTGATTGGCCGTATTTTGATGTTGACTTTCCACCGCAAGTTTTATATAATCAATAATCAAAAAAAGCGAAAAAAGGGCAACGGAAGGATGGCGTCTATGGAGAAAAACAGCAAACTGATTCAAAGCACCTTTTCCGGGATTTTGAGCGTCACCGTGATCAGCATCGTCTCCGGCGTGCTGTGCGTGATGATCGACGCCATCGTGACCGGACAGTTTCTCGGCAAGGACGCGGTGGCGGCCACGGGGCTGATCAATCCGGTGGTCCAGATTTGCGGCCTGTTCGGCTCCCTGTTCGGGCCGGGGCTGGGCGTCGTCTGCACCAGGTACATGGGCATGGCCCGGCAGGACCGGGTGAAGCAGGTGTTCTCTGTCGCGATGATCGCGCTGACCGCCATCTGCGCTGTGGTGGCTGTGGCGCTGTTCGCCGCGGCTCCGGCCATTGCGGGAGCCCTGGGCGCGGGCGCGAGCGATACCGTCCGGCAGATGATGACGGACTATATGCGGGGCTACGCGTTCGGCATCGTCCCCATGAGCCTGTCCATCTCCCTCACGGGACTCATGATGCTGGACAACGACCAGAAGCGCGGCATTGTGACCATGGGCGTGACGCTGGCCGCCGACATCGTGTTCGATCTGGCAAACGCCGTGATCTTCCACGGCGGCATGTGGGGCATGGCGATTGCCACCTCCCTGAGCAATCTGATGGGCTTCCTGGTCCTGCTGGCCCACTTCCGCAAAAAGGACCGCATCCTGGGCCTCACCCGGCAGGGCCTGCGTCCGGGGGACATCCGGGAGGTCATGCTCTGCGGCATCCCCAACGCCATCTCCATGGGCAGCCAGGCGCTGCGCGGGTTTTGCTACAACGCGCTGCTGCTGGCCATCGCCGGGGCGGGGGCCGTCGCCTCCATGTCCGTCTGCAATTCGGCGTTCTCCATCATCAACGCGGTGGCGCTGGGCCTGTTTTCCACCACCTCCACCATTTGCAGCCTGCTCTACGGAGAGGAGGACCGCAGGGGGATGGAGCAGGCGCTGGGCCTTTCCCTGCGCACGGTGCTCATCGTCTTTGCCGCCATCGCCGCGGCGCTGCTGCTCCTGGCCGGCCCCGTGGCGGGGATGTTCGTGGACCCCTCCGCCGAGGCCGAGCGATACCAGGGCGCGCGGTTCATCCGCTTCATGGCTTTGCAGTATCTGTTCGGGGCCGTCAGCTATTCCCTCAGCGGGGCCTATCAGGGGACCCGGCGGCTGAGCCTGAACTATCTGATCGACGTGCTGCGGGAGGGCGTGTTCCCCATCCTCAGCGTGCTGGCACTCGGCAAGCTGCTGGGCCTTGCCGGCGTGGAGCTGGGCTTTGCCGTCTCCGGTATTCTGGTCCTGCTGGTCTGCGTGCTGCTCCCCTGCCTGCGCAACCGGCGCTTCTCCCTCCGGCCCGGGGATATGCTGCTGCTGCCGGAGGACTTCGGCCCTAAGCCGGAGGAGCTGTTTGAGGCGGCCATGGGCAGCATGGAGGACGTGATGAAGGTCTCCGGCCTTGTCATGGCGTTCTGTCGGGAAAAGGGCGCGCCCAAACGGGTCGCCTATATGACCTCCCTCTTCGTGGAGGAGATGGCCGGGAACACCGTGAGCCACGGCTTCCGGGAGGGAAAGCCCGGCAGCATCGACCTGCGGCTCATCTACCGCGCCGACTCCCAGGTGATCCGGCTGCGCGACAACGGCGCTCCCTTTGACCCCGCCGACTGGCTGCGGCGCAACCATCCCGAGGACCCGGCCTCCGGCGCGGGCATCCGCATCATCGTGGGACTGGCAAAGGACGTGACCTACGTCCCGGCGATGGGGCTGAACAACCTTGTTATTACTATTTAATAATAAGGACAAGAGGAAACAAGACGGACCGCGGACGCTGCCCTTTCCCCGGAAAAAGCGGGGACGGCACGGCGCCGCAAGCAATGGGAAGGAGAATTCACAAAGATGAACGTTTCAAACCGCAACATCGGAAACATCGGAAAACTGCTCCAGCGCGAGGCTATCCGCATCATTCTGGAGCGCGTCCAGGCCAGCGACCTGCAGGACAAGTTTGAGGACAAGGGGGACGCCAGCGCCGTTCCCGGTGTGAAATTCGAGGTGGAGGAGCACCTGAACAATCCCTACATGAACCGCGGCGAGGTCCCGCTGGCCATGGACATCTTCAAGCCTGTGGTGGCGGAGGACGTGGAGCTGCCCGTGATCGTAACCATCCACGGCGGCGGCCTTGTGGTGGGCAGCCGCGCCGCCTCCCGCCAGTATGCGCGGGTGCTGGCCGGACGGGGATATCTGGTCTTCTCCGTGGAGTACCGCCTGGCTCCCCGGGCCAACTCCGCCGAGCAGTTGGACGACGTGTGCGCGGGCCTGGACCTGATCGGAAGAATGTTGGTGGACTACAACGTGGACTTCACGCGGATGTTCCTGACGGCGGAGAGCGCGGGCGCATATCTTGCCATCTATGTGGCGGCCATGAGAAAGTCCAAGAAGCTGCGGCAGGCCATCGGCTACGACCCGTCCCGCATGATCTTCAAGGCGCTGGGCCTGCACTCCGGCATGTTCTACACCACCCGGCGCGACCCCGTCGGCCTGCTGCTGGCGGACCAGTTCTTCGGCGAGAAAGAGATGGACCCGGATTTCCTCCAGTATATGAACCCGGAGCATGACGAGATCCTCCTGAATCTCCCCCCCGTGTTCCTCTCCACCAGCCGGGGCGATTTCCTGAACAACTACACCCTGATGTACCACAAGGCGCTGAAAAACGCCGGAAAGGTCTCCCATCTGGTCTACTACGGGGAGAAAGAGCTGGGCCACGCGTTCCCGGCGCTGAACCCGCTCCTGCCCCAGAGCCTGGACGCCACCGACCGGATGCTCGCCTGGTTCGAGGAGCAGGCGAAGATCGCGTATGATGCCACGCGGGAAGCGATCCAAAACAAATAACGGCGGCTGCCGTGGAAGATAGGAACTGTGAAGAAATCAATTTTCAATTTTGCCGGAGCATGGGGCGTCGCTGGCGAGGCGGAGGAGCGCTGCGATACTTTGTGTATCGCAAGCGACGACAACGCGGCCAGAGGCGGCCCAGGCCCGGCAAAATGAAAAGTTATTTTTGAACAGTTCCATAGACAGAAGAAATCAGCAAAAATGCAGAAAGGACAGGGTGTCATGCCAAAAAAACAGCAAATCACAAAAACACTGGATGACCGCATCGCCAGCGGCGAGATCATCGAGCAGAAGAGCTGGCAGTTTATCAAAGAGCTGAACTCCGGCAGCGAAGAGCAGTTGGACGCGCTGGCGCTGACCGGCGGGACGCGGGATTACACCTACCGGCAGATGTTCCGCAAGTGGGAGCGCTATGCCGAGGTGTTCTCCGCCCTGCAAATTACGGACCGGAACGGCTCCCGGGTGGGCATGGTGTCCGCCGCCGCCTCGGAGGCCATCATGGCGTTTTACGCGCTGAACATGACCGGTGCTTCCGTCTCCATGGTCAACGTCCTGGACCTGATCGACGCGGACCGCTGGGAAAAGACCATTCAAAAGGAGCAGATCACGGACGTGATCCTCTGCGACCAGAACCTGCAGCTCCAGCCGGAGCTGCTGGGCAGGGTCATGCAGACCAAGGACAAGCTGGGCCTGCGCAACGTCATCGTGCTGCACAACGCCGTCGGCGGCCCCCTCGCGCCCCAGGGCATGGGGCTCATGAGCCGGCTGAACTATCTGGGCTTCAAGCGCTCCTCCGGCGCGCTCTTTATGGACGAGCTGCTCAAGCGCTACGAGGCCTACCCCATCACATACGCCAGCGAGACGAACATAGACGACGCGCTGATCATCCACACCTCCGGAACCACCAGCGGCATCCACAAGCCCATTCCGCTGTCCGACCGGGGCTTCAACGAGGCGGTGGCGCGGCTGCTGCGCAATGAGCGCTTCGCCTCCCTGCGCGGCAATGTCCGCACCTGCATGATCATGGACCTCTCCGGCTCCTACGGCGTGGTGGACATGATGCACCTGCCGTTTGCCTTTGGCGGGACGCTGGTGACCATCCCCATGGGCGCGTTCAATCCCCGGTTCGCCCAGGCCATCGCCAAGTACGGAATCAACGTCTTCTTCGGCACCCACATCGTGCTGACCCAGTGGATGGAGAGCGGGGCTGCCATCGACCTGAGCAGCCTGTCTCTCGTGGTGCTGGGCGGCGCGTACCTCCCCGCCGAGGCCAAGAAGCGCTATGAGGAGTTCCTCCGGAAATGCGGCTGCAAGGTGGGCATCGTCAACGGCTACGGCCTCTCGGAGGTGGGCGGAGCCTGCATCCTGGCCGACCCCGGCAGGGAGGATGCCGCCATCGGCTATCCCCTTCCGGGCGTCAAGGTCAAGATTTTCAACGAGGACGACGAAAAGTTTTACGATCTCTCGGACGGAGAGCGCACCGGCGTCCTGTTCCTGAGCACCCCCTCGGTGAGCTGCGGGCGCATCGGCTCCGAGGTGTTCTTTGAGCTGGACGAGGTGGACGGAGAGCGCTACCTGAACACCTACGATCTGGTGGCGGTCAACGGGGATGGCAGCATGACCTGCATCGGGCGGATGAACAAGTTCTTCGTGAACAACGAGGGCGTCCGCTTTGACGCCGGTCTGGTGGAGTCCGCCGTCTCCGACCAGCCGGACATCGAGGACTGCGGTCTGGCCCCGGAGTATGACAAGTTTATCCACGACACGGTCCCCGTCCTGTATGTGCAGCTCGCGGGGAACCCGGCAAACAGCATCCAGACGGTGCGCCAGGCCCTGTACAACGTGTTTGTCCGGGACGGCAAGATCGCGGAGAGCAATCTGCCCGGTCAGTGCGTGATCACGGACCGGATCCCCTATACGCCCACGGGCAAGGTGGATGTTTACAGCATCATCAAGGGCAACACCAAGGGGACGCGGCTCAAAATCACGCCCGTCCGCCGGCAGGGACGGCTGGTGGATGTGGTCCTGGAGCCCGCGCTGATCGACGGCATCGGCACCTGGTCCGGCATCCCGGAGGAGCTGGACAACATCGACGCAAGCTTTATCATGAACCAACTGGGCAGCCAGGAATCCCACAACGGGCCCGGCACCGCGCCGCAGCAGGGGACGGGCAGCCCGTTCCCCCAGGGCGTGAACCCGGAACTGATCCTGCGCATGCTGAAAAATCTCATCCCGCAGCGCAGCGCTCCCGGCCAGACAACGAACACAACATTTGAGGAGGTTAGCGGTACCATGCTCCAGTTTTTGATGAATTTGATGAATATGATGCAGATGAACCCGCAGGCCCAGGGCGCGCAGGGTGCGGTTTCTCAGGGCGCACCGGCGGCCGGCATGGGCTGCCAGCTCCCGTTCATGCCCCAGCAGGGCGCGCAGGGCGCGCAGACCCAGGGCGCTCCGGCGGGCGGCATGGGCTGCCAGCTTCCCTTTATGCCCCAGCAGGGCGCGCAGGGCGCGCAGACCCAGGGCGCACCGGCGGGCGGCATGGGCTGCCAGCTTCCCTTTATGCCTCAGCAGGGCGCGCAGACCCAGGGCGCTCCGATGGCCGGCATGGGCTGCCAGCTCCCGTTCATGCCCCAGCAGGGCGCGCAGGGCGCACAGACCCAGGGCGCACCGGCGGCCGGCATGGGCTGCCAGCTTCCCTTTATGCCCCAGCAGGGCATGGGCTTCCGGCCGCCGTTTGGACCGCAGCCCCCAATGGGCATTCCGTTCATGCCCCAGGGCTTCCAGCCGCCCTTTGGACCGCAGAGCCCCATGATGGGTATTCCGTTTCTGTCGATGCCTGGCGTGGGTATCCTTTTCTCCTTTCTGCCCCGGCTGGGTATGAACTTCCAGGCTCCCAACGGGCAGCAGAACGCCTCCGGCCAGCAGCCGGACGCCGGCGGGCAGTCCGGCGCCCCGTCCCCTGCCCCCGGCATGGGCTGTAACGGCCCGACGATGCCCCAGGGCATGCCTCCCTTTATGTCCCAGCCCGGCATGGGCTGCCAGCTTCCGTTCATGCCCCAGCAGGGCGCGCCGATGGCCGGCATGGGCTGCCAGCTCCCCTTCATGCAGCAACAGCCTCAAGGCGCGAATAACGCCCAGCCCCAGGGTGCGAACAATGCTCCGGCCCCCGGCATGGGCTGCAACGGCCCTGCCATGCCGCAAATGCCCTTTATGCCGCGGCCCGGCATGGGCTTCCAGCCGCCCTTCATGCCGCAGCAGGGCGAAAATAACCCGCAGCCCCAGGGCGCGAACAATGCCCCTGCCCCCGGCATGGGCTGCAACGGCCCAACGATGCCCCAGGGCATGCCCTTTATGCCGCGGCCAGGTATGGGCTTCCAGCCGCCCTTCATGCCGCAGCAGGGCGCGCAGGGCGCACAACCCCAGGGCGCACAGCCCCAGGGTGCTCAGGCCTCCGGTATGGGCTGCAACGGCCCTGCCATGCCCCAGAAAGCCGCTCCTGACGGCAGCGGCGCGCCCGAGGCCGGAAAGATGCCGGACATGAGCAAGCTCATGGAGCTGCTTGGCCTCTTCTTCAACGCCTCCACCTACGACTCCTTTTACGAGGACTGAAGCGGCTGACAGGCGGCGATGAATCAGATCCTCAACTGGCTCAGCAATTCCGCGAAAAGGTACGGCGAAAAAAATCCGAACCTTGCAAACGGGGACTGGACGCCGCCCCCGGACGTGGCCGAGCACCCCGACCTCCCCTACTCCGGAGCGGAGGGCGCGGCGCTGTATGCGGACGTCTGCCTCCCCGCGGACCGCGGTTCCGCCCCGCTTCCGGTGGCGGTCATGGTCCACGGCGGCGGACTGTTCACCGGCGACCGGAAAATCAACCGCCGCTTCTGCGCCGTCCTGGCCCAGGCGGGCTTCCTGGTCTTTTCCCTGGAATACCGCCTGCTGGGCGACGCGGACGCCCGCGGGGAGATCGCGGACCTGTGCGCCGGGCTCTGCTTTGCGGAGAGCGCCCTGGAGCGCTTTGGCGGCGACCCCGGGCGCGTCACGGTGTTCGCCGAGAGCGCCGGCGCGTTCCTGTCCGTGTACGCCCTGGCGCTGGGCCGCTCCGAAATCCTGCAAAAGGCCCTGGGCTGCGCGCCGCCTCCGCTGCGGGCAAGGGCGCTGGTGTGCTTCAGCGGGATGTTCTACACCGCCCGCCCGGACCCCATCGGCATGGTATACCGGCGCGACCTCTACGGCGACGGCTGCAGGGACCGGGACTTTCTGGCGCTCATGGACCCGGAGCACCCGCAGGTCATTTCCGCCCTGCCTCCCGTGCTGCTGACCAGCAGCCGCGGCGATTTCCTCAGAGACTACACGCTCCGCTTTGAGCGGGCGCTGCGCGCCGCGGGACACCCCTGCGCGCTGCTCTACTATCCCGAGGGCAAACACCTGGGCCACGCGTTCCCCTCTCTGATGCCAGAGCTGCCGGAGAGCGCGGAGGTCCTGGAAAACATCATTCAGTGGTTACATTCACTCACTTGAACCATTACAGAAAAGGAGATGTCATGCAAAATATCACGGCTGTTTCCGGCAAGTCGGGGACAAGGCTCGGCTGGGGCGAACGCCTCGGCTTCGGCGTCGGCAACATCGGCTGGATGGCGGTTTACTCCGTCTTCAGCAGCTATTTAACCATCTATCTCACCAACGTGGCCCTGCTGGACATCGGCATCGTGGCGGTCATCGTGGCGGTGTCCAAGGTGTTCGACGGGATCTCCGACCTCATCGCCGGAAACATCATCGACCGTACCCGCTCAAAATTCGGAAAAGCAAGGATTTGGCTGCTGCGCATGTGCATTCCCCTGGCCATAGCCGCCCTCCTGCTGTTCCGGATCCCCGCCTCTTTCCCCAACGCGCTCAAGTATATCTATCTGTTTGTCTTCTACAACCTGTTCAGCACGGTCTGCTTCACCTTCGTGCAGATCTCGCAGTTTTCGATGGTCCCCCTGCTGTCTGCGGACGGCAAGGAGCAGGGGCTGTTGGGGAATATCCAGGCCATCTTTTCCACCGTCGGCTCCCTGATCGGCTCCGCCCTGTTTGTCAATCTCCTGCCCGTGTTCTCCAGTGACGCCGCCAACCCCGAGACCCAGAGCGGCTATACCGGTGCGCTGGCGGTGTTCTGCGTGGGCATGGTCATCCTCTCGCTGATCGCGGTTTTCACCACCCGGGAGCGGGTGACGGACCCGGTCCGTCCGGTAGAGGCCACCCGGGCCGCCGGCTCCGGCACGTTCTTCAAGACCGCGCTGGCCCTGCTGCGCAACAGATACTGGGTCATGATGTTCGTGTTCACGGTCCTCACGTTCTTTATCACGGAGTTTGACCTGAGCGGCTCGGCCTACTACGCCTCCTATATCATCGGGGATATGGGCGCGATGGGCTGGATGCTGGGTTCCACGCTGGCGGCCTCCTCCCTGATCAAGCTTGTCACCCCCGCGCTGATGGGTCGCCTGGGCAAGCGCAACGTCTACCTCCTGGGCGCGGCGGTCAGCGCGGTCGGCATGGCGGGCTTCGGCCTGTCCACGCCCCACCAGTCCGTGATGCTCGTGTTCAACGTGGCCCGGGGCATCGGCATGGGCATGCTCACCGCCATGCAGCTCGGCCTGATCGCGGACACGATCCGCTACACAAAATACAAGTCCGGCATCTACTCCGCCGGCATGGGCAACGCCGGTATCGCCGCCGCCCGGAAGCTCGGCCAGGGCATCGGCTCGGCCGTGTTCGGTCTGGCGCTGGCCGCCGCCGGCTTCAGCGCCGTGAACCTCACCCAGCCCGACGGCGTCGTGCGCGCGATCTCCGGCCTCTACGTCTGGGTCCCTGTGGCGTTCTTTGCCCTGATTTTCATCTCCTTTGCCCTCTTCTTCCGCCTGGATCGGGAGCTGAAAGAGCTTGAAAACAACTGATGCCGGCAGCGAAAAATATTTTTTCGACCTGTGCAGTTGGGAAAACAGCGCTCACGGAAAAAACCGCACTAATTCCCTCCCCCATCAGGGACTTTTGCCGAACAGAAAACATGCCGGGGGCATGTTTTCCGGCAAAAGAGGCGCGAAGCGACCGGGGGACCGCCGGCCCAACGGGCCGGTGGTGGGTGAGGTCATCCACCTCCCAACCCTCCGGCGATGCACCAACGCCCCTCATCCGTCACGGCCTCG
>JAFTBW010000054.1 GCA_017455015.1 Oscillospiraceae bacterium | reverse complement strand
TTTCCCGGAAATCAGTCGTTTTCGTTGACGACGCGGACCACTTCCTCGCTGGTGGTGGTGCCCTCCAGCAGCATCCGGATCGCGTTGTCGTGGAGGGACACGAAGCCGTTTTCCGGCCGCTTCAGCTCCGCCTCGATGGCGTCGCGGCCCCGCTGCTCGTAAATCAGGGTCCGCACCCGGCGGTTGATGGGCAGCATTTCAAACAGGGCGATCCTCCCCCGGTAGCCGCTGTTGTAGCAATCCGGGCAGCCTGTACCCCGAAAGAACACCCGCTCCGGGTCGTATGTCAGGCCGACGTCCTTCTGCTCCTCCTCGTCCGGGTGGTACTCCTTCCGGCAACTGGGGCAGATGCGGCGCACCAGACGCTGGGAGATGACGCCGCGGAGGGCGGCGGAAATGACATAGGGTTCCACGCCGATGTCCCGCAGGCGGTCGATGGAGCCCACCGCGTCGTTGGTGTGGATCGTGGAGAGCACGATGTGTCCCGTGATGGCGGAGCGCATGGCGATGTCCGCTGTCTCGCCGTCGCGGATCTCGCCGACGGCGATGATGTCCGGGTCCTGGCGGAGGATGGCCCGAAGGCCGCTGGCAAACGTCATGCCGGTCTTTTCGTTGATCTGCACCTGGTTTACCCCGTCGATGTTGTACTCGACGGGGTCCTCCAGCGTGACCATGTTCACGTCCTCGGTGTTGAGCTGGTTGATCATGGCGTACATGGTGGTGGTTTTGCCGCTTCCCGTGGGTCCCACCAGCAGCAGCACGCCGTTGCGCAGCTTGAGCATCTCGTCGTATTTTTCCAGGTCGGAGCCGGTGAGGCCCACCGCCTCCTTCGTGACCCGGCCGCCGGACTTGTCAAGGAGGCGGAGCACGATCTTTTCCCCGTACACCGTGGGCAGCGTGGAGACACGCAGGTCGATGCTCTTCTCTTTCATCTGCACGTTGAAGCGGCCGTCCTGTGGGATACGGTGCTCGGCGATGTTCATTCCGCTCATGATTTTGATTCGGGAGATGACCGAGGCCTGCACATCCTTCGGTACGGTCATGATCCGCCGCATCATGCCGTCGATGCGCATCCGGACCAGCATCTCGTTTTCCCGGGGCTCGACATGGATGTCGCTGGCCCGTTCCGTGATGGCGCGCTCGATCATGCTGTTCACCAGCCGGATGGTTGGGGCGCTGTTTACCGCGTCGTCTCCCAACTGGTTGGCCACGAAAGCGGTCTCCTGGGCGGTGGCGCCCTCGCCGGTGGCGGCGGCCTCCCGCTTCATCTCCTCGATGGCTTTTGCGGCGCCCTCGTTGCTGTAGAGCACCTGGATCGCGTGGTCAATGCCGGCAGAGGTGGCCACGAGGGGGTGGATGCGGTGCTTGGTGGCTTTCCGCGCCTCCTCAATGGCGTAGAAGTTCAGCGGATCGCTCATGGCCAGGTACAGCTCGTCCTTTTGCAGCTTGATGGGGACGATGGAGTACTGCCGGGCGATGCTCTTTGGCAGGGCCTGCGCCATCTCCGTGGGAATGGAGACCTTTGTCAGATCTATGAATTCGATACCGAGCTGCATCTGCAGAGCCTCGATCAGCTCCTGCTCCGAGATGATGCCGTTGCTGATGAGCACCGTTCCCAGACGGTCCTTCGAGCCCTTTTGCAGCTGCAAGCCACGTTCCAGTTCTTCCTCTGTGATGGTTCCGGCGGCAATCAGCAGGTCGCCGAGACGCATATACGCCATGTCGCTACTCCTTCTACCGTTTATCCTCCGTCAGTGTCCTCCGCCCGCTCCGGAGCAGGAAACCTATCCGTATACTATCTTACCAAATCTTATACAAAATGGCAACTGAAAATTGGCTCGCCGTTCACGCAGTCTGCGTCAGCGGTGCCTTGTCACGGTAAAGCGCTCCAACGTGTAGGGCTCGCCGGGGCGGATGCCGCCCTTTTGCAGGGCGATGGAAATCTGGCTTTCCACCGTATCCACGCCCTCCAGGTCCGGCAGCAGCAGACCCCTCCGGTCCCCGCAGGAGACGATGACGCCGTAACGCTTTACGTCAAGCTGCTCCGGGGAGTCGATCCGTTCCGGCGCGCCCAGCACGTCCACGCTGTACTCCAAAGAGTCCAGCTCGTCCTTTCCCACAGGGGGAAAACGGGGGTCCCGGGTCCCTGCGGATACCGCGTTGCAGACGATCTCCACGGCAACGCTGGAGGCAACCGGCACGATGGTGCCGATGCAGCCCCGGAGGGAAGAGCGCACGTGCAGGGACACGAAGGCCCCGGCCCGCTCCTCTGTCAGCTCCGGCGGCAGGTCCTCAGGGAGCTCATCCAGATAGCAGCCGGTTTTCACGTAGGTTTCCAGGGACAGCCGGGCCAGCCGGATCCAGGGGTCCTCGGCGGCTTTCCGTTCCGCCAGCCGCTCCGCCTCCGCGTTCAGGTATCGCTCCTCATAGCGCCGGGAGGGATCGGAGCCGGTGACGGAGAACACCGCTACGCCGTAGCCCACCCCAAAGGGCCCCTCGTGACTGAGCATTTCAGAGCGCACCGCAAGTCCGTCCAGCGCGCCGGCCATGATCTGGAAGGAGCGCAGGCCGCACTCCGCGGCCCGGTCGCAGAACTCCTCGTCCATGGTGAGAAAGCGCAGGAAGTCGCCGGAGGCCATGATTTCCGCCGCCTCGGCGTCAAACTCCGGTCCTTCCGGGGCAAAGCCGTAGGGACCGTCGGCTTTCAGCTTGTGCGAAAGGTCGCCGCTGGCCACGAACACCGCCCGCCGGTCCAGTGCCTCGACGGCTTCGGCGACGCAGCGGCCCAGCCGGTAGTGAGTCAGGGGAGACAGCCCGCTCAGACCCATGCGGACGATGGGACAGTCCACCCCCGCCTCCCGGAGGAACCACAGGGGGATGAATGTGCCGTGGTCCAGCTTTGGGTCCTTTTCCCCCTGAGTGCCGCAGGGAATGCCCATGCTCTGCGCCCGGTTGATGATTTCCCGCCGCAGTTCAATGTCGTATGTGACCTCCAGACAGGTCTCGGGCGCCCGGAACTGCGCCATATCCCCCCTGGCGGTCAGGCAGGGGGAAATGTGGAAGTAGTCGGCGTACATCACCAGATGGGGGGAGCTGATAATCAGCACCTCCGGGTCCCATTGCTTCACCTGCGCCGCCGCCCGGCGGTAGGCGTCGATTGTGGCCTGGATGCCCCGCTCATCGCCCCGGCCGACAGAGGGGAGAATGAGGGGCGGGTGGGGAACGATGATCGCACCGGAAAGGGACATGGCTTTACCCTCCTTTTAGGGAAACGCTGATTAAATCGAAGTGCGCAGATTGCCGAGCAGTTTTTTCGCCTGATGAAGGCGAGAAATCGCAGGAATACTTTGTGTATTTCAAGATTTCGAGACAAAATCAGGCGGAAAAAATGCCGGCAAGATGCGTGCG
>JAFTBW010000053.1 GCA_017455015.1 Oscillospiraceae bacterium | reverse complement strand
CCGTTGTAGCCGGGAATCTCCGCCAGGGCGACGATGGAAGCGGCGTCCACGCCGTCCATCATGCCAATGAGGTGCCGGGCGGTGATCAGCACCTTTTTCGTGGTGCTGACGTGGCCGCAGAAAACAGTCTCCGCTCTCCCCGCGGCAGTCAGGACCATGGCATAAGCAACGGGGTCTGACATCTGGCACAGCGTCTCATTCAAGTCGTATCGCCGCCTGGGGTAGGTCATATATGCCTCCGCCAGAGCCCGCTTCGCCGCCCCGTCCGCGGTGTTCACGATCTCCATGCCCTCCGTGGAAACACCGCAGCGGCGGGCAGTCTCCGCGATGACGGCGGGATCGTTCACCAGGACCGGGAACGCGATGCCTTTGTCCAGCGCCTGCCGGGCAGCCAGCAGGGTCTTGTCCGCCTCACACTCCGGCAGAGCCACCCGCATGGGGTGGCTCTGCGCTTTTTCAATCAGTCGTTCGATCAGACGCACCGGAAGCTCCTTATCCGATGCGCTTCTCGCCGCAGGCCTCCCCCGCCGCGAGCATGGCGTCGATCTGCTCCGCGCTGTAACCCAGCTCCGCCAGAACGCTGCGGGTGTGCTCCCCAAGGAAGCCGCCCCGCTCGTAGGGGGGCAGCGGCGTATTGGTGAACAGCACCGGGGTTCGGACCATGGTGCGGGACTGCCCGTTGGGGAACGTGACGCTGGCGAAGGCGTCGCTGCCCCAGGCCTGCTGGTCGCGCAGCACCATGTCCCAGGTCTGGCATACGCCGTAGGGCAGATCCTGCCGCTTCATCCGCTCCTCAAACTCCGCGAGGTCAATGGAGCCGATGCCCTCGTCCACGATGTTGTAGAACTCCTCCAGATGTGCCTGGAGGTTGGTCTGGGGATAGAAGCGGGGATCGTTTTCCAGGTCCTCCCTGCCGATGACCGGCAGGAATTTGTTGTATTGCTTGTCATAGGCGGGCATGGAAATCTGCACCCAATAGCCGTCGCGGGTGCGGTGGGCAACGTTGAGCTGGTTTGTGGTGGCCTTGCGGCTGATGGGGTACCGGGTGGAGGGGTCGCCGTACTGGTTGGCCTGGAGATAGATGGCGATGTCCCAAAGGGCGGTGTGGAAGAGGCTCACCGTGACCTGATCGCCTTTGCCCGTCTCTCTGGCCCGGTACAGGGCAGCCAGCACACCGCTGGCCAGATACAGGCCCACCTGATGGTCGCCAAAGCCCGCGATGGGCACCATGGGAGAGGACTCCTTGTCGTACATGGTCCCCATGACGCCGCCCCGGGCGAAGAAGGCGGTGAAGTCAAAGCCCGGCAGGTCCTTGTCCGGGCCTTTCTCGCCGTAGCCGCTGACATAGCCCATGACCAGCTTGGGGTATTTTGCGGAGAGGGTGGCGTAATCCAGCCCCGCGCGCTTCAGCGGGGACTGCCGCCAGTTGGTCACAAAGATGTCGCAGCGGGCAATCAGCTTTTCCAGAGCCTCCCGGCCGGCCTCGGTCTTGGTGTTCAGAGTGACGCACTCCTTGCCCGTGTTCTCCAGGGCAAAGCTCACGTCCTCCTGGTCGCCATAGGGCCGTCCCTCGTTGACGGCGGTGTAGCGCAGGGGATCGCCGGCGGGGGCCTCCACCTTGACCACATGCGCGCCCAGGTCCGCCAGATAGCGGCAGCAGCAGGGTCCCGCGATAAAGGTGGCAAACTCCACCACTTCCACGCCCTCCAGGGGCCGTTTCAATTCACTCATTGGCAGTTCCTTTCCTGATTTTCAAATTGCGCATCCTCAATTCTGAGTTCTGAATTTTCAATTTGGCGTCAAGGAAGCGCTGATTTAATCAACGTGTGCGCGTGGATTTATTCAGCGTTTCCTCAAGCGTCCAGCATATCCCGGAACGTCTCCATGGCGGTGCGGGCCTGCTCGTAATTCACCATCTGGCGGTCCACCTCGATCACAGTGGAGGGCAGTCCGGCCTTCTCGCAGGCGCGGCGGATCAGTGGGATGTCAAACTCCTCCGGGTCGCAGAATTTGGTCAGCACCAGCAGCACGCCCTTGGCCCCGGAGGCTTTCGCCTGCTCCGCGATGTACTCACAGCGCTTTTTCGCCGGGTCGTAGAGCACGGAGCAGTGGTCCATGGCGGCGTACTTTTCCACCAGAGCCCGCAGCGGCGTGACGTCCTCCGGCGCGTCGGTGCGGTACTGGCGGCTTTGGGCGGCCACGTCGTCGCCCACAACGGTCAGTCCCGCTTCGTCCAGCAGACTGTTGAAGCCCGGGGAATCCGTCAGGATGCCGCTGACATAGACCGGCGTCAGCGCCGTTCCCGGGGCCTGGGACACGAGCTGGTCGCAGAGCCGGTCGATGAGGGCGGTGTGATCCTCTTTGGGCAGGAACCAAGCGCTCTTGAAGCAGTCGCTGCGCTCCTGGACCGTGATCTGGGGCCGGGTGGAGAGCACCCGGACCAAGCGGCGCATGGCGGCGTTGTGGTGGTTGTAGACGCGGACGGATTCCCACAGCTTTTCCTCGTTAAACTCCGTTCCGGTGATCCGTTCCAGATCGGCGATGACCCGCCGGTAGCCTGCCAGCGTGAAGTCCTTGCCGAAGTCGGGCTTGCGGTTCTGGGGGTAGGTCATGGGGATCACGGGGATGGAGGGGACCGCGTATTTGAAGTTCTCCTCCAGCACCTTGAGGCTGTCGCAGAGCGTGGGGATCACGATGCCGCTGGCCCCCTCGTAGGCCCCGGAGATACCCAGCTCCACGATGGACTGGGCGATGGAGCAGATGAAAGCCGGGAACCAGCTCTTGGAGAGGTTGAGCTGCACGTCGGCTCCCCAGGCCCCCATGGGCACCAGGCCCATGCTGTGGATGATCTCCTCCGGAGTGTAGACCGGCGCGGTGAGGATCACCTTTTTACCGAAGATGCGGTAGCTCTCCAGCAGCGACCGGGGATTTGTCGCGGCTGCGTGGAGCCGGGCCAGAATCTCTTTTACCTCATTCATACCGCGGCCTCCTTTCTGGCCTGCATGATCTCCGTCAGGCCCTGGACGCGGGTGTCGTACTGGGCCTCGGAGAAGTTGCGCGGGTCTGCCTGATCGCCGTCAAAGGACACCACGGGAATGTCGCATTGCTGCCCGATCTGACGGCTCATCTCGTACATGAAGCCGCTCCACAGCTTGCAGGAGCGGTTGGTGTGGACCAACAGTCCCTCCACATGGTTGGCCTTGCAGAGCTTGACCCGTTTATCCCTCGCCAGATTCAGGTTGATGGCGTTGGGCACCAGACAGTAGGCCCGGATCATGTTGTCAAAGGAGTCATAGTCAAAGCCGAACGCGTCGGCATAGATCGTGGTGACCATGTTGATGCCCCGGCTCTTGAGACCGGTGCTGGTGACGCGCAGCCAGGGCCAGCAGGCGATGCCCTCGAACATGATCCGATGCTTCTCCTCCGCCCGGAACGTACTCTGCCCTTTCTCGTGGTTCTCCCGGTATTCTTTGAGCAGGGTTTCCATGGCGTCTGCGGCCTCGGGCTTGCCCCTGGCCGTGACCATGACGGCCATGTGGTTGAGCAGGTCAAAGCCGTTGAACGGGGACGGAGTGTGCTTCGCCTCTGCCGTGGCCGCCAGCCATGCCCGGCTGGTGCGGCAGGAGCTCTCCATGACCTCCCGGAACCGCTCCTCCCGCCAGACCTTTCCCGTCAGCTCCTCCAACTGCTTTACCGCAGCCAAAAACTGAGAGCGAACATAGGCCAGCTCAGCATCGGAGACGGTGTCGTCGGGGTTGAAAGGAATATCGATCATGATCAGCGGAATGTTCAGTTCCACCGCCAGGTTCTCGTACCACTTGATCATGCAGTTGCAGATGTTGTTGCAGCACAGCAAAAAGTCGGGCATGGGCATGTTCTGCTCCGGCGCATCCTTGATTTTGGCATAAGCCAGGGAGATGCGGGCATAAGCGCAGATGTCATTGGAATAGCCGTCGCTCTCACTGATAGAGCACAGCCGCGCCCCCGCCCCGCGGGCGGCGATGCCCGCCGCCTGGTTCTCCGGATAGCACACCGCCAGCCCCAGAGTTTCCGGGATCTCCACCGGGAAATTGCTGGAGCACCAGCCCACCATCTCGCCCCGGTCCTTGGCCGCCTGGGCGTCCGAATACGCCTTGGCGGCGATCTGGCCCAGCTTGTACTTTGCGCTGTTCGGGTCTACCGGCGGACGCTCTTTCTTTTTGACTTCCTCAGCCATAAAAATCCCCCCAATTCGTGAAAAATAAGAAAATAAACAATCGAATACGCTATTTTCTGTGCTTCTGCCATGCAAGCCGGGCAGCCCCGATGGCGCCGAACAACTGTGCCTGCTCCGAGTACAGGATTTCCATACCCAGCTCCTCGGACAGCGCCTGCCGCACCGCAGCGTTGGCCGCAACGCCGCCGCTCATGCACAGCGGAGCATTCAGGACCTGCCGCTTGGCAAGACCGGCGGTGCGCACTGCCACGCTGCGGCAGATACCGGCGATCACGTCCTCCCGCTTCGCGCCGGAGGAAAGCTGGCTGATGACCTCGCTCTCCGCAAAAACGGTGCAGGTGGAGGAAATGGCGGCCGGTTTTTCGGACTTTGCCGCCTCGTCCCCCAGGGCGGAGACAGGCAATTGCAGAATTGCCGCCATCACATCCAAAAACCGTCCGGTTCCGGCGGCGCATTTGTCGTTCATGAGAAAGCCGTTCATCCGGCCGGCGGCATCCAGGCTGATGACCTTGGCGTCCTGGCCCCCGATATCAATGATGCTCCGGACGTCCGGGAACACCAGCCGCGCACCCAGGGCGTGGCAGGTCAGCTCGCTGGCCTCATAGTCCGCCTTTTTCCAGGAATGACGTCCGTAACCGGTCACGGCGGAGGCGGAGACCTCCTCCGGCGTCAGTCCTGCGGCAGCAAGCGCCTCCGCCACCGCCTGCTCTGCCCCCGCCGTGCCGATGCCGGCGGTGACCAGGCTGGTCGCAACAAGACGCGTTCCGTCCTCCCCCAGAATCGCGCACTTGGAGGTGGTGGAGCCGATGTCCAGACCGAAGAAATACAAACGTGATACCCCCTTTCCCGATTGTTTTTTTATCCAAAATAACAAAATAATTGTAACACATACCCATCATTCTGTCAACAATGCCGGGATTTTGTTTTTCTCTGCAATGCAAAAAAGGAACTGCGCAAAAAAATGCGGAGTTCCCTCGAATTCCCGGAAAAAGCGGGCGGAAAAGCGAAATAAAAGCAACGATTATCTAAAAAGAGTTGAGGAACCGGACACGCTCGTTCCGGGAAAATTTCATATTTTTTGAGTTATACACGCATGCGAAATCCGGAAACGGAGCCGCCGGAGCTTGCGCCCCACCGGCGCGGATGGTATAATTCGGGTCAAAGTATTCGATGGGAAAAGGAGGGAAACGCCTTGGGACCCTGCGGTTTCTTTTGGGATCTGGACGGCACGCTGGTGGACTCCTATCCCGCCATCGTCCCGGTGGCCAAGGAGCTCTGCGACGAGCTGGGCCTCGGTTACAGCGCGGAGTACATCTACGCATACGCCTGCCGGTCCTCCATTGGGGCGCTGCTGGAGGAGGCCGCAGAAAAGCTGGGCTGCGACGCCTCCGGGCTGAAAAGCCGCTTCAACGCGCGCAATGACCGGGCGATCGACGCCATCCGGCCCATTCCCCATGCGAAAGAGACGCTGGCGGCCCTGGCGCGTGCTGGGCACCGGCACTTTATGTACACCCACCGGGGCGCATCCTGCGGCGCGATTTTGGAGCGCACGGGCCTTGCGCCCTATTTTACGGAGGTGCTGACCGCCCTGGACGGCTTTCCGCGGAAGCCCGCGCCGGACGCCATCCTCTATCTGATGGGGCGGCACCGCCTTGCGCCGGAGCGCTGCTGGTATATCGGGGACCGGAGCCTGGACGTGCTGGCGGCGGAAAACGCGGGTATCCGGAGCGTGCTGCTCTATCCGCCGGGCAGTCCAACGGAAAAAACGGGCCGGGAGACCCTGGTCATAGAGGATCTGTCCCAGTTGCCGGACCTGATCGGGCGCTGACCGGTCCTTTGGAACTGTTCAAAAATAACTTTTCATTTTGCCGGGCCTGGACCGACGCTGGCCACGTTGTTGTCGCTTGCGATACACAAAGTATCGCGGCGCTCCTCCGCCTCGCCAGCGGCGCCCCATGCTCCGGCAAACTTGAAAAATGATTTCTTCACAGTTCCTTTCCTCACGTCCAGGCGTCCCGCAGCCGCGCCGCGGCGTCGGGAATGCGCTCATCCCGCAGCCCGCCGTAGCCCACCACCAGTGTGGAGGGGATCGGCACGGCGTGGCGGCAGTAGGAGCTGAGGCCACGGAGGGAAATGCCCTGGAGCGCAGCCCGGGAGATCAGCTCCGGCTCGGAATAGCGGGAGTCAGTCAGCAGGAAGTGTATCCCTCCGCCGCTGCCGGAAATCCGGACGCCGGGGATGGATTCCAGGGCGGGGATCAGCGCAGCCCGCCTCCGGCGGTACAGGTTTCCCACCCTGCGGAGGTAGCGGGCATAGAAGCCCTCGGAGAGAAAGCGGGCCATGACCGCCTGCTCATAGCGGGATACGGTGGAGAGCCGATAGCCGCCGAAGCAGCGGTAGCGCTCCAGCAGCGCCGGGGGCAGCACAGCGTAGGCGATGCGGATGGACGGGGCCAGAGAGCGGGAAAAGGTGCCGGTGTACACGACGCGCCCGGCGGTGTCCATTCCCTGCATGGCGGGGATGGGCCGGGAGGCATAGCGGAACTCGCTGTCGTAGTCGTCCTCGATGATATAGCGGTCCGCTCCCTCCGCCGCCCAGCGCAGCAGGCGGCTCCGCCGGTCCGCGGGCATGGTGATGCCCAGGGGGAACTGGTGGGACGGGGTGATGAAAGCCACGCTCACCCCCGCCGCCTCCAGGCCCGCCACCGCGACCCCCGCTCCGTCCTGGGGCAGATAGCGCAGCTCCCGCCCGAAGGAGCGGACCGAGTTGGCAATCGCGGCATAGCCCGGGTCCTCCACACCGAACACCCCGTCCCGGGGCAGAAGCTGGAGCAGCAGGCCGGAGAGATACTCCTGGCCCGCGCCCACCACAATCTGCTCCGGGGCGCATTTTACGCCCCGATACTCTGAGAGAAATGCGCACAGGGCGCACCGCAGCGCCTTGTCCCCCTGACGCTCCCCCCGCTGCAACAGCTCCGGCTGTCCGTAGACCGTCTCCTTGTTAAGCTTTGCCCAGGAGGCGTAAGGGAACAGACTCACGTCCACAGAGGCCGTTGAGAAGTCCAGCTCCGCCGGGACCGGAACCTCCGGCTGCGTGTCCGGCTGGTCCGCCGGTTCGGCTTCCGGCGCGTCAAACACTGCATAGTCCGACACATAGAAGCCGCTCTGGGGCCTTGCCGTCAGATAGCCCTCCGCCGTCAGCAGGCTGTAGGCGGTCTCCACCGTGGAGCGGCTGATGCCGAGATGGGCGCAGAGCGCCCGCTTGGAGGGTAGTTTTTCCCCGTGGGACAGTCTCCCTGCCCGGATCTCCCCGGCGAAATAGCGGTAGAGCTGCTCGTACATGGGGGTCTTGCTTCCCGGTTCCAGGGCGATGGTGAGCTGATACATGACGTTCCTCCGGCGCGGCAATACTGACCACATAAAAAAATCAAAAACTGGGTGGTCACGTCAAACTGACCACATAAAAAAGATGCAATCTGAATATATACACAGTATCAGTTTTGCGGTATGATCCTATCAGAACCCGGGGAAAATGTCAAGAGAAGCGCTGATTAGCTGGTTAAGGAAGCGCTGATTCAATCAACGCGTGCGCCTGGCGAGCAAATTATGTGTCCGCCAAGGCGCAAAAACCGCAGGAATACTTTGTGTATTTCAAGGTTTTTGCAACGCAGGGGGGCGCAAAATTTGCCGCCAGACGTGCGCGGGGATTTATTCAGCGTTTCCTTAAGCAAGGATCGCTGAATCTGAACGGAAACGAGGGAACTGTCATGGACAGAAAACAATACTTTACCACCTACCGCATTGTATTCATCGCCGTGGCGGCGGCCATGGTCTATGTGCTGACCATGTTCCGCTTTCCCCTGCTGGGCTCCAAGGTCCACTTTGCAAACGCCATGTGCCTGCTCTCCGGTCTGCTCTTCGGGCCGCTCAGCGGCGGGCTGGCTGCGGGCATCGGCTCCGGCCTGTACGATCTGCTGAACGGCTACGGCATTGACGAGGCCGTCATCACCACCGTGAGCAAGTTCGCCATGGCCGCCGTCTGCGCGGTGATCGCCCGGACCGGGCGCAGCGGCGGGGACGAGTTGCAGGACGTAACCGAGGGCGGCGCGGTGAGCGTTTGGCGGGGGCTCTGGGACAAGGCGCCCAGAATCATTGTGGGCTGCATTGTGGGAGCGCTGAGCTATGTGGCGCTGTACATGCTCAAGACCTTTGTCTACCAGCATTTCGTCTACGGCAATCCGCTGGATGGCGTTTTTGCCGTGATGCTGGGCAAGCTGCCCGCATCCCTGATCAACGCGGTGTTTGCCATGATCGTGGCTCCCATTCTCTATATCGCGCTGCGCAGGCCGCTGCAGCGCTCCGGCCTGTTGGCAAAGCTGCATTGACCGAAAGAATCACAGACGGATCGACTGATTTGGGGCCGTTTCCTCTCCCCCTGGGGAGGGAAAACGGCCCCAAATCAATTTATTTTGCCGCTCATACCGCCACGCTGCCGATTAAAACAGAGAACACAAGCATGACGGCCGTGATGAGAAAGGCCCAGGGGATGGTACATTTCTGGTGCTCACCCAGATCCACCCCTGCCAATCCCAGCAGCAGGAACGTGGAGGGCGTCAGCGGCGACACGGGAAAGCCGGTGGTCATCTGGCCCAGGATCGCCGCCCTGCCCACATCCGCCGCCTCCACGCCAAAGACGGAAGCGGTCTGTCCCAGCACCGGCAGCACGCCGTAATAGAAAGAATCCGGGTCAAACAGCAGACTGGCCGGCATGGAAATGACGCCCACGATCGCGGGAAACAGCCGCCCCATGGAGGCTGGGATCACGCTGGTGAGGGCGGTGGCCATCTCGGTGATCATGCCGGTCCCTTTCATGATGCCGGTGAAGCAACCTGCCGCAAACAGGACGGAACACATCATCAGAGCGCTTTTCGCATGGGCGTCCACCCGCGCAGCGGTATCCTTGACCCGGGGGAAATTGATGAGCGTCGCCAGCACATAGAAGAACATGAACACTACGGCGGGGGGAAAGCCGGAAAAGAGCAGCACGATGATGGCCGCGGCAATGAGCATCAGATTCACCCAGAACAGATTGGGGCGGAGCAGCTCCTGCTCCTCCTTTGTCAATTCCACCCAGCCATAGTGGAGATTCACCGCATGCACGTCTCCGACCCGCTGCTTCTCCTTTCTGCCCAGCAGCACGTCCACGATCAGGACGCAGCCCAGACCGGCGATCACAGCAGGAAAAACGGGCATGAACAGCTCCATGACATCCATGTTGAAAGCGGTCGCCGCCCGCATGGTAGGGCCGCCCCAGGGCATAATGTTCATGACCCCGGCGGAGAGGCCCACGCAGGTGGCGAGGGTGGTGCGGCGCATCCCCAGGGCGTCGTACAGGGGAACAAGGGGCGGGATGCAGATCAAAAAGGTCACCGCGCCGGAGCCGTCCAGATGGACGATCATCGCCAGAAGGCTGGTTCCCATGCAGATTTTTACCGGATCGTTTCCCATGAGCCGGGTGATGCCGAAGATGATGGGGCGAAACGTCCCCGCATCTGTGAGGACGCCGAAAAACAGGATGGAGAAAATGAACATCACGCCGGTTCCCGCCACGGCTCCCAAGCCGCCGGAGCCGGTGACGTAGTCCCCCAGCCGCTGGAAGTTGGTCCAGAAATCCACCACGCCGGGGGCGTTTTCCGGGTCCGTGACGATGAAAAAGCTGGCGACGGTCCCGGTGATCATCGGGATGATGAGCAGGGCCACCGTCGGGCTGAGCCTCTTTGCCATGATAAGCGCGATCATGCTGACCACGGTGATGAAGCCAAGGGTCGCAAGCGCTGCGGTCATCGCTCCTCCTCCTTCCTGTTATGCCGAAATCCCGCTTTCGTAACCCGCCGTTTTCCGCTACACCACGAAGCCGCCGTCGGCAGTGAGCACCTGACCGGTGACGAAGCCGGCCTCCTCCCCCACAAGAAAGGCCACGGCCGCGGCGATGTCCTCCGGCGTGCCCAGCCTGCCCAGCGGCGTCTGCTCCGCCAGGGCGTCGAGGGTCTCCTGCCCCAGTACCCGGACCATGTCCGTATCCACTACGCCGGGAGCGACGCAATTGACGCGGATACCGCTTGGGGCAAGCTCCAGGGCCAGGGAGCGGGTCAGGCCGATCAGCGCAGCCTTGGTGGCGGAATAGACCGCCTCGCAGCTCGCGCCGCGCAGTCCCCACATGGAGGACACGGTGACGATGCTGCCCCGGTGGGCGTGCAGCATATCGGGCAACACCGCCTGGATCGTGTGGAAAGCGCCTTTCACATTGACGGCGAAGTAGCGCTCCCAATCGCCGTCCGTCACATCCTGGATCTGCATCTGTCCGGCAATACCGGCGTTGCTGACCAGAAGACCCACAGGGCCGAAGCGCTCTCTGGCTGCCCGGACCATGGACTCCACTGCCCTCCGGTCCGACACGTCCGCCTGAAAAGCCATCGCCTCCAGGCCCTCTCCCGTCAGGCGGGCGCACAGCTCCTCCGCGCAGTCCCGCCGCACCCGGTAGTTGACGCAGACCCGCCAGCCCGCCCGGGCAAGGCGCTCCGCCACCGCTCTTCCGATGCCCCGGGACGCCCCGGTGACAATGGCCGTACTCCCCTGTTTTTCCATCCGTTTCTCCATTCTGCATTCTCGAATATCAATTATCACGCAGCTCCACCGCTGTGCCGGGGTACAGGAACCAGAGGATGGCCCGATCCACCGGCTTCTTCAGAATACGTTCCAGCGCTTTGGTATAGGTGTCAAGCTGTGTCCGATAGCGCTCCGCCCGCTCCTGCGCCTCCTGCGCCGTCACGCGGTCGGTCTTGTAGTCCACCAGCGTGACCGCCCCGTCGTGCAGGAAGAAGCAGTCAACCACGCCCTGGAGCAGCAGCCGTTCCCCTGCCTCCGCCTCCGGGAAGTAGTCCCTTGCCTCCGCAAGCAGCGTGAAACGGAACTCCCGCCGCAGTTTTTCGCCCGCCCGGACCATCTCCTGTCCGAGAGGGGAAGCAAAGAGCCTCTGCACGGCGGCATAATCCACCGCGCTGCGCTCTTGGGCTGTCAGCAGACCGGACTGGGCGAGCTCCCTGCCCTGCCGCCGCAGCTCTTCAACGCTCCCGGTCCGGCTGAGGTCCAGGTGCTGCAAAAAGCGGTGGGCGGCGGTGCCCTTTTCCGCCGCGGTCAGCCGCTGCGGCCTGCCCAGCTCCGGGCGGCGGAACGCGGAGGAGCCTGCTTTCTCTTTCCGCTCCGGTGCGCAAGGGGCGTCCTTCACGTCCCCGTCCGTCTCCGGGGGAAGAAGCTCCGCCGCCTCGGCGTCCCGCTGCGCCGCCTCCTGCGCCCGCTTGATCTCCGTGGCCGTCAGGCGGGAGGGCAGGCCGGCTTCTGCGGGGTGGGGATAGCGCCAGTCCAGCCGCGCCCGGAGGGCGGCGTAGGAGAACTCTGCGGCGTCCCTGTCCTCCGCCGGAGCGGGAATCGGCTGATCTGATGTCTCCACGCCCCCTGATGCCCCATCCGATGCGGCGTCTGTTCCGCCTGCCAGTACTGTGAAGTGCTTTCCCTTGTCCGCGCCGGCGGCCATCCGCAGCCAGTCTCCGGGTGAGCCGGCGGTCCGGAGCAGGGACGGGTGGGGCGGAACCGGCTCCGCCCTGGAAAGCCGGTCCAGCTCCGCCTCCGGGTCCTTGACCGCCGCGGTCATGATGAGACGTTCCCTTGCCCGCGTCATGCCCACATACAGCACGCGCAGCTCCTCGCTGAGGGTCTCCCGCCGCAGGCGGGACTGCACCGCCAGCCGCGCCAGGGTGGGATACTCCACCCGGTTTTCGATGTCCACATACTTTGGCCCCAGGCCCAGATCACTGTGGACCGCCACGGCATCGTAGGCGTCGTTTTGGTTAAAGCGGTGGCTTAAGTCGCAGAGGAACACGAACGGAAATTCCAGACCCTTGGACCGGTGGATGCTCATGATGTGGACCGCATCCTCCCCATCGGGGCGGGCAGGCTCCGTTCCCTCCTCCGCCATCCGCCGCAGCCATGCGGCGAAACGTCTGACGCCCCGGTTTCCCCCGGCGGTGAAGCTCCTGGCGTACTCCAGCAGCAGGAACAGATTCTCTCGCCGCCGCTCCCCGTCTCCCATGGCGGCGCAGATGGCAAACAGCTCCGTTTCCCGGCAGACCCGCCACAGCAGCTCCTCCGGCGTCAGCTCCGCCTGGACCGTCCGCCAGCTCCGGAGCCGGGCCAGAAACGAGACGCACTTGCTCTGCCCCGCCGCTGCGGCGGCGCGAAGGGCGGTATAGAAGTCCGTATCCGGGCTGGCGGCACGGATCATACTCAGCTCGTCCGCCGTGAAGCCGAAGGCCGGAGAGCGGAGGACGCCGATCAGGGGCACGTCTGCATGGGGGTTGTCGATCAGGCAAAGCAGATCCAGGGCCACCGTCACCTCCAGGCTGCTGAAAAAGCCGCCGCCCAGGGCGTTTTCCACAGGAATGCCCCGCTCTGCCAGCACCCGCCGGAACACTGGCCCTCTGCCGGCCGGAGAGCGCAGCAGCAGCGCAAAGTCTCCCCACACGGCGGGCCGGTCCCCCTCGGGCGTGTGGACCGTCGCGCCGGAGGCCATCATGGAGAGAATGCGTCCGGCGATATACCCGGCCTCCGTCTCTCCCCTGTCTCCCCCCTCGGGGGCGTCCTCTGGCAGCAGCACCAGCTCCGCCGGGCGGTCCGTCTCCGGGGGATAGTCCGCTCCGCAGACCAGCGCGGCGGAGCTGTCGTAGTCCAATTCCCCAAGCTCCCGGCTCATGAGCAGAGAAAAGACTCCGTTCACGGCCTCGATCACCGGGCGGCGGGAGCGGAAGTTTTCCCGGAGCAGGATGCGCTCCGGTTCTCCCTCCCCTGCCGTCTCCGTGGGGGTGAAACGGCGGTATTTGTCCAGAAAAAGTCCCGGCTCTGCCAGGCGGAAGCGGTAGATGGACTGCTTCACATCCCCCACCAGGAACAGGTTGTTCTCCTCCCGGGACACCGCGCGGAAAATCCGGTCCTGAATGGGGCTCACGTCCTGGTACTCGTCCACCATGACCTCCCGGAACCGGCGGGACCAACTGAGACCGACGGCGCTGGGCCTTTCACCCGTTTCGTCCAGCAGCAGCTCCGCGGCGTAGCGCTCCAGATCCCCGAAATCCAGAACGCCCCGCCGCCGTTTCTCCGCGGAAAAGCTCCCATCCAGCTCCAATGTCAGATTCAGCAGGGCGTCCATGGCCGGGGCGGTGTCCCGAAGCTGGGTCAGCAGCAGCTCCGAGGGGGAGGCAAAGCTGTCCGCCAGCGCAGCCATCGCCTTTTTGCACGCGTCCCGGACAGCCGTCAGCCGCTCCTTTTTCTCCTGGTCCTCATAGCCCTTCAACGCCCCCAGCCGGGGAAAGGGTACGACGGAAAACGCCCTTGCCCGGTCCCAGCCCTGGTCCAGCGCCCTCCGAAAATCCCGGAGCGCGCCGGTGGTTTCGGTCCAGGACTTGCCGTAGGCCTTTTGGAGTGTCGGATCGCCGGCGATCTCCCGGAGGGCTGACTCCATCCGCGACAAATGAAAGTCCACGCCAAGCCTTGCCTCGGCCACCAGCTCCCGCCCCCATGCCGTATCTCCCGCGTCCGACGCGCCCGCAGCGCGAAGTGCAAGCTTCTGCTCCCGGACCCAGGCGTCGGGGTCGGTCTGGCTCCGGAGCCGGTAGTGGAGGGACAGCACCGTCTGTTCGAGCCGGCGGTCGTCCCGGCCGGCCCCTACGGTATCCGCCAGCAGCCGGAAGTCCGGCTCCCGCGCGATGTTTCCGTAATGCCGTTCCAGCAGCCTTGTCAGGCAGTTCTCCCGCAGTTGGGACGCCCGGTCCTCCTCCAGCACGGAGAAGGCGGGAGGCAGTCCCAGCCTGTGGCAGTTCTCCCGGACGACGTCGGCGCAAAAGCTGTGAATGGTGCCAATGTGCGCCCGGCAGCAGAGGCTTTGCTGCCGTCGCAGCCGCCGGTCGTTCGGCCGCTCCGCGCAAAGCAAAGCGAGGGCCTCCGTGATGCGGCTTTTCAACTCCGCGGCGGCGGCCCTGGTATAGGTGATGACCAGAAAGCGGTCGATGTCCTGGGGGTCATCCGGGTCTGACACCAGCCGGATCAGCCGTTCCGTCAGCACTCGCGTCTTCCCGCTGCCCGCCCCGGCGGAGACGAGGATGGTCTTCCCCCGCCGGGATACAGCCCGCTCCTGGGACTGCGTCAATGCAAATGCCACTGTTTCACCTCTCTGGGCCTGTTTGATGTTTCGGCGTGCGGAGAAATTTTACTCCGGGTCGGCGGGGAGCACCACGGCCAGCATGGCCAAGGCTCCGGTGACGCCGTCCCGCGCCACCTTTCGGAGATAGAACGCATACTTCCGTCCGCCGTGTTCCAAAAATGCAGCGCTCCACTCCTCCCCGGCGCGGCACTTCTCCACCGCCGCGGACAAGGCCTCAGGCGGGCGCAGGGGCCTGCCTTTCAGCTCCGCCGTCATATCCCCAGGGTTCTCCCGCTGCACGGTGAGGGGGTTCACAACCGCCAGATCCGCGGCGTTATCCTCCGCCAGACCCAGCCGTTCCAGCATCTCCAGGAAAGGGGCGTTGCTGCGAACGCAGAGCAGCCCCCCGGTCCGTTCCTCCAGCACACCCGCGGGCAGTTCATGCGCCTGGGAAAAAGCCTCGACGGACTCCGCACCGGAGAGGGGCGCGCTCAGATCGATGCGGCCCATTGCCTTGAAGTAGTCCGCCTGTTCGGAATTCTCAAAATGCAGGCCGGTCCCGGACGTGGCCCGCCGGATGATGTAGCTCTGGGGCCGCGGCCGGTTGAACAGAAAGCCCTGGAGCCGCTCGCAGCCCATCTGCCGCAGCAGAAAGAACTGCTCTCGGGTCTCCACGCCCTCAATCAGAGTGGAGATGCCCATCCGCCGGGCCATGTCCACGATGTCGGAGACAATGATGCGGTTCCGTTCGCCGGCGACGAAATTCCGCATGAACTGCATGTCGATCTTGATCAGGTCGAATTCCAGGTCCTGCAGCAGATTGAGCGTGGAGTACTCGCTGCCGAAATCGTCCATCCACACGGCAAAGCCCGCCTCCCGGAAGCGGTTCACCTCCTGCTTGAGCATCTCCGGATTGCTCATCAGGGCGCTCTCAGTGATCTCGATTTTCAGCATGGAGCGCGGAAAACCGGACGCGTCCACGAGATGGGAAATCTCATTCACCATGTCCCACTGCTCAAAATCGTAGCGGGAGAGGTTGACGGACACCGGGACGATGGGGACGCCCGCCTCGCGCCGGAGCCGGAAGCCCTTCAATACCTCGCGGACCATGTGCAGGCTCACCTTCCAGAGCAGGCGGTTTTCCTCCAGAATGGGGATGAAATCCATGGGGGACAGGAAACCGTAGCGGGGATCGTCCCACCGGGCCAGCGCCTCCTCGTTGCAGACCTTGCCCGTGACCGCCCGGACGATGGGCTGATAGTACGCCTGAATCCAGCCTTTCTCAATTGCCTCATCCAGATGGCTGACAATATACTGGTGAAAACGGTTTTCCTCGTCCAGCCGGGCGTCGTAAAAGCGCCAGAACCGGTCTTTCCGCTCGTAGATGCTGTCATGGGCGGCTTTGGCCTTGTCCAGCAGAGAGATGACGCTGTCCCCTTTCCTGTAGGCTGCAAAGCCGGCCTTGGAACGGATCGGGAAACCGGGCTTGTAGTCCGCCAGGGCGCGGTTGACCCCGCTCAGGCCGGGCTCCACCTCCGCCCGGTAGCACACGATGCCAAACCGGCTGCCGGTGATATAGCAGACGTGCCGGGAGGGGAAAAATTTCCGCAGCAGTCCTGCGGTAAAGCGGATGAGCCGGTCCCCCTGGGCGTAGCCGAAAGCGTCGTTGAAGTCCCGGAACTGAATCAGGTTGAAAAAGCCCACAACGGGCTCCGCCTCCTGTTCCGCAACGTGCAGCAGCAGCTCCTCTGCGCGGTTGACAAAGAATGACATGGACGGCAGGCCGGTGAGGGAATTCATCTCATAGGACTGGGCGTGGGTGGACATGTTGCTGGCCACGATGCCCTCCCGGAGATGATCCGCGTCAAATGGTCCGCCCACGGTCTGGTCCCTGCCTCTGGCGCGGGCCTGGTGGGCGTAAATGTCGGCAAGGCGCACCATGTCGTGCAGCTCCGCCGCCGTTTCCGGGGCGCCGGTGACGTATCCAAAGGAGCAGCTCAGGTTTATGATATGTCCGTCGAAGCTGCGGCCCCGCAGCTCCTCCCGGCAGCGGTCGATCCGCTCCAATCCCTCCTCCTCCGAATAGCCCATGCCGAAGCAGAGCATCTCGTCGCCGCCGTAGCGGTAGGTGTCCCGCTCCCCGAAGACGCGGCCAAGGGTGCCGGCATAGCAGACCAGTATTTCGTTTCCCGTGTCGTGGCCGTAGAAGTCGTTGTACAGGTTGAGCTGGTCCAGGTCGCCCAGAAATACCATCATGGGCTTGCCCAGATACAGATCCAGACTGTCCTCCAGCGCCCTGCGGTTCTTTGCGCCGGTCAGCTCGTCGTGAGCAAGAGTATAGCGGGCCTGCATCAGGTTCCGCAGCGCCTCCATCCGCACGGTCAGGGAGACGTAGGTCAGGGCCTCCGCAGCCAGGAAGAATTCCAGCAGGTGAAAGAAATCCCCGCGGAACGTGGCGGGATTTTTCACCAGCAGACAGGCAGCGTAAAAAACGGCGCTCCAGGCAAAGGTCACCAGACTCAGCCGCAGCGGCCGGTCCAGGATGAATACCGGCATGGCCATCAGGAACATCATAAACGTCAGGGCCTGGTGGTCCGGGTCCCACACGGTGCCCAGGAGAATGGACACGATCAGCACCGGAGCCTCGATCAGGTAGATCAGCGCCGTGGCATGGGGATAGTCCTCGGGCAAAAAGTGCTCAACCACCACCAGAATCACGAAATAGGCCAGCAGCCAGCTCCCCTGCAGGCTCAGCGGGCTCAGCCCCCGGATGATGGACTGCGCCAGAATATTGGCGATGCTGAGTGGAACGCCGCTGTAGGCGAGCACCCGCATGGCCAGCCGGTTGCTCCGGTTGACCTCGGTGCGGTATCGGGAAAACTCACGGCCGCGGAACAGATTCCAACGGGTTTTGACGCGCTCTCTCATCGGGGATCGCACCGTCCTCTCAGAATTTGGCGAAGAGGAGTGTAGTCCTGCGTTCCTGTGCATTTTACCATAGAATTTGCCACGATACAAGGAAAAAATTGTCTATCTCTCCCTTTGCTTTTCCCTGTCCCACTGCTCCAGTTTTTCCCAGACTTGTGGCGTACGGCATTTCGGCTGGTAGCGGATCTGGTCCCGCTGCTCGTCAAAGTGGCAGGCCTCCCGGTAGTCGCAGAACAGGCAGGCGTTCTCGCTCTGGCTGCGGAACCAGGGGGATGCCTGGATGGACCCAGAGCGCAGTTCCGCGGCCAAACTGCGCAGCGTTTCGTCCACCCGGCGGCTCAGGATGCCCAGCCGCTCCGCGCTGGCGAGGGCATCCCCCGCCGCAGCGCCGGACTTGTTGTAGCTGACCGGCAGATACCGGGGCGTCTCTCCGTGCTCCATGGCCTCCAGCACCGCCTTGTCGTCCAGCAAAAGTCCGCTGCGGCGTCTGGCCCTTGCTTTCTCCGCCACGATCTCCTCCGGACTCAGGGGGGCTTTCGCGGAGATCAGCACGTCCCTGGCCGGAATGTACAGCACCCCTGCCGGAACCACCTCCTCTTTATAATGCCTCCGTCCCGTCCGCTCCAGCGCGAAGAGATAGAGCAGCATCTGCAAGCCCATGCCGTACCATACGTCGCTCAGAGAAAAGCTCTTGTGCCCGGTCTTATAGTCCACCACGCGCAAATATAGCTTGCCGTCGTGGAGCCAGCCGTCCACCCGGTCCGCCACGCCCGAAAGGGTCAGGGCCTCCTCCCCCTCCTCCAGAGGGATGGGCGGGAACTGGCTGCGGTCGCCAAAGTCCAGTTCAAAGTCCAGGGGCTGGAAATCCCCTCTGCCCAGTTCCTCCAGCATGTCCTCCACCACGGTCTGCACGTCCCCGGCCAGACGGCGGAACAGGTGTTCAAAGCGGGGGGACTGCTGCCGGAAGTCCGCCAGCATCTCCCGGATGTAGCGGTCCATAAATTCTCTGCACAGCGCGCGCACCCGCTCCGGCGCGGCGGCGATGACGGATCCCTCCTCCCGCAGGGTCCGGGCGACGCCCTCCAGGACATAGTGCATGAAGCTACCCAGCTCCGGCGGGGAGAACTCTGCGGGCAGTCTGGGCTTTGCCCGGAGCCCGTAGCGGAGGAAGTAGCTGAAGCCGCAGGCGGACAGGGAATCCGCCCGGGAGGCGCTGAGCCGGGGCTTTTCCCCGTAGAGCGCCCGGACCGCCGCCGGGGACAGCCGCCCCCTGCCCAGGGAGGCGGCCTGCTCCAGCTCGGCCAGGGCATCCCCGTTTCCCCGTTCCCGGGCGTAGCGAAGGGCGTCGGCGCGCACGCCGTCGGTCCGTCCTGCCAAGGCTTCCGCAGCCAGCTCCAGGGCGGGCTCCGGCGCGGCAGCGCGGCAATCCTCCCGGCTGACCGGTCGGATGCGCCTCCCCAGCAAATGCCCGGCGCGGGTCATCACAAAGGCGGGAAGCGCCTTTCCGCCCTCCCCCGCCGCCATGCAGTAGCTCATGGTCAGAGTTTCGGAGGGCAGAGTCAGACAGTTATAGAGCAAGGCGTATTCCCGTTCCAGCCTCCGGTCCGCCGTGTCCCCCAGCTCCAAGCCCGCTGCGTACAGGGTCTCCCGGTCCTCGTCGGTCAGAATGCCGGGGACGCCCCCGGACAAGGGCAGCGTCTCGCTGTCGCAGCCCAGCACGATCAGATGCCGGATTTTGCGGCGGCGCATCCGGCCCATGTCCCCCGCACCGACCCGGTCCAGACTCAGGGGGATGGTGCCCACATCGTGGGCGGAGAGAGTCAGCAGATAGAGCTTGCCGAATGTCTCCAGATCCATCTCCGTGTCCCCCAGCACTGCGGATGCCTGCTCCAACGCCTCCACGGCGATGTCCCAGAGCTGGACATACTCCGCTGCGGTCCGCTCCATGCCCTCCGCGCGCAGCTCACCGGCGCGCGCCTCCAGCCTTTCAGGCAGAGCCAGAGCATCGAACCAGGCGGCAACGGCGGCAGCCTGTCCGGCTGCCGTGCTCTCCCGCCCCGCCGCCTTCGCCAGTACCCAAAGCGGCCCCAGTGCCCTGCGCCGCAGGGCGTTGATCTCCGCAAGACGGGCCCCGCTTTCCTCGTTTGATTCTTTGGAAAAGCCGTCCGGATGCAGCGTCCAGTCTTTGTCCTCTGAAAAGCGGTTTCCGCGCAGAGACCAGAGAAAGGCGTAATCCTCCAGCGTGTCGCACTCCGGTCCTGTCAGTCCTCCAAGGCCGGTCCGCAGATAGTCAAACAGGCTGTCATAGTCCCATCCGCCGGTGACGGCGGAGATGCCGGCGTCAATCATGGCCGGCAGCGGCCGGCTCAGCACGTCGCTCTTCGCGGCGGCGTAGAGCGGAACGCCGTAATGGTGAAAAACGGTTTCCAGCATGGTGCGGTAGACCTCAAAATCGCGGGCAGCCACGGCCACGTCCCGCCAGCGGCAGCCGGTCTCCCGGACAAGCTCCAGGCACCTTGCGGCAGCGGCCTCGCACTCCTCCGCAATACTCCCGGCCCGGAGCAGGACCACCGCGCCGGTATCCTCTGCTCTGACGCTGTCAAAGGCGAACAGCTCCCGCTCCAGAAAGGCCATGGCGCCGGGCCGTTCCTCTTTCTCCCGGTAAAGCTCGGAGCAGGACGCGCCGCGGGCTTCTGCCAGCCGACGGAGCCGTTCCGCCGCCCTGCGGCTGGGGGCGAACATGGGCGCGTCCTCCCCCCTGCCGCCGCTGGTCAGGCAGACGGTCACGTCCGCGCCGGCCTCCAGCAGGGCGGCGATCACGCCCTCCTCCCGGGCGGTGAAGTCCGTAAAACCGTCAATATAAAATGTCTGGCGGGCATAGCTGCTGCGGGGCAAGGCCTCCGCCAGCAGGGTCAGCCGCTCGGTCTGATCCAAGCCGCTGCTGCCGGCAACGGCGTTATAAGCCTCGTACACCAGGCTCAGGTCCGCCAGCTTTTCCCGCAGCCCGTCCGGAACGGCCATCTGCCGCAGCCGGTCCGGGCTGACGGAGGAGATCCGGCACTCGTCCACGGCGGCCAGCAGCGCCTGCTGCAGGGGGAGCTGCCGCCGTGCGGAAGAAAACACCGTCAGCCGGGAACCTACCGCGTCCAGTCCCCTGGTCAGGCAAAGCAGCCGCCCGCCCGCATCCAGCAGCCTTCGCCCTCCGGCGCAGCCCGTCTCCTCTGCGACGCGCTCCCAGAGCCGGGTGAAAGAAAGCACCTCGGCGTACAGGCTCAGGCTGTCGCCGCAGACCGTGAGCAATTCCGTCTCCGCTTCATGGCTGTACTGCTCCGGGACCAGAAGCACGGCTCCGCCCTGCCCCCGCTCCGTCCGGAGCCGGAGCTCGTCCATGACAAAACCGGTCTTCCCGCTCTTTGCTCTGCCGAGAATCAGTCTGAGCATGCAGCTCCCTCCTCCAAGACGGCGGCATCGCATCGGGGGACTGCCGCCGCCAAAGCATTTGCGTTTTGTGTTCGGATACTACTTTACCCTATCCTGCCCTGTCCAGTCAATCCTTTTCCGTCTGCCGGGAGGGGCAGGGGTGGGG
>JAFTBW010000052.1 GCA_017455015.1 Oscillospiraceae bacterium | reverse complement strand
CGCACGCATCTTGCCGGCATTTTTTCCGCCTGATTTTGTCTCGAAATCTTGAAATACACAAAGTATTCCTGCGATTTCTCGCCTTCATCAGGCGAAAAAACTGTTCGGCAATCTGCGCACTTCGATTTAATCAGCGTTTCCTTAGAACAGCTCGCGGCTCATGCGGTCGATGTTGCGGCTGACGGACTCGTACACGCCGGGGAAATTGCTGAAATACATGCCGGCGGTCAGGCAGGGGATGAAGGAGGGACCCTTGCACTTGCGGCAGGCCCGCTCCACCTCCGCGGCCACCTTTTCCTCCGTCCAGTCGGGCAGGTCGATGAAGCGCGTCTCGATCTCGCCCATGAACGTGATCTGTCCCGCGTACTTTTCCACCAAAGCGGGGATGTTGTTGCTGGGGAAGCACCCCTGCCAGATGTCGATACCCATCTCGATCATGCTGGGCACCAGGTTGGCGGCGTAGGAGTCGCTGTGGTGGACGATCAGCTCTGCGCCCCGGCTCTTCCAGTAGCTGTAGATCTTCTTATAGCGTGGGGTGAAGAATTCGTCGAACATGTCCGGGGCCAGGAAGGAGTTCACATCGGAGCCCCAGTCGTCGTGGTGGAACAGGGCGTTGGTGGAGGGAACGCGGTCCATCAGGTTCTTTGCGTAGTCCAGCTCCGCCTCGGTGATGAAGTCCAGCAGGTCGTGGCAGGCCTCCGGCTCCTCGTAGAGGGCGATCATGGCGTCGTCCATGCCCATGAGGGCGTGGAAGCGCTCAAACAGGCCCTGGCTGGCGAACGCGGCGGTGTACTGCTTCGTGGGGTCGGTCTGGGCGGCGATGCCGTTCACCATGCCCCAGAACTCCGGGGCGTCGGGACATACGGGGAGGTGGGTCAGCACCTTGTCCCATTCGGTCACGTCCTTGATGACCTTGTGAGCCTCGTCGTGGACGGGATAGGGGCCCATTTGACCCTCGGGCAGCCGCCACAGCACGCCGTACTGGTCGTAGCCCTCGGTGCCGGGGACCATGGGGTAGTCTTTCATATAATAGGAGCCGGGAATCAGGATGTTCAGGAACTCGTACTGGTTTACGAAACGGTCCGGGCGGCCGTCCTTCTTCATGGTCTCTTTGAGATTTTCAATGGCGGTCAGCATGGCGATTCTCCTCTGTACAGTGTTGATTTATGGGCTTGCTTATTTGCGCTTCTTTTTCCATTTTCCGATTATACCCGGGAAAAAGGACAGTGTCAAGGGCGCTTATCCCTGAAAAATGAACTGGACCGGTGTCAAGGGGACGGTTCTCCTGACACGCTTCCTGTTTCACCGCATCTCCAAAAGCAACGCCGCGATATCCACCCACGACCCATCCGGTACAACCAGAACGCTTTCGGACGATTCCTTGTGCGTCACTTTCAGACAGCGTATTTCTGCGCCATTTTTGCCGCAGAGGGCGGAATTGTCCTCCAAAAACTGCCTGTCTGCCTCCATGTCTGTAACAAAGTTCTCAAAGTCCATCTCCGAAAGGCAGATCGTCTTGACGACCTCATATTCCCGCTCCCACTCAAGCAGATGGGGGCGCATCAAATCTTCGATTTGCCTGGGATTTGAAATAAAATAAGCAAAACCGTGTTCTGACATAAATCTCACCCCCCTGTGTCTTACAGTATATACGTAATTACGTATCTACGCAAGACCGCAGCCGCATTTTATACTGGCTTTGCGACTGTAGGGGGCTTATGAGAATGATCAGCTACGAACCGTTTTTCCGAACGCTGAAGATAAAAGGGATCACATCCTATCGACTGGGTAAAATGGGATTTCCGATGACGACATATCACTCGATCAAGCGGGGAAAGCATATTTCAACGCAGACCATCGACGCTCTGTGTGAGCTGCTTGATTGCCAGGTCTCGGACATCTTGGAGCACAAAGCAAATCCGGAGAAGAAAACATTTCCACAAAAATGACGGACGCAAAGGGTGGCCCTGTGCGTCCGCTTTTATTCCGGAATAGCGGCGTGGAAAATCTCACTGAAAAATGAACTGATAAGCGGTAAAGGCGGCGTAGATGCACAGCAGCAGCACCCCCTGCCAGCGCGCCAGCTTTTCCCGCAGGAGGGCGGGCACGCACAGCAGCGCCATGACGCCCAGCATCAGGGGAATGTCAACCACCAGGGAGGAGTTCATGCCTCCGATCAGCTTCTCCGCAGGGACGGAAAAGGGGGAAATGGTGATGGCGATGCCGGAGACCAGCACGATGTTGAACAGGTTCGCCCCGATCACGTTGCCCAGGCTCAGGGCGCTGTGGCCCTTGAGGAGCGCGGTGATGGCGGTGATCAGCTCCGGCAGGCTGGTGCCCAGGGCAACCATGGTCAGGCCGATCACGCTGTCCGGCACCCCCAGCGCCTGGGCGATCAGCGTGCCGTTGTCCACCAGCAGCCGCGCCCCCACGGCGATCACCGCCGCGCCCGCAATCAGCAGCATCAGGTCCCGGCGCAGCGGCCGCTCCGCCGCCGGCTCCGGGTCCTCCTCCGCCTTCGGGGCGGCCTCCGGAGCCAGCTTCATCTGGCGCACCGTGAGCGCCATGTAGACGCAGAAGATCAGGAGAAAGGCCGCGCCCATCCAGCGGGTAAAAGTTCCCGCCGTGTAGGCCGCCAGGGCGTACAAGGCGGCGGAGCCGAAGAAAAAGCAAACCGGCAGCAGCAGGCTCCTGCGGGACACCGCGCCGGGGCGCACCGCCACGGTCAGGGCAGCGATCAGGCTGGTGTTGCAGATGATGGAGCCGATGGCGTTGCCGTAGGAGATGCCGGCGTTGCCCGCAGCCGCGGCCTGGGCCGAAACCATGACCTCAGGCAGCGTGGTGCCGATGGAGACCACCGTGGCCCCGATCAGCACCTCCGGCAGATGAAAGCGGTGGGCCAGCCCCGTGGCGCCGTCCACGAACCAGTCGCCCCCCTTGATGAGGAACACGAACCCCAGCAAAAACAGCGCGATCGCCAAGATCATAGTTTGCCCCGTCCTTTCTTTCACACATCGGAATAGGGCCAGTATACAGGATTCCCCGCAAAATGCAAGGGAAAAAACGGATCGGGCCGCCGGGACTTGTTCACATAATCCCACTTGACAGAAAGCGAAAAAAAGCGCATGATACGGCGGCACACAAAAACACGGACAGGAGCGATCCTGCCGGAAAGCGGGTTGAAGATTTGAAGCGCAACGACGAACAGCTTTTTTACAGGGCGCTGGCGGAGCTGGAGCAAAATCCCCTGGTGCGGCGGATGGACGGCTTCACCCAGCACCGCGGCAACGCAACGCTGGGGCACTGCCGGGCGGTGGCGGTATTCAGCTTCCGCATGGCCCAGCGGCTGGGCTGGGACATCGACGAAAAAGCCCTGGCCACCGGCGCGATGCTTCACGATTACTATTTATATAACCGCAAAAAGGAGCGCATCGGCGGCGTCCGGCACCTTTGCAACCACCCCGCCCTGGCCCTGCGGAACGCGGAGCGGGTGGCCGTCCTGGGGCGGAAGGAGCGGAACATCATCCGCAGCCACATGTGGCCCATGACCCCCCTGCAGCTCCCCCGCTGCCGGGAGGCGTGGCTGGTGACCCTGGCGGACAAATACTGCGCAGCCCGGGAGTTCAGCCGCGGAAAGCGCCGGAAAGGTCCCGCCGTCTGACTTGCTTCCGCCCTGAAAAAATGCCGGAAGCTGCCGAAAACAATTGACAAAAATCTTGCATTTTCCACCCGAAAATGGTATAATAATTTGTCAAAAACGGGGCGGCGTGCCCGGAAAAAAGGACAGCGCCGCGCCGGAGTCCGGCGGAGAGAGACGGGGGCGGGAGGAAGTATCGTATGGCGAACTGGGCGGTTTATCTGATGGTCTATGCGGGGGCCGCAATGATGTTGTACAACATCTGCGGCTTTGTCTGGTTTGCCCGCTTTATCCGGAGCATGCAGACCTGGAAGCGCAGCCTTCACATCCTCTATGTGCCCATCGCCCTGCTGGTGCTGTTCCTGGCGGGCTATCTGGCGGTGGGAATTTTCGGAAAACCGGACCTGATCGTGGCCGGAATCCTGTTCTTCGGCAGCATTTTCGTGTTTATCATGTATCTGCTGCTGCGCAACATCACCCAGCGGATCATCGAAAGCGAGAAGGCGAAGACGGAGGCGGAGCTCCGGGCGGCGGAGGAGGCCGGCCGGGCCAAGAGCGTCTTCCTGGCCAGCATCAGCCATGAGATGCGCACCCCCATGAACATGATCCTGGGCATGGATTCCATCGCCCTGCAGAACCCCGGCCTGGAGCCGGAGACCCGGGACCAGTTGGAGAAGATCGGCATCAGCGCCAAGCACCTGCTGGGCCTGATCAACAACATCCTGGACCTGAACAGCATGGAAAACGGCAAGCTGAAGATCAACCACGAGGAGTTTTCCCTGTCCGTGACCCTGGATCAGGTGAACGTCATCGCCCAGTCCCTCTGCGACGAGAAAGGACTGGACTACCGTGTGACGGTGTCGGACGGGGTCCGGGGCCGCTACCTGGGGGATGAAAACCAGGTGCGGCAGGTGCTGCTGCGGCTGCTGGACAACGCCGTCAAGTTCACCGACGCCCCCGGCACCGTGGAGCTGGCTGCGGACTGCGTCTTTCAGGACGGCAAGCTCCGAAAGCTGTGCTTTACCGTGAAAGACACCGGCGTGGGCATCGACAGGAGCTTTCTGCCCCATCTGTTCGACGTGTTTTCCCAGGAGGACGCCAGCACCACCAACCGCTACGGCGGCAGCGGCCTGAGCCTTGCGGCAAGCCGGGGCATCCTGGAGCTGATGGGCGGCAGCATCTCCGTGCAGAGCGTGAAAAACGAGGGCTCGACGTTCACCGTCATCGTTCCCCTGGAGTACGCGGGGAAGGAGGACGCCCCCGCCCCGGCCCTGCCCAAGGAGGCGGACATCTCTCTGGAGGGCAAGCGGGTGCTCATCGCGGAGGACATCCCCATGAACGCGGAGATCGTCATGGCGTTTTTGGAGATGGAGGGAGTCGAGTGTACCCACGCCGAGAACGGCCGGATCGCTCTGGATCTGTTCGCCGCCTCTCCCCCGTACCACTTTGACGCCATTCTCATGGACATGCGCATGCCCACGATGGACGGCCTGGACGCCACGAAGCAGATCCGCGCTCTGGACCGCCCGGACGCAAAGCTCGTCCCCATCATCGCCCTGACCGCCAACGCCTCCGAGGGGGACGTGATTCAGTCTCTGGAGGCGGGCATGAATATGCACATGGCAAAGCCCGCCGACGCCAACAAGCTCTACGCCACCCTGAAGCGCTTTATCGCCGCTTTTCCCAAGCCAGCGGGCGGCGAAGCCGGAAAAGAATAAAAGCAAAAAGAACACAAAAAGCCGCGCCCCTGCCGTGTCCGTGAACACAGCGGGGGCGTTTACATTTGGTCTGCCAGGACAGGCCGCGCACGTCAAATCACGCTTCAGACTGCCGGGAGAGCAGCCACGCCATCACATGGACCATCTGCTGGAACCCGCCGGCGCGGACCAGCGCTTCCAGCTCGGCGGGGGTGAGGAGGGTCACATGCAAAAATTCCGTCTTGTCCAGGCGCTGGGCGGACACCCTTTCGCAGTTTCGCGCCCGGTAAATGTATGCGTAGTTGTCGGAAATAGTGGCGTTGGAGGGAAGGGTGATCAGATGGGACCAGTCCTCGGAGGCATAACCCGTTTCCTCCAGCAGCTCCCGTTTGGCTGCCGACAGGGCGTCCTCCGCCGCGTCGGGGTCACCGCCGTACTCTTTGCCGTCGCTCCGCTCAATGCCCCCGGCGGGGAACTCCGTGGTCACCTGCCGGATGCCGTGCCGGAACTGCCGGACGCAGACGTACCGCCCCTCCGGGTCTGTGGCCACGATCACCGCGTAGTCCCGGCGGCTGTAGCTGTAATAGGGCTCAAACTCCGTCCCGTCCGGAAACCGGTAGGCAGATTTCCGAAAATCGATCCATTTGTCCTGGATGAGGTGCTCTGTCCGCAGCTCCGTCCACTCCAGATTTTTCGTGTCTTTCATTGCACTCCCCCGCTATCTCTCCGGAGCCGTCTCCGGCGGCCAACGTGTTTTTCTGATGCCGACAAAACCATTATACCACGAAAAAAAACGTTTGGGAAGCGCTGATTGAGCCGCGCGCACGGTTGGCGAATAAATTTTTTATTTTTCCCGGAGGTATTTCCGATTTGTCCCGTTTGTTCCAATAAATTGTATCTTTTCCCCGCGCAGATGTCAACAGGTTTCCGGGAGGAAGCGGGATGGAAATGACAATGCACAAAATCAGCCCCACGGTTTTGTCTCATGCGACAAACTTACAAAAAGAGCTTGACAGAACGGAAAAAACTTGGTATATATGATATGACTTAAAACCGGAAACGTTCCCGGCAACGTTTCCGGTCAGCGCCGCGACGGAGTCGGTCCGCGGCAAAACGGTGGTGTGCCAGACATGACGATACGGGATGTAGCGGAATATTGCGGCGTCTCTGTCAGTACAGTTTCCCGGGTGATGAACTCCCACCCGGATGTGAGCCAGGCGGTACGGGAGCGGGTGCTGCGCGCCATAGACGAGCTGCACTACGTCCCCAACACCAGCGCCCGGGATCTGGTCTGTCCGCAGACGGACCTGCTGGGCGTGGTGGTCCGGGGCGCGGAAAACCCCTTCTTCACCCCGGTGATCCGGGCTGCCGAGGAGACGGCGGAGGCGGCGGGCTACGCCATCGCCCTGCATCAGATCAAGCCAGGGGAGGACGAGATCCTGGCCGGGGCCAGCCTCGCGCGGTCCAAGCGTCTCAAGGGATTGATCCTGCTGGGCGGAAGCTACGATTACACGGCGGAGCGGGCCGCGGCGCTCCCGGTGCCCTTTGTGTGCTGCACGTTCACCAACAGCTTCGGCAGCATGGAGCAGGGCGCGTTCTCCTCCGTGTCCATCGACGACCGGGCGGAGGCCCGGCGGGCGGTGGGCCTGCTGGCGGAGCGGGGGCACCGGCGCATCGCGATGCTGCTGGATTCCGTCAGCGACCACTCGATCAGCCAGCTCAGGTATCAGGGCTACTGCCAGGCCCTGGAGGCGGCGGGCATCCCCCTGGACGGCCGTCTGGTGTGGGAGACCGTGAATTACGACATGGCCTCCGCCTACGAGGTGACAAAGCGGCGGATCGCGGAAAATCCGGATGTCACCGCCCTGTTCGTCATCGCGGACGCCATGGCCATCGCCGCGCTCAAGGCCCTTCACGAGAGCGCCCGGCGGGTGCCGGAGGACGTGTCCGTCATCGCCATCGACGGTATCGACATGTCCGCCTACACTATCCCCACCCTCACCACGCTGGTCCAGCCCCAGGCGGAGATGGGCCACCAGGCGGTGAACATCCTCCTGGATATGCTGGAACGCCAGGGCGGCAACCGGCACGTTCTGCTGGAGACCGCGCTCCGTCCCGGCGGGACGCTGGCACCGTGCGTCCGCACAGAACGGTTTTCCCACCCGCCGCGGGTGTGAAAATAGAACAGAGAAAAAATTTTTTAGAAAAGGAGAACAGAAAATGAAAAAGATCCTCGCCATCACCCTGGCCCTGGTACTGGTCCTGGGCCTCGCCGCCTGCGGCAGCAGCGGCAGCGGAAGCACCGACAGCGGCTCCGCCTCCTCCGGCAGCTCCAGCAGCTCCAGCAGCTCCAGCAGTTCCGGTTCCTCCGGCTCCGCCGCCGGCACCGGTTCCTCCGACAGCGGCTCCGCCTCCGGCGGCAGCGTCTACTGGCTGAACTTCAAGCCCGAGTCCGACGAGGTGCTGCAGACCCTGGCCGGCATGTACAAGGAGAAGACCGGCGTGGACGTGAAGGTCGTCACCGCCGCCTCCGGCACCTACAGTCAGACCCTGAACGCCGAAATGGACAAGAGCAATCCCCCCACCCTGTTCGTCGTGGGCAACCAGGCCGGCGTCCGCGACTGGAAGGACTACGCCCTGGACCTGAACGGCACCCCCATCGCCAACGAGCTGAATACCGACGCCTACAACCTCTACGACGAGACCGGCAAGCTGGTATCCATCGGCTACTGCTTTGAGTGCTACGGCATCATCGTGAACCCCGACCTGATTGAGAAAGCCGGCCACTCCATGGATGAGATCAAGAACTTCGACGGCCTGAAGGCCGTGGCCGAGGACATCCACGCCCGGGCCGCGGAGCTGGGCTTCGACGCCTTCTCCTCCAGCGATATGGACGGCAGCTCCTCCTGGCGCTTCACCGGCCACATGATCAACCTGGAATACTACTATGAAGAGCGGGATTCCGGCAGCACCTGGACCGAGTGCCCCGCCAGCCTCACCGGCGCTTACATGGACAACTACCGCAACCTCTATGACCTTTGCATCAACAACAGCCTGACCGACCCCAAGGAGCTGGCCACCGGCGGCCACGACGCGGAGAATGAGTTCAAGACCGGCAAGGCCGCCTTCTTCGTGAACGGCTCCTGGGAGTACTCCGCCGTCAGCGAGACCGTCCCCAACGCCACCATGATCCCCTACTACTGCGGCGTCGCCGGCGAGGAGAAGGCCGGTCTGAACTGCGGCACCGAGAACTGCTGGGCCATCAACGCCAAGGCCAGCGAGGCCGATCAGCAGGCCACCATGGACTTCCTCGTGTGGCTGGTCACCGATCCCGAGGCCTCCCGCATGGCTGTGGACACCTTCGGCGCCATGCCCTACAAGAGCGCGCAGGAGTCCACCAACGCCTTCCTGGCCGCGGCTGACCGCTACGCCGCCAGCGGCTGCTATGTCATGGACTGGGCCACCAACTACCAGCCCAACGTGGACGACTACCGCGCCGCCGCCGTGGCAGCTCTGAACCAGTACAACGCCAACCAGACCGAGGAGAACTGGCAGATGGTCGTCACCGCCTTCATCAACGGCTGGGCCACCCAGTACGCCAAGGCCAATAGCTGATTGACGCCTGTTTCCCCCCCAAAACCTTGATTTCCCCTTTCCTCTCCAAACGGGGAGGAAAGGGGAGGAAAAGATGTGCTGAAAGCATTTCCACCGCGAGAAACCCAAGCAGCGGCGGGGGGGGGGGGGGGG
>JAFTBW010000051.1 GCA_017455015.1 Oscillospiraceae bacterium | reverse complement strand
TTGTTGACGGCGGGATCCGCTCCGGCATGGACGTGTTCAAATGCCTGGCGCTGGGCGCCGACGCTGTGCTGATCGGCAGGCCCTACGTGGTCGCGGTCCACGGCGGCGGCCGGGAGGGCGTCGTGCTGTACTCCCAAAAAATCCGGAACGAGCTGCGCGACGCCATGGTGATGACCGGCTGCAAGTCCCTCTCCGACATCACCCGCGACAAGATCCGCGTCCAGTAGGACGCTCTCCGGTACAGCGCCGCAGAACGCGGCGGCTCCAAACGGACTGCCTGTCCGTACAAAACGAAAAAGAGTGGGGGAGACTCCGACATGAAAAGAATATTTACGTTGTTTCTCGCCGGGGCGCTGCTGATCGCCCTGCTGGCTGGCTGCGGAGCCCCGTCCCCCGGGCCCGCCGCCCCGGACGACGGCAGAGCCCGTCCCTCCTCCTGCGGCCGGCTGCAGGTCAAGGACGGAAAGCTCTGTTCCCAGAGCGGGGAGAGCGTCATGCTCCGGGGCGTCAGCACCAACGGTCTCATCACCTCTGAGTCCTTCCTCAACGAGGACACCTTCCGTGAGCTGTCGGAGGACGACGGGGTAAACCTGATCCGCCTGGCCATGTACACATACGGCGTAGGTACCGTGGGCTACTGCACCAAGGGCAACAAGGATCGCTACAGGGCTGACGTCGCCAACGGCGTGGAGCTGGCCCGGACCCACAACATGTACGTGATCATCGACTGGCATATCCTCAGCGACGGGGACCCCAACACCTATGTGGACGAAGCGGAGCGCTTCTTCGCGGAGACGGCGGAGCGATACGCCGATTACAACAACGTCCTCTACGAGATCTGCAACGAGCCCAACGGCGTGGACTGGCAGCGGGTCAAGGAGTACGCCCAACGGGTCATCCCCGTGATTCGGGAGAAGGACCCCGACTCCGTCATCATCGTGGGCAGCCCCGACTGGTCCAAGGACCTGCGCAGCGTCGCCGCCGACCCTCTGCCGTTTGACAATATCCTCTACACCCTCCACTTCTACGCCGCCACCCACGGCCGGGAGGTGCGGGACATGGCGGAGGAGGTCAGCCAAAGCGGTCTGCCCATTTTCGTCAGCGAATACGGCGTTACCGCCTCCAGCGGCGGTCTTCCCCGGGACCTGGACAGCGCGGACCTGTGGATCGAAATGCTGGAGCGCGAGCGCATCTCTTACTGCATGTGGGCTTACGCCAAGGTGGCCGAGGCCTGCTCCGCCATCCGCTCCACCGTTCCCAAATACAGCGGCTTTGCCCCCGAGGATTATACCGACACCGGGCTGTGGCTGCTGGAGACCCTGAAAAAACACAACTCCCGATAAACGCAGAAAAGACGGCTGACGCCGTCTTTTCTGCGTTTATTGCGTGCTCTGTCAGCTTTCGCCCCGTCCGGCGATCTCCGCCCCAGCTCCAGCGTCCGGTCGTTCAGAACGTCAAAGATGCCGGCGGAGATCAGCGGAAAGGCGACGGAGCGGCAGCCGTCCTCCGCCGCGGAAATGGAAAGCGTGGCCGCTGGCTCCGGGGCGGTCAGCAGAACCCGGTGAGCTTTTTGACAAAGACCTCATCGCCGTTTCTGGCTCGGCAGCCAGGCGCCGGGACATAGCCGTGGCGTCGGTAGAACACCTGGGCGGTATCTGTGGTCA
>JAFTBW010000050.1 GCA_017455015.1 Oscillospiraceae bacterium | reverse complement strand
TCTTTTTTTATTTTTTGCGACAATCTTTCTTCTACTGTTCAGACGCCCCCGGCGTCTGAGCAGGAGAAGAAAATCTCGCCTCAAACTCCTCCACCGGGACGGGCCGGGAGAAGTAATAGCCCTGGAAGTGGTTGCAGCCCATCTCGGAGAGCGCCTGGAGCTGCTGCTGCGTCTCCACGCCCTCCGTGATCACGTCCATCCCCAGGCAGTCCGCCAGACGGATGACGGAGCTTAAGATGATCCGGCTGCGCTCCCGGTCCCGGATCTCCCGGAGGAAGCTCATGTCGATCTTCAGCACGTCGGCCTGGATGTCCTTCAGGAGGCTCAGGGAGGAGTTGTCCTTTCCGAAGTCGTCGATCTCCACGAGAAAGCCCTTTTGCCGCAGGCTGGACACCACCGCGTCGCACTTGTCCTGCTCGTCCAGCAGCGCGGTCTCCGTGATCTCGATGCGGAGCATGCGGCTGTCCACGCCGTACTTCTCCACCAGACCCGTCATCACGCCCGCCACGTCGATGCTGTAAAAATCCTTGGCGGAGGCGTTGACGGAGAGGATCAGGCCCCGCGCCCCCTCCGAGATCTCCCGGAGCAGGGACGCGGTACGGGCCAGGACCTCGTTGCCCTTCTGGACGCCGAACAGGGCGTTGACCAGGCGGAAATTCATGATGTTGCCGGTGACCATCACCCAGGTCTGCTCCGCGCTGTCCTGGCTCATCCCCCGGGCCAGCTCATAGAAGGAGTCCGCGTTCAGCACGTTGGTCAGGCTGTCGTGGTGCGCCAGATAGTGGGCGGCGCGGGCGCCCACGTTCTCCGCCTCCCGGTTGTTGACGGCCTCCTGGCGCTGATCCTCCACGTTCACCAGCTCCACCACCGCGTCGTGGACGCCGCCGTTGGGCAGGCGCAGCTTCACGGGGTTGGACTGGATGAAATAGGTGTTGTCCCGGAAATGCTCCGCTTTCTCCTGGTGGCAGCCGGTCCGGCAGGCCAGGGCGCTGGAGCAGTTGATGCACTTCTGCTCCGCGTTCCAGATGCCGTAGCAGCGCTCGTTCAAGCTGATTTTGCCGTCCTCGCCCAGCTCGATGCTCCGGCACTCGATGGGGTCCACCACCCTTGCCAGCGCGTACCTGCCGGACATCTCCTTCAAAAACGACCGCAGGCCCTCCACCGTGTACTCCTCCGGCCGCGTCCGCCTCCTCCAGCGCCTTGACCAGGGACGTGAGCGTCTGGGAGCGGTAGGACTTCGCGTTCAGCAGCTTCTTGATCCGCAGGTCCAGCCGGGCCTCCTCCAGGGCCTGGAGCACCGTCCCTCTCTCCCCGCCGGCCGGGGAAGCGGCGCTGCCGGAGGAACCGATCCCGAACAGGACGGTGCTCTTACAGGTCTGGACCATCTCCGCCACGGCCTGGATGACCGCCTGCTCCTCCCGGTTTTTGCACACGGCCACAAGCTCCGCCTCGTGGCCCCGGAACACAACGGTCCCCTGGGGCATGTGCGCGCGCACGAGCTCCGCCAGGGCGCGGATGCGTCCGTCCCCCTCGGCGTTTCCCAGCGTCCGGTTGATCTCCCGCAGCCCCAGAATGTCAAAGACGGCGATCACCGAGGGGACGGCGCCCTCCGCCGCCCGGTCCAGGAGCGTCTCCCGGGCGCTGTCGTAGAACGCCTCCATGTTGAGCAGGCCGGTGAGCCTGTCCACCTTGTAGTTGGACCGGAAGATCTCCATCTCGGCGTAGCTGCGCACGTCCGCGTCCTCATACTCCTCCTGCCGGACATCCACAATGAACACATAATAGTAATATTGCCCGTCCCCGCCCGTCAGCAGATGGCCGAAGTCCTCGACATAGCGCTCCTCCCCCTGCTTTGTGACGATGCGGTAGCGGACGTAATCGTGCCGCCTGCCGCTGTTGAAGGTCTGGGCCAGAATGGTGCTCTCCACCCGTTCTAGGTCCTCCGGATGCACCATGCCCCGGAAGCTGTTGCCGGTGTGCTCCCGGAACTCCTCCATGCTCCCGCACCCGAACAGCGCTGCCACGTTCGGGTCGGCATAGCAGATTTCCTCCCCGCCGGAGGCGGCATACCGCGCATATCCTGTAGTATACTGTTTCTTGCGGAAAAGGCTGTCCCAACATACAAGGAGGTGCTTTATCTTGACCGATAAAGGACAAACCACATTCCTGATCAGCAAGTATATGGACGCCCTGAGGGTCCAGCAAGCGGACGGCAAGGAAAAGGAGCTTGAAAAACAGCTCTGCGAAATGCGGGCACAGCTTCAGGCGCTTGGCGTTGTGGTTGAGGAGCTGAAAATCAGATAACAGGAAAGAGCCGGGGGGTGTCCTCCGGCTCTCGCATCTGCGTCAGAATGATCGTGCGCCTATCAAGCGAAAAACGGCTGTTTTCAAGGCTTTTCAGAAAAAAGAAACCGGACCGGTAACTGACACATTGTATCAATTATCGGTCCAGCCTTGGTGCGGG
>JAFTBW010000049.1 GCA_017455015.1 Oscillospiraceae bacterium | reverse complement strand
GGAAACGCTGAATAAATCGCCGCACGCATCTTGCCGGCATTTTTTCCGCCTGATTTTGTCTCGAAATCTTGAAATACACAAAGTATTCCTGCGATTTCTCGCCTTCATCAGGCGAAAAAACTGCTCGGCAATCTGCGCACTTCGATTGAATCAGCGTTTCCTTAGGCGCCGGGAGAGATCAGTTCGTATTGCTCCCGGACCGGGCAATTGTTGGAATCCAGAAGAAAGACGGTCAGATATGCCGGAACCGCGCCGAGATCGCATCGAATCGCTTCCGTACCCGGATCATATTCCGGCAGGAGCGCCTGCGCAAAGCGCCGGTCGCTGTCATAGCAGCCGACGAGGGCCTGATGCCCCGCCACAGCGCTCCCGCTTACCGTCAGGATATGATCCTTCGTCACGGCCCAATGCACTGCGCTCTCGCCTTCCCCGCAGGTCCCGTTGTAAAGATAGGGAATATAGGGCGCATCGGAGATGTCGAGGATCCCGCTGTTTGCCCAGAGCGCCGCCGTATCCCCGTCATATTCGTACCGGATCAGATGATTGGGAATCTCCACGGTATAAACGTCCTCTGAAAGAGTAGCTCCCGCGAGGAACAGCTTGTCCGGCGCTCCGGCAGAGCCCGCGTCGCAGTTGGTGATGTCCGCCAGATAATTTGTGCCGTTCAGAGAGACGATGTTCCACATGTGAGGACCTTCTCCCGTCGCTCCGGCCATGTTTCCGGTGACGGACCAGCACTGGGTATCGCCGGAGAATGTTGACAGGTCGCAAAGATACTGAAAGGCCTTGGCGTAGCCCTCGCAGACCACGTTGGTTGTCGTATCCCGGTCAAACACGCTGACAAGCTGCCAGGGGTCGCCATACGGAACGCCTTTTTCCTTTTCCGCAGCGAAGTCATCGTAGCTCACCAGCTTGCAGATCTCCGCACGATAGGCGTCCAGCTTTTCCCAATCGCTTTTCTCCGCGTTGCCGTCCACGACTGCCCGGGCGTTGGCGGCGGCGGTGACAGCGCGCACCGCCATCGCGGCGTTTGTCTCATACAGGCTGTATTGCGTGTCCCCGACCGGCTTGGCGTATTGCTGCTCCACGGCGAATGAGAACTCCGCACAGGGTCCATCCAGATAGAGCCACGGTCCGGTGGAATCATAATGAAATATGCCCGAATGGGTCTCCGAGTGCCATCCTACGGTCTTGTCATACCAGTAGAGCGCGTAGGGGCAGTCCGCAAGCAGCGCGTCTACAATCTCAGCGTCCGGAGCGGGGAGGAGCGCCGTCAGCGCGCTTTCCGCCTCTTTAGAGATTTCGCCGCCCGAGAGCAGGCCCGACACCCCCAGCTCCTCCGCTGTAAAGTGTTTGCCGTTCAGCTCCTGGTACTCGATCACAATTGTCGTATCGCTTCGCTCGCCGGAAGCGATCTTTTCAATTTCCGGCAGAAACTGATCGTAAAACCACTTGTTCTGGTCCGTCAATTGCGCTCTGGCCAGGTGTTGCTCGCCCGTCGCCTGCAACATCGCGCCATCCCCGCCTCCCGCAAGAGAGAGCATGTACCCATAGAACAGATCCTCCTCCTCCGCCGCCGCAGGGGGCTCCTCCGCCGCCCGGGCCGCGGTACCCGGGAGCAGCGCCAGCGCCAGTAGCAGGCAGAGGACGGCCGGGAGCTTTCCCGACGCCGGGAAAAGAGAAACGAGCCGGGTCTTTTTCATCCCGCATCACTCCTTTGGTTGGATTTGACCGGCGGGCCTCCCCCGAAGGGAAGGCAGGCCGGGTCATGCATAGCATACACGCTTTTTCCCCTCTGTGCAAGTATAATATGGAGCGCGGGAGAAGCGTTCCGGAATACATCCATGATTTTTATGAATATTCACGAAAAAAATGCATATTTTTCGTTGACCCTGCCCAGCCCTTTTCCGATTGTAAGCACAGGGAAAATGCGGTATAATACTGCAAATGAAATCCGCCCCGCAGATGAGAGCGATCAAGCGATAAGGGGTATGCGTCAACTTGAATATTCTGGATGAGATAAACTCCTCCGCCGATGTGAAAAAGCTCCCGGAGGAGCAGCTTCCCGCACTCTGCAAGGCCCTGCGGGAGGAAATCATAGAAACCGTCTCCCGCAACGGCGGCCATCTGGCCTCAAGCCTGGGGGCGGTCGAACTTACTGTAGCGCTGCACCGGGTCTATGACACCGCGACGGACCGGGTGCTGTTTGACGTGGGCCACCAGAGCTACGCCCACAAGCTTTTGACCGGCCGGCGGGAGCGGTTTTCCACCCTGCGGCAGTCGGACGGCCTCTCCGGCTTTTGTCTGCCGGCGGAGAGCGGGGACGACGCCGCCGTCTCCGGCCACGCCTCCACCTCCATCTCCGTGGCGCTGGGCATGGCGCGGGCGCGGACGCTGAAGGGGGAGGACCGGAAGATCGCCGCGGTGATCGGGGACGGCTCTCTGACCGGCGGCGTGGCCTACGAGGCCCTCAGCGACTGCGGCGACAGCGGCGAGAGCATCGTGGTGGTGCTCAACGACAACGACATGAGCATCAGCCGCAACGTGGGGGGCATGGCAAGGCTGCTGGGTCAGGCCAGGGTGCGGCGCAGCTATCTTGCCGTGAAGCGGAGCTACCACAACACCATCGGAAGGGTCAAGCCCCTGTACTTTGTGTTCCACCGGGTCAAGGAGTGGGTCAAGGACCTGTTTTTGCCGGACAACATGTTCGAGGACATGGGCTTTTACTACCTGGGGCCCATCGACGGGCACGACCTGCCGACCCTGATCCGCGTGCTGGGCTACGCAAAGGAGATGGACAGGCCGGTGCTGGTCCACATCCGCACCGTCAAGGGAAAGGGCTATCCGCCGGCAGAGGAAAATCCCTCCCTCTACCACGGGGTCGGGCCCTTTGACCGGAGCAGCGGCGTGGAGCCCTGCGCCGCTCCGAGCTTCTCCTCCGTGCTGGGGGAGGCGCTGTGCGACATGGCGGCGGAGGATTCCTCCATCGTCGCCGTCACGGCGGCCATGTCCGACGGTACCGGCCTCGGAGACTTTGCCGCGCGCTATCCGGAGCGCTTTTTCGACGTGGGCATCGCCGAGCAGCACGCCGCCGCCATGGCCGCGGGCATGGCCCGGCAGGGCTTAAAGCCGGTGTTCGCCGTCTATTCCACGTTTCTCCAGCGGGCCTATGACATGCTGATCCACGACATCGCCCTCAGCCGGGAGCATGTGGTGCTGGCGGTGGACCGGGCCGGCTTGGTGGGGCAGGACGGCATCACCCATCAGGGCGCCTTTGACGTGGGCTATCTCTGCCAGGTGCCGGGCATGGCGGTCCGCGCCCCCTCCAACTTTGCCGAGCTGCGGAGCATGCTCCGCTTCGCCCTGGCCATCCCCGGCCCCTCCGCCCTGCGCTATTCCCGGGGCGGAGAGGGGGCGTTCCGGGTGGACACCTCCGACCGGGACGTGGCGGTGCTGCGGCAGGGGGAGGACGTGACCATCGTGAGCTACGGCATTTTGATCAACGAGGCCCTGGACGCCTCCGAGCGTCTGGCGGAAAAGGGCATCAGCGCCGCCGTTCTCAAGCTCAACCGGCTGGACCGCTTCGACCCCGCCCCCATCGAAAAGTCCCTCCGCAAGACCGGGCGGCTGCTGGTGGCGGAGGACACCGCCTACTTCGGCTGCGTGGGGGAACGGCTGCTGGCGGACATGACCCGCTGGGACGTGCCGGTATACGACCAGTGCCTGCTGAATCTGGGGGACGGCGTCGTGCCCCACGGCAGCGTGGCCGAGCTGCGGCACAGGCTGTTCCAGGACGGCGAGGGCATCGCCTTTGCCGCGGAGAAGATGCTGCGAAACAGTAGCAATTGAGAATTGAGGATTGAGAATTCGGTTTCGGATATGGATGCCGGAGAGGCATCACGGAGGACGATGAAGAAAATACGACTGGACCAGCTCCTGACGGATCGGGGGCTGTTTCCCTCCCGGGAGCGGGCGAGAGCCGCCGTCATGGAGGGCGTGGTCTTTGTGGACGGACGGCGGGCGGACAAGCCCGGAGCCGCCGTGGACCCGGACTGCGTGCCGGAGATCCGCGGCAGCACCCTGCCCTGGGTCTCCCGGGGCGGACTCAAGCTGGAAAAGGCCCTGAAAACCTTTGATCTGGATGTGACCGGCCTGGTCTGCGCCGACTGCGGGGCCTCCACCGGGGGCTTCACCGACGTGCTGCTGCACTTTGGCGCGAAAAAGGTCTACGCCGTGGACGTGGGGTACGGCCAGCTCGCCTGGAAGCTGCGTACTGACGGGCGGGTGGTGAACCTGGAGCGGACCAACGTGCGCTACCTCACGGCCGGGCAGATCCCCGAGCCGCTGGATCTCGTCACCATGGACCTGGCCTTTATCTCCCTGCGTCTGGTTCTGCCCGCCGTGGCGGCGCTGCTGCGGCCGGACGGATACGCCGTCTGCCTCATCAAGCCCCAGTTCGAGGCGGGCCGGGAAAAGGTGGGGAAGAAAGGCGTGGTCCGGGACAGGGAGACCCACATCCAGGTGCTGGAGGAGCTTGCGGCTTTCTTCCCCCAGGCGGGCTTCACCCTGCTGGGCCTGGACTGGTCCCCCATCCGGGGGCCGGAGGGCAATATCGAATATCTGGCCTGGCTGCAAAAGGGCGAACACTCCGCCCCGGAGATAGACCCCCGCGCCGTGGCCGAGGCCTCACATACCGCCCTTTAAAGCCTTCCCCTGACCCGGATAAACCGGAAGAGTGGTTAGTGGTTAGTGGTTAGTGGATAGATTTTTCATAGGAGACTTGATTATGAAACGAACTCCAATCGACGAGCGCGTTCTTCCGGACTATTCCCGGAACGAGGAGCTCATGAACATGATCACCCACATCGTGGGCGGGGCTCTTGGCGTCAGCGTGCTGGTGTTCGGCGTGCTCATCGGCGCATTCCACCGGGACCCCTGGGCCATCGTGGGCGCGGCGATCTTCGGCGCGGCCATGGTCTGGCTCTACGTCATGTCCAGCATCTACCACGGCCTCCGGCCCAGCCGGGGCAAAAAGGTGATGCAGGTGCTGGACCACTGCACCATTTATGCGCTGATCGCCGGGACCTACACCCCCATCCTGCTGGCGGGGGTGCGGCCGGACCACCCGGGCCTTGCCTGGACCGTGTTCGGCTGCGAGTGGGGCTTTGCCGCCCTGGCCGCCACCCTCACCGCCATCGACCTGAAAAAGTACAAGGTCTTTTCCATGATCTGCTATATCGCCATGGGCTGGTTCATCGTTATCGCGCTGAAGCCCACCGTGGAAGCCATGACGCTCCACGGCTTTTTCTGGCTGCTGGGCGGCGGCGTGGCCTACACGGCGGGAGCGGTCCTCTACGCCATGGGCAAGACGCGGCCCTATTTCCACTCCGTCTTCCACATCTTCGTGGTGCTGGGCAGCCTGCTGCAGTCCATAGCCATTCTGAGGTACGTGCTGTGAGCCGGGGAACGGTGATTCTGTGCCCCAACCCGGTGAAGGACCGGGGGCTCTCCGTCACCGCCCTGGCCAGGGAGAAGCTGGAACAGGCCGGCTTTTCCGTCCTGGTCAGCCCGGAGCTGGTGGACGCGCCGGAGCCGGCGGAGGACGCGCCGGGGGAGGACATCCCGCCGGAGGCGTTCGCAAGCGCCTGCCTGGTGGTCTCCCTGGGCGGGGACGGCACCATCATGCACACCGCCCGTCGGATGATCGGCTGCGCCACGCCCATCCTGGGGGTGAACCTGGGCAACGTGGGCTTTCTCACGGAGCTGGACCGGGGGGACCTGGACCGGCTGGCGGACGCCGCCGCAGGGCGCTACGCCCTCAGCCCCCGGATGATGCTCCGGGCGGAGCTCTGGCGCTCCGGCGCGCCGGTCTATGACAACTACGCCCTGAACGATGTGACGCTCCGGGGAGCCTCCCGGATGATCCGCATGACCGCCCGGGGGGACGGCAGGAAGATCCTGGACTTCTCCGGAGACGGACTGGTCATCGCCACGCCCACCGGCTCCACGGCCTACTCCATGGCCGCCGGCGGCCCTCTGGTGGAGCCCACGGCGGAGAATATCATCTTGACGCCCGTCTGCGCCCACGCTCTGGCGGCGCGCTCCTTCGTGCTGGCGCCGGATCGGGTCGTGACCGTGGAGCTGGGCCGGCTCCGGGGTCAGGCCCTGCTCTCCGTGGACGGGGACAGCTATGAGGTCCGGGAGGGGGACTGTCTCCGGGTGGAGAAGGCGGAGTACCGCACCAATATCGCCCACGTGGGGGAGAAGGGCTTTTACGACATCGTTTATGAGAAACTGGGGGACAGGAAATGAAGAGCGAACGGCAGAAGAAAATTCTGGAGATCATCTCCAGCGAGAACATCGAGACGCAGAACCAACTGATCGAGGCCCTTTCCAGGGCGGGGGTCCGGAGCACCCAGGCCACCCTGTCCCGGGACATCCGGGACCTCCACCTCATCAAGGAGATGACCCCGGACGGCGCGTACCGCTACACGGCGGCCGGCAGGGACGGCGTCGCGGACCACGACCTGCGGCTGCGGAAAATTTTTCGGGAGAGCGTCGTGGACTACTCCGTCGCCCAGAACCTGATCGTCATCAAGACGCTGCCCGGCCTGGCCGACGCCGCCAGCAGCATGCTGGAGAGCCTGAATCTCCCGAATCTGGTGGGCGCCATTGCCGGGGACGACACCGCTTTTGTCGCCATGCGCGACAACGCATCCGCCGAAAGGCTGTGCGAGGAGATCAAGGAGCTGCTGTGAGCCATGCTGAGTCAGCTGCACATTGAGAACATCGCCGTCATCGAGCGGGCGGATGTGGAGTTCGGCCCCGGCTTCAACGTGCTCACCGGCGAGACCGGCGCGGGCAAGAGCATCCTGATCGACGCCATCGGCGCGGTGCTGGGGGGCAGGGTGAGCCGGGAGCTGGTCCGTTCCGGCGCGGAAAAGGCTCTGGTCAGCGCCACCTTTACGGATGCCGCGGCGGAGCAGTGGCTTTCGGAAAACGACATCGAGCCGGAGGAGGAGCTGATCCTCCAGCGGCGGCTGGGCGCGGACGGCAAATCCGCCTGCCGCGTCAACGGCGTCCCCGTTTCCGCCCAGCAGCTCCGGAGCCTGGGCCGGCTGCTCCTGGACATCCACGGGCAGAACGACGGCAGGGCATTGCTGGACGAGGAGCGGCATCTGGATTATCTGGACCGCTTCGGGGAGACGGAGCCGGAGCGGGAGGCGTTCTGCGCGGCCTACGGGCGCTGGCGGGACATCCGCCGGGAGATGGACCGGCTGCGGATGGACGAGGACGAGAAAGCCCGGCTGACGGAGAAGCTGACGGAGGAGCTCCGGGAGCTGACCGATGCCAAACTGAAGCCCGGCGAGGAGGAGGAGCTGACCGCCCTCCGGGACCGGATGCTGGGGGCGGAAAAGCTCAGCGAGGCCCTGGAGGGGGCGTATCAGGCGCTCTACGAGGCCGACGGCAGCGCCATCTCCCTGGCGGGGGACGCAGAGGGGTTCCTTTCCGCCGCCTGCGCCATCGCCCCGGAGCTGAAGGCCGCGTCGGAGAGCGTCAGCCAGGCCCGCTTTCTGCTGGAGGACGCGGCGGAGCGGGTGAACGATCTCCGCGAGACCCTGAATTTCTCCGAGGCGGACTTTGACGCGGCGGAGAGCCGTCTGAGCCTGCTGCGGCGCTTGCAGCGGAAGTACGCCGCCGATGAGGCGGGGCTGCTGGAACGGTTGGAGGCGGATGAGAAGCGCCTCGGGGAGCTGGAGAGCTCCGGCGATCTGCTGCTGCAACTGGAAAAAGAGCTGAAAAGCGCCCGAAACGCCGTCCTGGCGGCGGGAAAGACCCTGACGGAGCGCCGCAAAAAGGCCGCGGATGCCCTGGGGGAGCGGGTCAGGGCGGAGCTTCGGTACCTGAATATGCCCTCCGTGGCCTTTGTCACGGAGCTGACGGGCCTCCCGGGAGAGGGCTTTGACGCCACGGGCTGCGACGCGGTGCGCTTTCTCATGAGCGCCAACGCCGGGGAGGCCCCGGGGCGCATCGCCCACATCGCCTCCGGCGGCGAGCTGAGCCGGATCATGCTGGCGCTCAAGAGCGTCTTTGCCGAGCGGGACGGCGTGGGGACCCTGATCTTTGACGAGATCGACACCGGCGTGTCCGGCATCACCGCTCAACGGGTGGCGGAGAAGATGGGCGCGCTCTCACGGGCGCGGCAGCTCATCTGCATCACCCATCTGCCCCAGCTTGCCGCCATGGCGGACGCCCAGTACCGCATCGAAAAGGCGGAACGGGGCGGCAGGACCTATACCACCGTCACCTGTCTGGACCGGGAGGGCAGGATCGACGAGCTGAGCCGGCTCTACGGCGGCGACAGCGTGACGGAGACCACCCGGAAGAGCGCCGCGGAGCAGCTTGCCGCGGCGGAGGAGTTCAAAGGAGGAAAACCATGATTCTGGAACGCGCGCAGCTCAAGGCGGACGCCAGGGAGGCCATGCGGGGGCGGACCCCCAGCACCTATCTGGTGGCGCTGGCTTTCATCGTGATCCTTGCGGTGCTGGAGATGCTGGGCACCCGGCTGCAATTCCCCGGCGTCACCCTCGCAGAGCTGTTTTCCGTGGAGACCGAGGCCCAGGCGGACCGGATCATGAACGCCTACCTGACGAGCCCCGGGGTCCTGAACCGTCTGCTGAGCTACGCCGTCAGCCTCATGGAGATGATGATCACCGTCGGCTTCATCTCCTACACGCTCTGCGTCAGCCGCAGGATCGACGCGGGCTTTGACGAGCTGTTCGCCGCGTTCGGCAACTTCTTCCGGCTGCTGGCCCTGCGGGTGCTGACCGCGCTGCTGGTCTTCGCCTGGTCGCTGCTGCTCATCGTTCCCGGCATCATCGCCGCCTACCGCTACTCCCTGGCGGTCTATATTCAATTGGACGACCCGGACAAGAGCCCCATCGACTGCCTGCGGGAGAGCCGGGAGCGGACAAGCGGCTGGAAGATGCAGCTATTCCTGTTCGATTTGAGCTTTATCGGCTGGTATCTGCTGAGCGCGGTCCCCTTTGTGTCCGTCTACACCATGCCCTACATCTACACCGCCAAGGCCAACGCCTACCGGGCCATCACCGGCAGAATGGACGAGCCCGCCCACGTGGATTTCACGATTTGAGCAAACCCTGTGGTTAGTGGTTAGTGGTTAGTGGTTAGTGGTTAGTGATTCGTGATTCGTGATTTGTGGTTGGTGATATAGATGCATCACGAATCTCGGGGAAAAAGTTTTGCCATTTTGCAAAGATTCTCGGCCAAAAGCGGCCTGACTGATAACGAAACGGAGGAAAAGAACATGGAAGTATCTTCGATCCTGAACACGCTGCTGTCTTCCGACAGCGTCAAAAACATCGCCAAGACCGCCGGGGTGCCGGAGGACAAGGCGAAGGATATCCTGGGAAGCGCGCGTCCCGCCCTGCTGCACGGGGCGGTGGGCCAGTCCCAGGACAGCGGCACCGCCGAGGGCTTTGCCGGCGCGCTGCGGCAGCACGGCCAGGCAAACACCGCGGACCTCGGGGCTTTTCTGAAAAACGTGGACCTCCGGGACGGCGCCAAGATCGTGAACCACCTGCTCGGCTCCGGCGACGTGGGCCAGATCGCCAAGGCGTCCGGGTCCAGCCAGAAGGACACGGGCAGCGTGCTTGCAGCCGCCGCGCCGCTGCTGATGAGCCTGCTGGGACAGCAGACCCAGCAGAGCCAGTCCTCCGGCGGCAACGCCGCCATCGGCGCGCTGATGGGCTCCCTGCTGCAAAACGTGGACATGGGCAGCCTGCTCACCGGCCTGCTGGGCGGCGGGACCCAGTCCGCCTCCGGCAGCGGCAAAAAGGACGACAAGAAAGAGGGCGGCGGCCTGCTGGACGCCCTGACCGGTTTGCTGAAATAACCCCCCGGCTTGCAGCTTCACTTTCGCACACATTGCACGAAGACGCCGCTTTCCTCCCCATGCGGGAGGAAAGCGGCGCAAATCATATCAGGACGCTTATGGCCGAGATTCTTTGCAAACTGACAAAATCTTTTCGACCTGTGCAGTTGAACGAACCGCACCCAAGGGGAAATCCTGCGCTCTATCCTTCCCCCTCCGGGGGAAGGTGGCACGGCCGATCTCCCGCGAGGCCGTGACGGATGAGGGGCGTTGGTGCATCGCCGGTAGCTGGGAGGTGGATGGCCTCACCCACCACCGGCCCGTTGGGCCGGCGGTCCCCCCTCCCCCTTGAGGGGGAGGGAATTGGTGCGGTTTTTTCCGTGAGCGCTGTTTTCCCAACTGCACGGGTCGAATCTTTTT
>JAFTBW010000048.1 GCA_017455015.1 Oscillospiraceae bacterium | reverse complement strand
CATCGACCCGGATTTTGCGGGAGAGGTGCCCAGCACCAAGGGTGTGCTGGAATGACCGGCATTGTGTATTACGGCGTGGGGAACCTGTTCTCCCTGCGCTCGTCTTTCGCCGCCATCGGCGAGGAAACGGCCGTGTCCTCCGATCCCGCCGCGCTGGCGCGGGCGGACCGGCTGGTGCTGCCGGGGGTCGGCGCGTTCGGCGACGCGGCGGACAAGCTGCGCGGCGCGGGCCTGGACCGGACCGTGCTGGATTTCGCCGCCGCGGGCAAGCCGCTGCTGAGCATTTGCCTGGGGATGCAGCTGCTATTTGAGAGCAGCAGCGAGTACGGGCATCACAGCGGCCTGGGCCTGCTGCCGGGACACGTGGAGCCCATCCGGGATGTGATTCCGGCGGACTATAAGATCCCCCACATCGGCTGGAACGGGCTGGTGTTCACGGAAGCGGGCAGGCAAAGCCCCCTGTTCCGGTATATCCGGGAGGGAGATTTCGTGTACTTCGTCCATTCGTTCTACGCCGCGGACTGCGGGGACGCCACCCTGGCCGCGGCGGAGTACGGGGCCATGCTCACCGCCGCCGCCGGGCGGGACAACGTGTTCGGCTGCCAGTTCCACCCGGAAAAGAGCGGCAGGGTGGGGCTTGCGATCCTGAAGGGCTTTTGTGAACTGTGACATCGTAAAACAGCGAAACGCAGGAGGGAATGTTATGTCAACGGAAAAAGAGGCTGTGTTCATCCAGAAAGCCACCGTGTACGATCTGCAAAAAATTCTGGAGAAAGACCCGAACAAAACCTATACGGTGGATGAGATCATCGCCCTGCTGGACGCCTATATCTCCGGTATCCAGCAGTGAGTACGCCCCGGTGAGGATTTGAGAGGACGGAGGAGAAAACCATGCTGATTTTGCCCGCCATTGACTTATACGAGGGAAAGGCCGTGCGGCTGCTCCGGGGGAACTACGCCCGGATGACCGTGTATTCCGACGACCCGGTGGAGGTTGCCCGGGGCTTTCAGGAGGCCGGGGCACAGTGGGTCCACATGGTGGACCTGGAGGGGGCCAGGGACGGGGACAACCCCAACCTGGAGGTGGTCCGGGCCGTGGCACGGGAGACGGCGCTGAACGTGGAGATCGGCGGCGGCATCCGGGACATGCGCACCGTCGCCCGCTACCTGGACGCCGGGGTGAGCCGCGTGATCCTGGGCACCGCCGCGGTGACGGACCCAGGCTTCGCCGCCGAGGCCGTGGCCACATACGGGGACAACATCGCCGTGGGGGTGGACATTCAGGACGGACAGGTGGCCATCCGCGGCTGGACGGAGCGAAGCGACCGGGAGGTCTTTGAATTCTGCGCCACGCTGGAGGGCCTGGGCGTGAAGACCCTGATCTGCACGGACATCTCCAAGGACGGGGCTATGGGGGGAACCAACCACGCCCTGTACCGCTCCCTGGCGGAGCGGCTGCACGTCCGGATCATCGCCTCCGGCGGCATCTCCACCATTGAGGACATCAAAAAGCTCCGCAGCCTGGATATCTACGGGGCCATCATCGGCAAGGCCTACTACACCGGGGCCATTCAACTGGCGGAAGCCATCGAGGCGGCGCAATGATTACGAAACGCATCATCCCCTGCCTGGACGTGCGGGACGGCCGGGTGGTAAAAGGGGTCAATTTCTCCTCCCTGCGGGATGTGAATTCCCCGGTGGAGCTGGGGCGGTTCTACAGCGACTGCGGGGCCGACGAGCTGGTGTTCTACGACATCACCGCCTCCGCCGAGGGCCGCCGGCTGTTCACGGATATCTTGCGCCAGGTGGCGGAGCGGGTGTTCATCCCCCTGACTGTGGGGGGCGGCATCAACACCCTGGACGACTTCGACCGGGTGCTCAAATGCGGTGCGGACAAGGTTTCCGTCAACTCCGGGGCTATCCGGGACCCGTCTCTGATCCCTGCCGCCGCCCGGCGCTACGGGGACCAGTGCGTGGTGATCTCCGCCGACGTGAAGCGGGTGGACGGGGTCTACCGTGTCTTTGCCCGGGGAGGCCGGGACGACACCGGCATGGAGGCCATCTCCTGGATCCGCCGCTGCGTGGAAGCCGGCGCCGGCGAGGTGGTGCTCAACAGCATTGACACCGACGGGGTGAAGCAGGGCTTCGATCTTGAGATGCTCGCCGCCGTCTGCGACGCGGTGCGCGTGCCCGTCATCGCCTCCGGCGGCGCGGGAAACATCGGGCACTTTGTGGAGCTGTTCCAGATTCTGCCCAGGGTGGACGCGGGGCTGGCTGCCTCCATCTTTCACTTCGGCGAGGTGGAGATTCCCGGGCTGAAACAGGAGCTGAAACGCCACGGCATCCCCGTGCGAGAGGTGTGATCCCCTCATCCGTCAGCGCCAGAGGGCGCTGACACCTTCCCCCGGAGGGGGAAGGCTTTCATAAAGAATTGAGGATTTTGAATTTATGATAAACATCGACGAGCTGAAATTTGACGAAAAGGGCTTGATCCCCGCCATCGTGCAGGACGCCCGGACGGGCCGGGTGCTGACCCTGGCCTACATGAGCCGGGAAAGCCTGGAGCTGAGCCTGGAGCGGGAAAAAACCACATTTTGGAGCCGGAGCCGGCAGGAGCTGTGGCTCAAGGGCGAGACCAGCGGCAACTACCAGCATCTGGTGTCCGTCACCGCGGACTGCGACGGCGACGCCCTGCTGGTAAGGGTGGAGCCGGACGGCCCGGCCTGCCACAAGGGGACGGAGAGCTGCTTTGAATACCCGCTGTGGCACAGCTCCAACCGGGGCGAGTTCTCCGTCGAGGGGCTGTATCAGCTCCTTCAGGACCGGAAAGCCACGCTGCCCGAGGGCTCCTACACCAGCTACCTCTTCCAAAAGGGAATCGACAAAATTCTGAAAAAGGTGGGCGAGGAGTGTACCGAGGTCATCATTGCCGGAAAGGCCGGGGACAAGGCAGAGACCGTGTACGAGCTGGCAGACCTGGCCTACCACGCCCTGGTGCTGATGACGGAGATGGGCATCACTCCCGCCGACGTGGCAAAGGAGCTGGCCTCCCGCCACATCATCGACCACAAGGTCAAGCAGGAGAAGATGACATGATCCCGGAGGATTTTCACGTCCACAGCAGCTATTCCGACGGCCTGGACCACCCGGAGACGGTGGTCCGGGCCGCGCTCGCCCTGGGCATGACTTATCTGGGCTTTTCCGACCACGGCTATGCCGCCTACGACGGGGAGTGCTGCATCCCCCGGGAAAAGCTGGCGGAGCACCGCCAAACCATACGCGCCCTGTCGGAAAAGTACCGGGACCGGATCGAAATCTGCTGCGGCGTCGAGCAGGACCTTTATTCCGACGCCCCCACGGAGGGCTACGACTATGTGATCGGCTCCGTCCACTACCTGTATCTGGACGGCCGGTACTACGACATCGACTACAAGGTGGAAACGCTTCGGGAGCTGACGGAGCGCTTTTTCGGCGGCGACGTCTACGGACTGACGGCGGCCTACTTTCAGGCCGTGGGGGAGGTGTACGAGCGGACGGGGTGCGATCTCATCGGACACTTCGACCTCATTTGCAAGCTCAACGAGCGCTATTCCCTCTTCGATCCGCAGCACCCCCGCTACATCGAGGCCTGGCAAAAAGCCGCGGAGCGGCTGCTGAAAAGCGGAAAGCCCTTTGAGATCAACACCGGCGGCATTTCCCGGGGCTACACGACCGCCGCCTACCCCGCTTTGGACATCCGGCGGTATCTGGCGGACCGGGGCGCGCGCTTTGTCCTGAGCAGCGACAGCCACAGCGCGGACACTCTGCTCTACGGCTTTGCCCGGGAGGAGGCGCTGGCAGGGGAGATGGGAATCCCCCTGACGCGGTTTCGATGGAAATAAGGAACGGAACTGTCGAGAAATAAATTCCATTGCAATATAACTGGCAATATGGTATAACAGGCGAGAAAAGCCGCGAGAACCGGCAGGCTTTGCCGGATGCAGGGAGGCGAGGACGCAATGCCGAAGGTGCTGTTCGCAGCGTCGGTCTATAGCCATCTTTCCAACTTTCACCGGCCCTATCTCCAATGGTTCCGGGACCGGGGCTGGGAGGTACATATCGCCTGCGCCGCCATCCCGGCGGAAGCGGACCTGCCCTGCGACAGAATGATCCCCGTGACCTTTGAAAAGCGGATGAGCTCCCCGGAGAACTTCCGCGCCGCGGCGGCGCTGCGGCGAACGGTGCGGCGGGAGGGATATGACCTGATCGCCTGCCACACCTCCCTGGCGGCTTTCTTCACCCGGCTGGCGGTGAAAGGGCTGAAAGGGCGTCCCAGGGTGCTGAACATGGTCCACGGCTACCTCTTTGACGACCATACCCCCGCACACAAACGCGCCCTGCTGCTGGGTGCGGAAAAGTTGACCGCCCCGGAGACGGACTGGCTGCTGACCATGAACCGCTGGGACTTTGAACTGGCGGCCCGCGAAAAGCTGGGCCGGCACGTCGCCGCCATCCCCGGCGTGGGGGTGGATTTCGGTCCCATCGACGCAGCCGCAGCGGAGGAGGGCGCAGCCCTGCGCCGGGAGCTGGGCCTTGCCCCGGAGGCTTTCCTGCTGGTCTACGCAGCGGAGTTCTCCCCCCGAAAGAGTCAGCAGGTCCTGATCCGGGCCATGGCGGAGCTGCCGGACCGGGTGGTCCTGGCCCTGCCCGGCTCCGGAGAGACCTTCGAGGACTGTCGGGCGCTGGCGGCGCGGCTGGAGCTGGAAAACCGGGTGATCTTCCCCGGTCAGGTGCGCAACATGCCGGTGTGGTACCGGGCGGCCAACGCTGCCGTGTCCGCCAGCCGCAGCGAGGGACTGCCTTTCAATCTCATGGAGGCCATGCGCGCCGGGTTGCCCGTGGTGGCCAGCGCGGTCAAGGGCCATACGGACCTGATCGAACACGAAACGACGGGGCTGCTGTACCTCTACGGGGACGCCGCGGGCTGCGCGTCCCAGCTCCGGCGTCTTCTGGCGGCGCCGGAAAAGGCGGAAGCGCTGGCCGTGCGGGCAAAGAACGCCGCCGCAGCCTATGGACTGGACCGGGTGTTCGGCCCGGTGACGGAGCTCTACGCCGCCGCCGCAGGATTGGAGACGGCGGCTGCGACGGAAAACGGAACCGCCGTTCCTTTGACAGAAGGATAATTCCAACCGCTCAGGACGAAAAAATTGCGGGATACCCTCCCCGGGGAGGGTATCCCGCAAAAGCTTTTTGGATGCTCAGAGCCTGTTTCATATCTCGGTGTGCGCGGATTTCCGAACAGTTTTTTTGCCAGCCGAGGCGCGAAACCGCAGCGATACTTTGTGTATCGCAAGGTTGAGCAGCGAAGAATGGCGGAAAAATCCGTCGGAAAAACGTGCACACCGAGATATGAAACAGGCTCTCAAGCGCGGCGGCGGTTGCCGTAGAAGTGCATCAGCGCGGAGATGCCGTAGACGAAGAGGACGGTGACGGCGATGTTCCACGCCGCCTGCAGCCGCAGCAACAGCATCAGTGCGATAAAAATCAGCGCGATGCCCGCCAGCGCCAGCCGGAGGGGCCGCGTGAAGCGGAGCTTCTCCCGGGCGTAGTGCTCGGTACAGAAGAGAAAGACGTAGTACAGCACCAGAGAGAACGTGAGGAACAGGGTCTTGGGCATCAAAGAGACCTCCTCCTCCCGCATGAATTCCAGCGCGGTGGTGATGTTGTTCAGGGCGAAGATCAGGAACACGTGGAGCAGCATGTAGGCGGTGCCGGAGGTGACCCGCTCCCGGTCCAGCAGGCGGTTGTAGATCATGCCGTAGCTCAGCAGCAGTCCCACGACGATAAGAAAGGCCATGAGGGAAAAGTAGACGTTGTTCAGGGAGAAGTCCCCGGAGAAGTAGCCGGCGATGGCGATGATCATCTCTCCGAAGGTGAGCACCGTGTAGAGCATGGCCCGCTCCGTCAGGTGCGGAAAGTCCACCGCCACCTGCCGGTTCACCCCGCCGGAGAGGGATGTGGCCGCGATGCCGAAGAGAATGGGGACCCAGGACAGCGAGACGCCGGAGTGGCGAAACAGCAGGAGGTTTGCCAGCACCAGCCCCGCCTCTCCCAGCAGGATGGCGCAGCTCCGCCGGGTCTGCCGGGTCTCCTCCGGGGTTTCCCGGCGCCGCAGCTCAATGGCGTACTGTACCCCGATGTTGACCAGGATCAGCGCCCAGGCGGCGCTGTAGCGGGTGAACTCTCCCGCCAGTACCGGCACGGTCCCGTCCGCCATGTAGTAGAGCAGGTACATATTGCTGAACAGAAAAATGTGCTCCCGGAGGCCGTTTTTCCCGTAGCGGTTGATGTAAAAGGTGGAAAAGTTCCAGATCTGGATCACTGCCAGGGTGTACAGGGCGTAGCTGGCAAAGGTTTCCCAGCGCAGAAAGCCGCCTTCCACATGGTGGAGCAGGGCGTTGTTGCGGCCGATGATGTAAACAAAGATCAAGTCATAGACCAGCTCCAGATACTCGACCTTTTTCTCCTCTTTCGCATGCTCCGAAATCAGTTTTTCAGGCATATCAGACGCTTCTCCTCCCGATCCTCTCTATCTTGCCCGTCTCCGGACACGCAGGACGCCGCCCCTGCCGGACGCTCGTCCGGCGTTCACAGGGGGCATTGCCGGCTGGCTCCTGCCCGCGGCGCGGTAGACGTATTGCTCCAACTCCGGGTCCCACTCCGGCTCCAAAAGTCCGGAGGGCCGGACGGCGGACCGGGCGGCGCTGCCGCCGCGGTAGACATACTGCTCCAGCACCGGGTCCCACTCCGGCTCCTGGGGGGCGGTGTCCCGCAGGGCGCGGACGATGGCGCGGCTGCCCTCTCTTCCGGCGTTCCCGTCCGGCGAAGGGGAGGGCGCAGGGGAGCGGTAGACGTACTGCTCCAGCACCGGGTCCCACTCCGGCTCCAGCACCGTGCCGGTGACGGCGGCAATGCGCCGTCCTGCCTCTTCGTCCGCCGCGTCCGGTTCCTCCCCGCGCTTGCGCCGCGTCCTCCGCTCCGCCCGCAGCGGGAGATACCGGTCCAGGTCCTCTCCCCGGAGAAAGCGCCGCAGCAGCTTTGCCGGAATCAGCGACACCGCGAGGCAGAGCACCAGGCTGGGTCCCAGCCAGAGGGCGTGGTACAGGGGAAAATAGGCCCAGGGGCTGACGATGCGCAGATGCAGGAAGCGCTCCGGCGCGGTCTCGGGCAGGAGATAGACGCCGCAGAGCACCAGCATCAGCCACCGGGCGAAAAAGCCCAAGATGGGTCCCCAGGTGGCCGCCGGCCGCCGGCGGCGAAACAGCCCGCAGGCCAGCCCGGACGCTGCCCAGGAAATCAAAAATGCCGCCAGCGCCCGCCGGTCGGCAAAGTCCCCGCCGGTGATCCGAAAGCGGCTCAGGCCGCAGAAAGCTCCGGCCAGAAACCCCGCAAAGGGTCCCCGCCGGAGGGAAAACCAAAGCAGAGGGAGCATTTCTGCCGAAATGGCTCCCCCCTCGGGAATGATATGGAGTTGTACGCAGGAAAGGCCCTGGGTCAGCGCCAGGACCGCCGCTCCTTCACACAGCGGCAGTCCAAGGCGGTATGCGGCGTTTTCCATATCGTTCTCCTTTTTCCCTCCCCCTGATGGGGGAGGGGGGACCGCCGGCCCAACGGGCTGGCGGTGGGTGAGGCCATCTACCTCCCAGCTCCCGTCAGACCAGATCCGCGCCGGTCCAGAATTTTTCCAGCGGCTTGTAGCTGGCCATCGCCACGATCTCAGTGAGGATCAGCTCTCCGGCCATGTACCAGCCGTTGTAGGCGGCGGAGTAGGCCAGCGCGCCCATGCCGAACTCGTTGGGCCAGAGGGTGTTCCAGATCCAGAAGCCCGTGACAAAGTGGCAGAGAAAACGGAGGAAAAATGTGAAAGCAATGCCGATGGCAATGGCTTTCCGGTGGTTCTTCTCCGGTCCGTCAAAAATCCCGGACAGGCCGATCAGGGTGTAGGCCACGAGATAGTCCAGCAGCAGGCAGCCCGCCGCCATGACGATGCCGCCGGCGGCGGCGTAGCCCACGTTGTCCATGCCCAGCAGGAGCTGGAGCACGCTGTACACCAGGGCGGAAACCACGCCCCACTTCCAGCCCCAGCGGTGGCTGAGGAACACCAGGGGCAGCATGGAGCAGACGGTCAGCCCGCCGCCCATGGGCATGTCGATCTTGAAGATGCTCAGTACCGTGGCCAGGGCGATGAGAATTGCGCTCTCCACCAGTTTTCTGAGGGTTTTTGTGCGCTGCATACGGATACCTCCTGCGGAAACGCAAATTTGGCCTGCGTTTCCTAAAATTTTTCCGCACCGCATCTTTCGATGCAATACGGAAAAAACTCGGTTTGCATCTTTCCCTACGCCGGCACGATCCGGATCAGGTTTTGCGGGTCGGGAGCGGTCACTTTCGGCGGCTCCGATCTCAGCCGGCCTCCGCCGGCTCCCCGAAGACTCGTATGCGGTTGGTCACCGGTCTGTGCCGTCCCGTTTTCCCTTGCGGGGGGCGAAACGACGCTCCGGAAAACGGAATCACACGGACAGGCGAGGGCATTGTAGCACACAGCGGGGCAAGCGTCAACCGTTTTCCGAAAGCAAATCGGAAAATTACAAAAAAATACAGAACAAATTCTGACAGTTTTGGAAAACCTTCCCTCCTTAGAGCCTGTTTCGACTCTCGGCGTGTGCGGATTTCCGAGCGGATTTTTCGTCTGCCGAGGCGCAAAGCCGCAGGAATCCTCTGTGGATTTCAAGGCTGAGCAACGAAGGTCAGACGGTAAATCCGCCGGAAAGACGTGCGCGAAGAGATTTGAAACAGGCTCTTACATGGGGACCGGCATGGAATCGTCATTGAAGATCCAGTCCCGGACGGAGGTGACGGTCATGCCGTCCTCCCCGTCCCTGCTGACCACCCGGGCGATGCCCGCGTTGATGATCATCCTCCGGCACATGGAGCAGGGGGTGGCCACAGGCAGCGGCGCGCCGGTGGCGGAGTCCCGGCCGGAGAGGTACAGGGTGGCGTCCAGCATGTCCCGGCGGGAGGCGGAGATGATGGCGTTTGCCTCGGCGTGGACGCTGCGGCACAGCTCATAGCGCTCCCCGCTGGGGATGTTCAGCTCCGCCCGGGTGCAGCGGCCCAGGTCGGTGCAGTTCCGGCGGCCCCGTGGCGCGCCGTTGTAGCCGGTGGAGATGATCTCGTCCTCCCGGACGATGATCGCCCCGTAGCGCCGGCGCAGGCAGGTGGAGCGCTCCGAAACCGTGTCCGCGATGTCCAGATAGTACCGTTCTTTCCCCGTTCGTTCCATGGCGTTATGCCTCCTTTTCCGTCTCCTGTTCCGTCGTTGCCTCCGGTTTTTCAGGTTCAAAATTGATCCGCCGCTCCTCGATGACCAGCGGACGGTCCATGATGCGCGTGTTCATGCTCATGACATATTCCCCCAGAAAGCCCAGAAAGGTGAGCTGCACCCCGCCCATGAAGAAAACGGAGATCACCGTGGGGGCGTACCCGGCGGAGAAGCGGTCCCAGGCCGCCAGCTTGGCGACGAGGAACGCCACGCCGATCAAAAAGCTGAGCAGAGCGATGATAAAGCCGGTAAAGGCGGCAATGCGCATCCCCGCCTTGGTGTAGCTGGTGAAGCTGAGCATGGCGGCGTCGTAGAGGGTGTAAAAGCTGTTGTGGGTCTTTCCCGCCCGCCGCCGGGGCTGGGTGTATTCGATTTCCGCCCGCTCCGGCCCCAGCTCGGCCACGATGCCGCGCATGAACGGCGTGGGGTCGTGCAGCGCGCGCAGGGTGTCCAGAAAGCTCCGGTCGTAGAGGCCAAAGCCGGTGAATTGCTCAATGATCTCCACATCGCTCATTCGCCGCAGCAGCCGGTAGTAGCAGCCCCGGAGAAAGTACAGCAGCGGGTTCTCCCTGCTCCGGGTTTTGCGGCCGATGACGATTTTGTATCCCTTTTCCCACTCTGACACGAAGCGGGGAATCAGCTCCGGCGGGTCCTGAAAGTCCGCGCACATGGTGATCGTGCAGTCGCCGCAGGTTTGCAGCATGGCGTGGTAGGGGCTGTTGAACTGGCCGAAGTTCTTGCTGTTGAAGATGGCCTTTACCCTCCGGTCGGCGCGGCAGATGTCCTCGATCCGTTCCCGCGTCCGGTCCCGGCTCTTGTTGTCGATGAACAGGATCTCGTATGCATAGCCGGGACAGTTTTGCGTGAGCTGCTCCCGCACGGCCTCGTAAATCGGCCGGACGTTCTCCTCCTCGTTGTAGCAGGGGATCATGACGGAGATGGTTTTCCGGCTTTCGTCATGCATGCGCCTGCCCCCCTTTCATCCACCGGACGGTCGTCCGGATGCCCTCCGAAAAATCCACGGCGGGGAAAAAGCCCGTATCCCGCCGCAGCGCGCTGAGGTCCGCCTCCAGGCGCATGACCTGCCCCTCCCCGTAGGGAAGAAGCCCGAAGTCCAGGGGCAGCGCCGGGTCGATGGCATTGCGCAGTTTTTCCACGTATTCCCGCAGGGGGCGGGCCTCCCCGGAGCCCAGCGGGTATATCGCGCCGTCATGCCCGTAAAGCGCCATCCGGTACAGCGCCTCCGCCGCGTCGGCGGAGTAGAGGTAGTCCCAGAGCTGTTCCCCGGCGGTGAGCGCGGGCTTTTCCCCGGCCAGGAGCTGCCGAATCACGGCGGAGATCATGCTGCTCTCTCCGTCGTGGGGGCCGTAGACGCTGAGGATGCGTGCCCAGATGTGGGCAAGACCCAGCTTCCGGCACTCCACGCGGCTCATCTGCCCGGCGCAGAGCTTTGCCATACCGTAGCCGTTCTCCGGTGCGCAGGGGGTGTCCGGCCGGAGGGGGCCATTCACCCGGCCGTACTCCGCCTGGCTCCCCGCCCCGACGAACACGGAGCAGCCCAAGGCCGCGGCGGCCCGGCAGGCATCCAGCGTTCCCCTGATATTCCGCACCTGGGCGTCCATGTCGTTTCGCCCGGTCCCGCCGGCGGCCTCCCAGGCCAGATGGAAAAAGGCGTCCGCCCCGGCGGGCAGCTTTTCCGGCAGGCGGGAGAGGGCGGAAATGTCACATTCCGTCAGAAAAACCCCGGGCAGCGCCGCCAATTCCTCCGCCCGGAGGGTCCCCGGGCGGCAGACCGCCGCGACCCGAACCCCTGCCCGCAGCAGCCGGGCGCACAGGGCGTAGCCGATGGCCCCGGTGGGGCCGGTGACCACGGCGGCGCGGAGCGAACGCGGCTCGGAAGGATAGGGTTCTCTTTTCACTCCCGCCTCACCCCATCTCATACATCGGGATCAGCATATCCTCCCGCAGCTCCGCTTCCGGCAGCGGCGGGTTCATGTACTCCAGGGGCAGGGACTCCATCTGTCCGTCGCTGCGCCTGTAGGAAACCTGTTTGGGCTTTGCCGTGAGGCCGATGGGGGTGCGCACCTCGGCGATCACGGGGCCGTCACAGTCCAGCGCCTCGCGCACCTTTTCCGGCAGCTCGCCGTTGCTTTCAATGGTCACGGTATTCAGCCCGAACGCCTCCGCCACCTTTGCAATCTGCGGCAGGGTCAGGCCGGAATCCGGGTTGCAGGCCACAAAATGCCGGTCGAACAGGTTGGTCTGGGTGGCCTGGATGGCCCCGTAGCCGCCGTTGCACAGTACAAACAGCTTGACGGGCAGACCGAGCCGCCGGATGGTCTCCAGCTCCTGGATGTTCATCACAAAGCCGCCGTCCCCGTTGACGCCCACGGTGCGGCGTCCGCCGGAGGCCAGACAGGCCCCGATGGCGGAGGGCAGGCCGTAGCCCATGGAGGCCAGGCCCTTGGTGCAGAAGACCCGCTGGCCGCGTTTCACCCGGAACGCCTGCATGGAGATGTCGATGCAGCTCCCGGAGCTGCCGGAGACGTAGACATCCTCCGGCGTGAGACAGTCGGAGAGCGTATCCAGCAGGAAATAGGTGTTCGCCGGACCGGGCTGCCGGTACTCCGGCAGGAGGATGGGATATTTCTCCCGCATCCTGCGGGCGTAGGCGAACCAGCCGCTGCGGTCCCGGGGCGCGATCTCGTCCCGACGGTCCAGCAGCGCGCGCAGGAGGGTCCCCGCGTCCGCACAGACGGCAAGATTGGGCCGCACGTTGGTCTTTTTCAGCTCCGCCGGGTCGATGTCCGCCATGACCCGGAACGCGCCGCGAGCGAAGCCGTCAAAGTTGTAGCCGGTCTGCAGCAGGTTCAGCCGCGCGCCGATGCTCAGGAAGAAATCGGAATTCTGCTGGATCAGGTTGGCGTAGCGGTGGCCCAGTCCGCCGGGGCGTCCGAAATACAGGGGGTCCGCCTCCTCCATCAGGTCGATGCCGTTCCAGGTGGTCAGGACGGGAATGTTCAGGACCCGGACCAGCTCCTCGAATTCCGGGATCGCCCCCGCCAGGCGGATTCCGTTGCCCGCCAACAGCACGGGACGCTCCGAGGCGTTCAGCCGCCGGATGATCTCCCGCGCCCGGTCCTCCAGCTCGGGATACGGTTCGGCGGGGGGCGCCTGGAAGCCCGGAAGCGCGGTTTCGTCCAGCACCGCGGCCTGCACGTCCAGGGGGATGTCCAGCCACACCGGACCGGGACGGCCGTGGGTGGCCTCATAGATCGCCCGCTCCAGGTGGTAGCGGATGCTTCGGGGCTCGTCCACCAGGGCGGCGTACTTGGTGACGGATTTGACCACGCTGATGATGTCCAGCTCCTGCATCCCCTGCTGGCGGAGACCCTGGCCGCGGATCATGTCCGCCCGCTTCACCTGGCCGGAGATCACGATCAGGGGGGTGGATTCCAGGAAGGCCCCGGCCACGCCGGTCAGGGCGTTGGTACCCCCCGGCCCGGTGGTGACCATCAGCAGCCCCGGTCCGCCGCTCACCCGGGCATAGGCCTCCGCTGCGATGGCGGCTGCCTGCTCGTGGAGGCAGGGGACATACCGGATGCGTTTGCTCCTGCCCAGAGAGTCGTTCAGATGCATGGCGCCGCCGCCGGGCAGCAGGAACATATGTCCCGCCCCGGTCTCCTCCAGGCGCCGGATCACATAATCGGAGAGCTTGATCACGGTTTCTCCTCCCCGCTTTCTAAATTGCTGCGGTATTTTTCTTCCAGCAGCGCGCTGTCGCACCGCAGCCGGTCCTCAGGGTCCAGGGATGCGATGACGTTTCGGAGCTCCCGCGCGCCGGTCCGGTGGTTTTTCAGCAGATAGGCGATGTTGTTCACATGACAGCAGTAGAGCCCGGCGATGAGATAAGGCGTGGAATAGCCCCAACGGTACTGTTCCTGAAAGGGCTTCATATAGACGTCTATGGCGTCCAAGATCACGTCCAAGTCATAATTGCAGCCGCATTTGCGGTTCAGGTAGCTTGCCACCAGCTCCGTCGGTGCGTTGCCTGCGCCCCGGCCCATGCCGCAGAGGCTGGCGTCCACGATCACCTGCCGCGTCCGCTCCCGGAACAGGCGGAGGAAGCATGTGGCGAGGGCAAAGGAGAGCTGCTGGTTGTTGTGGGAGTGGAAGCCCAAGGCGATCTCCGGGTCCAGGGCTTCGTCCAGAACAAGGGCGATGCGCTCCAGATCCTCCTCGTACATGGCCCCAAAGGTGTCCACGATGCTGACCGCGCCGGGCCGGACGGCGTTGAGCTCCGCCGCCAGCGCCCGGAGCTCCGCGTCGGAATAGGCCAGGGTGTTGGCCGCCTGGAAGAAGACCCGGTAGCCCTTTGCGGCGATCTCCCGGCCTACGGCGGCCCCCTCCCGGTGTTTCCCCCTGGGAAAGACCACCCGGACGGCGTCCACGCTCTTTCCGTCCCGGGGGGGCAGCGCGTCCGTGTCGTAGCGGTCATAGTCGATCATGACCGTATAGGTCGTGTGCGGTTTTTTTTCGGACAAATACCGCTCCAGGTCCGCCGGAACGTGATAGAAGCTGCTGCCGGGAAGGTGAGGCCCGTTTTTCAGCCAGCCGCACTCGATGATCTCCGCCCCCGCCTCCTCCAGCTTGCCGATGATCCCCCGGATCGCCGGTTCCCCAAATTGGGAGTTCACAATGTAGGCCCCGTCCCGCAGGGTGCAGTCAAAAAGCAGCGGTTTCATCTTGTCTCTCCGTTCATGCTTGCAGTATCGACCTGGGTACGGCGGTGACCATGCGGACCGTGTCCCCCGTTTTTCCGCCCGCGGTGAGCCAGCCTGTCAGGCGGTAACCCGCCGGGTCCAGCGCGGACAGGGCTGTCTGGAAATACGCGCCGTTTTCCAGCAGATACACCTGGACCCTGTCCGATACGGGATAGCTCCGGTTGCCCGACACCGCCGTCCTGTTGCCGATGCCGTCCAGCTCCAGGGCAGCAAGGGGGAGCATCCGCTCCACGGCCCCGGCGGCGTCATAGCGGATGGCGATGCCGCGCCGCGCCTCCACGGGGTAGAGGGCAGAGGTGCTGTGGAAGCTTTTGACCGCACCGTCCGTGAGATAGGTGTAGGTGACGTTGAGCGCATGCTCCGTAGACAGGTCGCGCACCTCGGTCAGAAAGGCGTAGGTCCAGGTGTCTCCGGTCACGTCGTTCAAGATCAGGCTGTCCAGCGCCCCGGCGGCGTTCAGGGAATAATACAGAACGTCGCCCTCCGCCAGATAGACGCCGGCCAGCCGCTCCGGTTCCACCGTCACCGCGCCGCCCATGCCGTCCGTATCCAGGATGAGCAGGTCCGATGCCAGCTTCCGCCCGCCCAGCCGGGTCATGGCATCGTCAAAGCGGTCAACGATCCCGGGGGAGGCGATCAACTCCAGATTCTCGCCGCCCTCCGTCACTGTTGCCAGCACCGCTCTGCCCGTCCGAAAGTTTGCCGCCCCGCGGAGCGTGAACGTGCGGACGACCCCGTCCATGCAGAACACGCCGACCGCAGTTCGGAGCCCCCCGTCCGGCGCGGCGCTCTGGACGCAGGATTGGACCACGCCCCGATAGAGTCCGTTCACCGCTTCGCCGGTGAGCACGCCGGCTACGGTGCCGTTCATCCCCAGCAGCAGCGTCACGTAGCTGCCTTTCGCCGTGCCGGAGAGGGCGGAGAGCCGGTAGGCCGCGGCGGAGGAGTCCACACGGTAGCTCTTCCCGTCCACGGTCACGGCCGTGGGGGTCCCGCTCTCCGGGGCCACGGCCTCCACCTTGCCGCTCACCCGCCCGGTATAGACCCAGAGCGTCGCCAGTCCCGTGTTGTAATAGTAGACCTCGTTCTCCGCCAGGGCGGCGGAGCCGGAGGGCTTGCCGTCCCGGTAGACCGTCAGGGGCGTGAAAGGCAGGGCCTCTTCCGCCGCCGCCACAAAGGGTCCCCGGAGGTTTTCATAGAGAAAGGCGGTGTAATCCACCTCTCCCGAGGCGGTCAGGCTGTAGCCCAGGGCCGCGGCATGCCGCTGCCCGGAGGCGTTTTTGGCGGAGAGCAGATTGTAAAAGAGCCGTGCGCAGTCCCCCCGGGTCATGATCTCCCCCTGCTGCCGCGCAAGGTCCTTGCGCAGCCCCAGGGCCGCAGCCTTGTCGAGCTGCGCCCAGGGGAAGGAGCCGGCCAGGGAAGCGCTGTCATAGCCCAGCAGCCGCAGCGCCGAGGCGCAGCACTCCTCCAGGGTGATGGGGTTCTCCGGGCGGAAGGTGCCGTCGGTGTAGCCGATCATCCAGCCCTCCCGGGCAGCCACACGGATGTAGCCGGAGGCCCAGTGACCGCTCTTCACGTCCTTGTACAGGGACCAGCCCGCCCCATCGGGGGTCACCTCGTCCCGGAACGCGGAGGCGGCGGTGAGCAGCTTGGCAAACTGCGCCCTGGTCACGTTTTCCTCCAGGCGCATCTCGCCGTTCTCGTCCCCGGTCATGATGCCGAGGGCTCTTACCGTCTCCACCGCGGCGTCCTCCGCGGCGGCGGGCAGGGCGCAGGGACCGGCAAGCAGCGCCAGGGCCAGCGCCAGGGCCAGCGCCAGGGCGGAAAGTCTCTTTTTCATTCAAATCACCTTCCTTTTTGCCTTCCCCCTCGGGGGAAGGTGGCAGCGCCGCAGGCGCTGACGGATGAGGGGCGCAGAGAAACGGCGGCAGCGTCAGCGCCGCAGGCGGCTGACGGATGAGGGCTATTCATACCGCAGCGCGTCGATGGGGTTCAGCCGCGCGGCCTTGCGGGCGGGGAGCCAGCCGAACAGCACGCCGATGCCGGCGGAGACCCCGAAAGCCAGGGCCACGGAGGGCGCCGAGGGGGTCACGGTCAGCATCTCGTGCATGGCGGCGCGGATGATCGTGGTGGCCAGGGCGGACAGCAAATAGCCGAAGACGATGCCCAGCACCCCGCCCAGGGCGGAGGTGGCGGCGGCTTCCATGATAAACTGGCCCAAAATCATCCGCTCTTTTGCCCCCAGCGCCTTGCGGATGCCGATCTCTCTGGTCCGCTCCGTCACGGATACCAGCATAATGTTCATGATGCCGATGCCGCCCACCACCAGGGAGATGGCGGCGATGACGGCCAGCACCGTGATGACCACGTTGATGATGCCGGTCATCACCGACAAAATCTCGGAGGTACTCATGACCATATAGGCGTCCGTGTCACCGAACACGCGGTACAGCTCCTCCTCCAGGGCGGTCTTGCCCTCGGAGGCGTAGCGCTCGTCTGTGAGCATGAGGACGTAGCTGCTGATATCGCCCGTCTTCGACAGGCGGGCGGCGGTGGAGTAGGGGAGATACACCGCGTCGTCGTCGCCGCCCTTCTCCGGCTCGTCCGTCCTCTGCTCCAGGACCCCTACGATCCGCAGCCGGCTGCCGCCGGCGCGGATGGTCTGGCCCACGGCGTTTCCATTATAATAGGTATCGTTCACATAGGACCCCACCAGACAGACGGTCTTGCGGTCGAGGATGTCCATGTACTGCAGGCCCCTGCCCCGGGCCACGGTCATGCCACGGATGGCGAGGTAGTCCTCGCTGACGCCGTGGACGGTGGTGGCGGGCAGGCTCTCGTTGCCGATCTTCACGCCGCCGTTCACGCCCACCGTGGGGGAGATGGCGGCAAAGTACTCCCCGTGCCGCTCCGCGATGGCGTACATGTCCTCCACGCTGACCCGCCGGGAGGTGCCCCGGCCGGTGATCGCCGCCGTCAGGGTGTTGGTCCCCAGGCTGGCGAACTGGTCCCGCATGTAGTTCTCCATGCCGTTGCCCAGGCCCACGATGATGGTCACGGCCGTCACGCCGATGATGATGCCCAGCATGGTCAGACCTGTCCGCAGCTTGTTGGCAAAGATATTCCGCAGCGCCAGGGTAAAGGTCTCCCAGAGATTCATGCCGCGCCGCCTCCCATCCCCTCCGGGACCGTCCCGGTCCGGGCGCCCGCGGCGTCCCCGTCGTAGATCACCCGGCCGTCGGCCAGGCGGATGATCCGCTGGGCCTGGGCCGCGATGGAGTTGTCATGGGTGATGAGGACGATGGTGTTGCCCTGACCGTGCAGCTCTTGCAGCATATTCAGCACGTCCCGGCTGGTGCGGGAGTCCAGCGCGCCGGTGGGCTCGTCCGCCAGGATCACCGCCGGGCGGCCCACCAGCGCCCGGGCGATGGACACCCGCTGCTGCTGGCCGCCGGACAGCTCGCTGGGCAGGCGGCGCAGCTTGTCCCCCAGGCCAACCCGCTCCAGGGCGGCTCTTGCCCGCTCCCGGCGCTCGGCGCGGCCCACGCCGGCGTACATCAGGGGCAGCTCCACGTTTTCCAGCAAATCCAGCTTGGGCAGCAGATTGTATTGCTGGAAGATAAAGCCCAGCTTTTCGTTGCGGATCTCCGCCAGCTCGTTCCGGCTCATGGAGCCCACGTCCCGCCCGTCCAGGAGATAGGTCCCGGCGGTGGGCACGTCCAGGCAGCCGATGATGTTCATGCAGGTGCTCTTGCCGGAGCCGGACTGGCCCACGATGGCCACAAACTCCCCCCGTCCGATGGTCATGGAGATGTGGTCCGCCGCCTTGACGGTGCTGTCTCCCATCTGATAGTACTTGCACACGTCCCGAAACTCGATCAGCGCGCTCATTCCCCGGGTCCTCCGCCGTCAGGCCCTTCGTCCATGCCCGGTCCGAACATCGCCATCATGAGGTCCGTGGCGGTGTCCGCCGGGAGATACGCCACCGTGTCCGCCTCGGTGAGGCCGGAGAGGATCTCCGTGTAGTCGTCGTCGCTGATGCCGACGTCCACCTGAACATAGACGTAGCCTGCCGGGGCCTCCTTTGGCGCGGGGGAGGCGGCGCTGGGGGAGGCGTCCGTCACCAGCACCAGATTCCCCCGGCTGACGGCCTGATTCGGGACGGAGAGGGCCTGTTTCCGCTCCGAGACCCGCAGCAGCGCGTCGGCGTTCATGCCGGGCAGCAGCCCCGCCGTCTCGTCCAGCCGGACGGTCACCGGGTAGGAGGTGACGCCGCCCACGGTGGTTCCCGCCACGGAAACCCGCGTCACGACCCCGTCAAAGCTCTTCCCGGGCAGGGCCTCCGCCGTGACGGTGACGGTCTGGCCAACGGATACGGAGCTGATATCCAGCTCGTCCACATTCAGGGTCATGGTGAGATAGCTCAGATCGTAGATGGTGCAGAGGGTCTTCCCCGCGCTCACCCGGTCCCCGGCCTTGTAGTCCTTTTGTACGACGGTACCCCGGATCGGGGAGCGGATGACGTAGTCCTCCAGCCGGTCCCGGGCGTTTTCCAGGCTCAGCCGGGCGTTCTCCACGCCGATCTCCGCGCTGCGCACACTGTCGGCGGAAGAAGCCACCGCGTCCGCAGCGCTTTGGACCGTGTTCGCTGCCGCACCGCCCAGGGTCAGCAGCACCTGACCGGCCTCCACTGCGTCCCCCTCAGAGACGGACACGCCTGTTACCTTGCCGGAGGCCGCGGCAGTGACGGTCCGTTCCGCCCGGTAGGTGAAAGCGGCGCTGCCTGCCCCGCTCAGCCCCTCTACCGCGGCGGAGGCTGCCTGTCCCGCGGTCAGGGCTCCGGGGTTGCGCACCTCAAAGGTCACGTCCCGCGTCAGCATGTTCCCCGTCCCCACGCTCTCCGCACCGGAGATTTCCGCAACCGTGGCTGCCAGAGTCTCAAAGGAGCCGTCCAGAGTCACCGTGGCGGCTTGACCCAGCCAGAAGCGCGCCGCGTCGTCCGATGGGAAGGGCACCTTCAGGCGCATGACCGCGCTGTCGCGGATCAGTGCCAGGCTCTGGCCGGGACTCACGGCGTCCCCCTCCTTCACGTCCAGCCGGACCAGCACGCCGGAGATGTCCGCCCGGACATTCTGATTGTCGGCGCTGTCGGCGTAGCTGCGCCGGGCCTGCTCCTGGCTGCGCCGGGCGGATTCCAGGCTGAGCTCCGCCTGCTCCAGGCTCCGCTCCGCCTGCTCGATGGCGCTGCGCGCGCTGGAGCTGTCCAGCTCGTAGAGCACGCCGTCCTTGTCCACCCGGTCCCCCTCCTGGAAGTCGGCACTGAGAATCTGCCCCTCCAGCAGCGTATTCACACTGTAGGAGTCTGCGGGCTTCAGCGCGCCGTTTCCGGTCAGGGTCTTCACAATGTCCCTGCGCTCCACCGGCGCGGTCAGGTATCGGACGGCCGAGGCGGCGCTCCCGCCCCGGAGCTTTCCCAGCAACAGCGGAAAAGCCAGGAGCAGTACCGCCGCCATCAGGAGAAACGGCCATATCCTCCGCTTTTTGCGCCCGGGTCTGTTCGCGGATGCCGGTGTCTCCGCCGGAACCGTCTCTTTTGCCCCCGGGGCTGGCTGTTGCCCGTTTTTCATGTTTTGGCCCTCCGCTCCGGCAGCCCGTTCGCCGCAGGAATCCTGTATTCCATCCTTCGTATCCCTCTGTGCACGTATATCCTTGCGCTGTTCTCCGTCTGATACACGCCTTTTTTCCGAAATGGGAAAAGCAGCCGGAGTTCTGGCATATTATATTAGATACAGTCACTTTTGTCAATCGGCAGGCGGACAGGGTTCTCCCAAGGAAAGCAAGCGCTCAATAATACTGACCCGACAAATTGAATCGCCGGTACCCGTCTGAGTTCCGGCGATTGTTGTAGGAATTTGGCTCTCTCACAAGACAACATAAGTTGTCTTATTTCCCTTCAGTTTTTGCGCAAGAAGGCCGTCGGCACAAAGGAGCTTCAACAGCTTAAAGGCTTTTGTGGATCCCATATGAAACTCGTTTTCTATTTCTTTCCTTGACGCTTCGCCCTTTGCCTTAACAAAGCTATATATGCTCTCCTTGATTTTACTGCTATTGTTTCCCCCGTCCTCCTCTTGAGTATCCTCCGCCTTGCTATCAGACTTCAAAGCATTCCTATTCCACATCTCAACAGAAAAGGCGCCTTCGGCACTTTGGAACACAGACAACCCAACATGCCACCAGAACTTCCTGTGATGATCTTCCAAGGTGGTCAGTAGGGACAACCCACAGATGTAGTTAGATAAAGATTGCCTGCTACTATATATGGCGTTTTCAGTGGGATTCGGTAGATATAACTGCTTAGTAGGGATAATGTTCATTTTTGAGATGGGTCTGATACCCCAGTAGGGATAATGTTCATTTTTGAGAATCGCCCGGATCAGGGCGGTCAGATGGGAATTTGAAGTAGGGATAATGTTCAAAACATAGCAGGGATAATGTTCAGATTTTATGTAGGTAGGGATAATGTTCAAAATTGGCAGCATAGAAACAGCCCACCAGGTCGGCTTCCTCGTTGCGATAAGTTCGCAAGTTGGAAACAAACCCGGTGGGCTGCATCATTTCCTATATTCAGTTGTCAGCCTCGTCGCAAGGCGAAAAAGTTATCGACTCCTATTTAACGTCCTCATCGACCGGCTTCCCGGTCTTTTT
>JAFTBW010000004.1 GCA_017455015.1 Oscillospiraceae bacterium | reverse complement strand
GGACCCACTGGACGACGCGCCGCTGAAGGCGGTGATGCGCTCCTTCGCCGAAAAGCAGCGGGAACAGGGCAAGGCCCACGCCCTGCCGGGGGAAGCGGACTGCCGGATGCTGCTGGACAAGCTGGATCGGATCGACCCCGGCCTCCGCCGTCCCCTCTACGCCCTCTTTCTCACCGACGCCTGGATGGACGGGCAGGACGTGACCCACTGGAACCGGGAGCGGGCCATGGACGAGATCCTGGTCCGGGAAGCGCGCCTGCTGGACGAGCGCATCCGCCAGGTGACGGGGAGCAGCGCGAGAAATACAGCGCTATGGAACGCCTGTCTCGACCTGCAGCGCCTCGCCACGGCGCGGCTGGGCACAGTGAAACCGGGCGCGCTTGCAGCACTCTGTCCCGGGCAGTACCGCCGCGTCGCACAGGCGGCGGAACAGGCCGGGCTGGAGGACCCCGCCGAGTTCCTCCAAAGCGTCGGGCTGGCGGACGCGGAGCGCCTCCACCCCCTGGAGCCAGATCTGCTGGGCGAGTATTTTGTCCTGCGCTGGCTGCTGAAAGAGCCGGGAGAGGACAAACGGCTGGACTTCCTCCGCCGTGTATGGAGGCAAGCTCTCCCTGCTACGTTCTTTTTTTATCGTTTGCGTGCAGACCACCGGAACTTGCTGAATGAGGCGCCGCAGCACTGGCTCAGACTGTTTCCAAAGCCAGAAAAGATTTACATCCAGGCGAACCTAGTGACGGCTATGGCGTATGCTATGTCGATGGTCAACGCCGCCGCGAAATGTACACAGGCAGAGACATCTCAAATTCTGGCAGAGCACCAGGAATCCCTCTTGGGCCACTTCCCCAAAAACCCGGACATCGCCCTGATGTTCGCCAAGGGGCTGGTCAATCTCAGCATCAAGCAGGACCCGGTGGACGCTGCCGAAACCGTCGACCACATTGAGGCCCTTCTGGGCCGCTTTGCCAAAAACCCTGACGTCGCTCTGGAGTTTTCCAAGGGGCTGGCCTTTCTGTTCCTGAAACAGGCTGCACCGGAAAAAGTTGTCACTTTGATTCGTCTGGCGGTGCTGTATTTGAAGTATCCCGACAGCGCTGAAATCGCGCAAGTCATCCGGCTTCTTGCCGAATATGTGTCCTGACCCCATCCAAGGCCAAAAGGGGAGACCGACCGGTCTCCCCCTCTTTATTTCTGTTTTCGTTTCACTCCGCCACCAGCCGCACGGCCCCCACGTCCCGCACGCTTTCCGCCAGGTCCTCCGCCGTCGCATCCCCCTCCACGGGGCAGACCGCCGTCTTGCAGATGTACGCCACGGTCCCGTCCGCGTAGGTGGACAGATAGCACAGCACCAACAGATCATAGCTCCCGTCGGCGGCGTTCACGCGCAGTCTCGCGTCGGCCAGACGGCCCTCCAGGGCCTCCTGGCCCAGGCTCAGGTCGGCGTAGCTGAGGACCTGGCCGTGGATGGCCGCCAGGTCGGGCAGGACCAGGCTGCGGATGCAGTCGGCCAGGAAGTCCCGGTCGTTCTCCGGCGCGTCGGCGGCCAGGGCCTGGACGTAGGCCTCCCGCTGGGCCGTCACGTTGCGCCCGATGACGCAGCCGCCCGCGCCGTCGCCCACCGCCGC
>JAFTBW010000003.1 GCA_017455015.1 Oscillospiraceae bacterium | reverse complement strand
CGCTCCCAAATCGGGAGCGCCCGCCGCGGTATGGGGGATTTCGGTATGGAAGAGAAGCGCACAATGCGCTGTTCCCGGCATTATGGCTCTCCGCTGGGCGGCATTACGCTCGCCTCCGACGGCGAAGCGCTCACGGGACTGTGGTTCGACGGACAGAGGTTCTTTCCCCATAGCCTGGGGGAAGAACGGGAGGGGACATTTCTCCCCGTGTTTTCGCAGACCGCGCAATGGCTGGACGTCTACTTTACAGGACGGGAGCCGGATTTCACGCCGCCGCTCCGTCCTGCCGGTACGCCTTTCCAAAGCGAGGTCTGGGCGCTGCTTCTGGAAATACCGTATGGAAAGACGGTGAGCTACGGCAGCCTTGCCCGCGAAATTGCGCGGCGGCGGGGGATTGTGCGCATGTCCGCCCAGGCAGTGGGCGGCGCGGTGGGGCGCAATCCCATCTCCCTCATCATCCCCTGCCACCGGGTTGTGGGAACGGACGGGAGCCTCACCGGCTACGCAGGCGGGATCGAAACAAAGCGAAAACTGTTGGAGTTAGAGAATATACACAAATTGACATGATAAAATTTGACAAATAAAAAGCTTCAAAAGTTGATTATCTTCTGATACAATACAAACAGGAACAAGCCGGCTTACGGTAAAGATTGTATCAAAAGTTTAAGGAGGAAATCAATATGGCAAGTCCGTTTTTCAACGAGGACCACGAGGGCATCCGGGAGATGGCCCGGGACTTCGCTGTCAAGACCCTGGCCCCGCTGGCCGCAGACATCGACAAGAACGAAGAATTCCCCATGGACGTGGTGCGCCAGATGGCCGACATGGGCTTCCTGGGAATCAAGATCCCCGAGGAGTACGGCGGACTGGGGCTTGACATGCGCTCCTATGTCTGCACGATGGAGGAGATCGCCAAAAAGTGCGCCACCGCCACCATCTTCATTTCCTCCGCGAACTCCCTGTCCACCGCCCCCATCGTCCTCAACGGCGCAGAGGAGATGAAAGAGTCCGTCCTGCCCGGCGTTGTGGCCGGAGAGGAGTTCATCGCCTTTGGCCTGACCGAGCCCAACGCCGGCTCCGACGCTGCCAGCCTGACCACCAAGGCCGTGGAGGACGGGGACGATTACATCCTGAACGGGCGCAAGTGCTTCATCACCCTGGCTCCCATCTCCAAGTATTGCATCGTCTATGCCAAGACCAGCCCGGAGAAAGGCGCGAAAGGCATCTCCTGCTTTTTGGTGGATATGTCCCTGCCCGGCGTTAGCTGCGGCCGCCACGAGGAGAAGATGGGTCAGCGGGGCGTCCCCGTCAGCGACGTGGTGCTGGAGGATGTGCGGGTGCCGAAGAGCTGCATGATCGGTGAAAAGGACCTGGGCTTCATCAACGCCATGAAGACTCTGTCCGTGGGCCGCATCGGCGTTGCCAGCATGTGTCTGGGCATGGCCGCCGAGGCCATTGAGCTGGCGGTGGAGCACACCAAGAACCGCGTACAGTTCGGCAAGCCCCTTTGCAAGCACCAGGCCATCGCTTTCATGCTGGCGGATATGGAGACCAAGCTGAACGCCGCCCGCGGACTGGTGTATAACGCGGCCTGGCTCATGGACAACGGCGTCAAGGCGGACAAGGAGGCCTCCATGGCCAAGTACTTCGCCGCCGAGGCCGCCATCGACATCGTGAACAAGTCGCTGCAGCTCCACGGCGGCTACGGCTACAGCCGGGAGTACGAGATCGAGCGCATTTACCGCGACATCCGCATCTGCTCCATCTATGAGGGCTCCAGCCAGGTCCAGCAGATCGTCATCTCCGGCCAGATGCTCAAGTGAGGGCTCTGCTTTTACGACAACACAACCTCATATCTCATCATCCGTTCCGCCGCAGCGTTTTGCTGCGGCGGAACGGTCGTTATGCCCGGCATCCGGCGGCAAGCGCCCGGAGCTGTTTCTCGGGAGTTTTTTCTTGCACGGGACATACCGCTGTGCTATGATACGGATACGGAGGAACTGTGCATCCGAAAGTGCGGACGTCTGCCGCGTGATTTTTGTAACGGGAGGAACTGTCATGATCTGTCCGAAATGCGGAATGGAAAACCCCGATGGCGCGCAGCAGTGCCAGGGCTGCGGGATGACCCTGACCGCCTTTGACCGGAGAAAGAAAAAAGGCAAGGGCTGGCTCATCGCGGTCATTGCCGCCGTTGCGGTTCTCGCGGTGGCCGCGGTGGTCGTGCTGCGCTCCGATGGCGTACAGCGCATGATCCGCCGCAGGACCCAGACGCCGGTGGAATACTACCGGGAGGTGGAGACCGCCAACGCCCTGCGTGTTTCGGAGCAGGCGGAGGCGTGGTACGGCGGTTTTCGGAGCGTGATGCCCAATCTCAGCGATTTCCGGCAGGAGACAGCGCTTTCCCTCTCCCTGGACGACGCTGCCCGGGACCTGCTTGCCACCTACGCAGGTGCGGACCTCTCCTGGCTGCAATCCGTCGGGCTGGATCTGAATCTGGACCGGGCGGGGGAGTACGCCGCCCTCGCCGGAGTCCTATCCCTGAATGAGAGCAAGCTGATTGATTTGGATATAGCGGCTGACCTGGACAGGCTTTGCATCGCGTTTGGCATCCCCATGCTCTCCGAGGACCATACGGAACTGGATCTGACGGACATGATGGGCCAGGAGGAGCAGCGGCAATTCCGGGACGCAGCGGAGCGGGAGATGGATCTTGCGGCCATGCTGCCGGACCGGGAGACGCTGCACACGGTGCTGGCCCGTTATCTGACGATGGCGATGGAGGCCGGACAGAACGTGGAGCGCACGCAGGGTATCTTGACCGTGGACGGCATTTCCCAGGACTGCGATATCCTGACCATCACTTACCCGGAGGAAACGGTCAGGGCGCTCCTGAGAGAGCTGTGTCCCGCGCTGGAGCAGGACCGGGAGCTCAAGGAGACGGTGCTTGCGCTGGAAAAATCCACCGGCAGGGAGGACCTGTACACAGAGCTCATGGCCCGGGTGCGGGAGTGGGAGGACAAGGCGGAGACGCTCACGCTGAAGCAGGACATCGTGATGACCCTCTGGGTGGACGGGCAGGACGTGATCCGGGGCCGGGAGCTGGCTGCGGAGGACATGAAGCTGGCGCTGCTGTGCCCTGAAAAGGACGGCGAAGCGAACTACTCGCTCTCCTGTGAGCGGGGGGAGAGCAGCTTCCTGCTGACCGGAGCGCTCCGGGGCGGGCCGGAGTCCCGGGAGGGGAGCTTCAGCCTGACGAAGAACGGCGTGGAGTATTGCTGGGGTACGTTCAGCGGTTTTGACACGCTCCGGTTTTCCGAGGGCGGCGTAAAGGGCAGCGTGACCTTCCAGCTTGCCAGGGAGTGCTACGGTGCCATGAACCTGTATTGGGTTTCCTCCCGGTATCTGGAGGGCCTCACCTACACCCTCGACCTGGAGAGCGGCGCCCATGAGAGCGGCTGGACCCTCAGCGCGCGGATGCAGGACGAGCCCTATTTTACCCTCCGCGGCGGCTCCTCCTGGGAGGACAGGGGTAGGTGCGGCCCGCTGCCGGAGACCACGGACATCCAGCTTTGGGCCATGTCGCGGCTCTTTGACGGCAGTTTGAGCGGGTACCTGAAGTATCTGTCCGAGGAGACAGATCTGCCTGACACGATTGTGGAGGAGCTGAAAAACCGGCTCCTCGGTGAACTCATGGGATGAGTGGGATAAGATAGGAGGAGCGCTGTGGCGGAGCTGGAGCTTCGGGAGATCCAAAAATCCTATCAGAGAAAAAAAGTGCTGCGCGGAGCGTCCCTGTCCGTGGAGGCCGGGACGATCGCCGGTCTGGCGGGACCCAACGGCGGCGGAAAAAGCACGCTGCTGGGAATCCTGGCCGGAGTGCTCCGCCCGGACAGGGGACAGTTCCTCTGGCGGGGGACGGATCTGTTCACCGCTCCCGGCCTGCGCCGGGAGGTGGTGGGGTATGTCCCCCAGGGGACGCCGCTCTTTGAGGAGCTGAGCGCGCTGGACAATCTGCGGCTATGGTACAGTCAGGAGGAGCTGTCGCAGTCCCTTCGCTCCGGTGTGCTGCACAGCCTGGGCGTGGAGGACTTTCTGCGCACCCGCGTCTCTCGCATGTCCGGAGGCATGAAAAAACGTCTGTCCATCGGCTGCGCCCTTGCCCGGCGGCCCGAGCTGTTGCTGCTGGACGAGCCTGCCGCCGCCTTGGATCTGCCCGGCAAGGGGGAGCTGCTGCGGGTGTTCCGGAATCTGCGTGACAGCGGAAAGACCCTTCTGCTGGCCAGCCACGACCTCCAGGAACTGGAAATCTGCGACCGCCTCTATCTGCTCCGGGACGGGGTGCTCTCGGAGACGGACATTCCGGCGCTGCTGAAAGCGGGTGAGGGGACATGACGGGTGCTTCCGGTTTTTTCCGCTGCCTTGCCGCCAGATGGAAGCAGGCGGCGCGGCTGCTGCCGGCCCTGCTGCTCACGGCTGCCCTGCTGCTGGCGGCGGGAGTACTTTACCTCCGTGCCGGACTGGGGGATGGCAGTGAGAACCGTATGCTGCGGGTAGCCCTGACCGGGGAGACGGAGGACGATCCCCTGCTCCGGGCGGGCTTGGAGCTGCTGGAGGCGCAGGACGGAACCCGTTTCATCCTCACCTTTTTCCCCATGGAGGAGGCGGAGGCGCTGCAAAAGCTGGACCGGGGGGAGGTGGACGCGGTGCTGGCGTTCCCCGCCGGCTTTGTCCGTGCCCTGATGGAGGGCAGGGAGGGGACGCAGCTTCGGCTCACCGTCCCGGCCGCCGCCTCCGGCCTTGGAGCCGCGCTGACGGAGGAGCTTGCCCGCCTTGGCTCGGAGCTGCTCAGCCAAGCCGAGCGCAGCGTCTACACCCTGCAGGATGTTCTCGCGGAGGAGCTTCCGGATACGGACCCATACGCCGCCGGGGACGCGCTGGCGGAGAGCTATCTGCATCTGCTGCTGGACCGGGAGGAGCTGTTTGCCGTGGAGACGGCAGGGCTTTCCCGCGGACTTGACAGCGGGGAATACTATCTCTGCGCGGGGACGGTGCTGCTGCTTTCTTTCTTCGGTCTTGCAGCCGCTCCGCTGGCGGGGGCCCGGAGCAACGGCTTGAACCGGCTTCTGGCGGCATCCGGCCTCCCCGCGTCCGGACAGTGCGCCGCCGAGCTGATCGCCTGGCTTGGGGTGCTGCTGCCCGCCTTTGCCGTCCTATGGCTGTCAGCCTCGGCGCTGCTGACATACGTTCCTGCCCTGGGGGGCCTGCTGCCGGACGCCTCCGGCGCGGCGCGGTACGCGCTGCGCGCCCTGTTTCCCGCGCTGATGCTCGCCGCCGGGCAGCTTCTTCTGATAGAGCTGGCCGCGGGAGCGCTGGACGGGCTGCTGCTGGAATTCCTGGCAGCCGGGGTGCTGGGCTTTGCCGGGGGCTGCTTCTATCCCATTTCCTTTTTTCCCGCGTTCCTGGAAAAGCTCGGCGCTGCGCTGCCAACGGGCGCGGCGCTCCGCTGGACCGGCGCGCCGGACCTGAACAGCGGCCTGCTGGTAGGGGCGTACCTGATTGTGTTTTTCTTTCTGACAGCGCTGCTGCGGCAGCGGCGGCTGGAGGGCGGCGGGACATGAACAGTCTGAGACGCGCCTTTGTTTGGCTGGGCCTGCTGCAACTGCGGATTTTGAAAAAACCCGCTTTCTGGCTGCTGCTGGCACTGCCGCCCCTGCTGGCCCTGGCCCTCTCCGCCGCGGCGGGTCAGGACAAGGGAGTCGTGACCGCGGCGGTCTATCCGGGCTCGGACGGCTTTTCTGCCGAACTGGCGGAGCAGCTGGAGCAGGAGAGCGGCCTGGTCCGCTGCCTGATCTGTGCAAGCCCGGAGGCGGCGGAGACCATGGTGACCTCCGGCCGGGCGGATGCCGCCTGGATTTTCCCGGAAAAGGCCGGAGCAGTCCTGGACGCCTACGCCGCGGGGGGCCGGGGCGAGACCGTCCGGGTTTTGCAGCGGGAGGAGAGCGTTTTGCTGCGCATGGCAAGGGAGTGGCTGTTTGCGGAGCTGTTTCCGGCCCTCTCGGAGCGCAGCTTCCACGCCGCCCTGGAGCGGGAGAGCGGCGGCGCGCTCTCGGCGGAGGACGCCGCAGGCTACGGTCCCGCCCAACGGGAGCTGATCGCCATCTCCTACGGCGGGGGAGACGGAACGGCGGGGGAGACGGACTATCTGCTCTCCCCGGTCCGGGGGCTGCTGGCGGTGCTGGTGACCCTGGGCGGGCTTGGGGCGGGCCTGCTGCTTCTGGAGGATCGGTCCGCCGGACGGTTAAACTGGGCCTCCCGCTCCGGCCGCGCTGCCATCGCAGCGGCGGAGCTGATTCTTCCCATGGCGGATCTCAGCCTCTCCGCCTTTCTGGCCCTCTGCCTTGCCGGACTGAACACGGAACCGGGCTATGAACTCCTGCTGCTCCTCCTGTTGACCCTGGCCGGGTCCGGGGTGGCGCTGCTGCTCTGCGCCGTTTTTCGCAGCCCCTGGCGCCTGGCGGCATTCCTGCCTGTCTTTGCCCTGGCGCTGCTGGCCTTTTGCCCCGTGGTGGTGGATCTGCGCTGGGCGCGCCCTCTGTCCCTGCTGCTGCCGCCCTACCACTATCTCCTGGCCCTGCGCCGGCCTGTCCACGCCCTGTGGCTGGCGGTCAGCGCGCCGGTTTTCTGGTGCGCAGGGGCGCTGTGTTTCCGGAGGGCTTGACTGAAAGCTACCGCAAAGGACCGCGGGGACGGTTTTCCTGCCATATCCGGCAGAAAAACCGTCCCCGCTTTTTGTTTCAACACTGGCGTATGCTCCGGGAAGCGCTGATTAAATCCCCGCGCACGTCTGGCGGCAAATTTTGCCCCCCGCCTGCGTTCCAAAAACCTTGAAATACACAAAGTATTCCTGCAGTTTTTGCGCCTTGGCGGACACAAAATTTGCTCGCCAAACGCACACGTTGCTTTAATCAGCGTTTCCTCAGCTCATGTAGTCTCCGTTGAAGCTGACCAGAGTTGCGCTCTGCACGCCCTTGATGTCGGTAAGACCGTTGACAAATTCCGTGTCGTCCCCGTTCAGACGGACCTCATAATTCACCTCTACGCTGCCCTTGCGGACCGTTTTGCTCTTGACCGCGCAGCGCTTCGTATTGCTGCGGATAAATTCGTCCGCCTTTTTCTCGCTGGTTCCGCCGTCGCAGAGCAGCACCACGATATAGGGGCTGTTTGCCGGCCTGCGATTGACGAACGCCAGCAGGATGCCGCCGATGAGCGCGCTGCCGATGACCGCCAGGGGGATCATTCCCGCCGCCAGGACAATGCCCGCGGCGATGGCCCAGAACAGAAAGGCGATGTCCAGCGGGTCCTTGATGGCGGTGCGGAAGCGGACGATGGACAGCGCGCCCACCATACCCAGGCTGAGCACCACGTTGCTGGTGACCGCCAGGATGACCAGAGTGGTAATCATGGTCAGGGCCACCAGGGTGACGCCGAAGCTGGAGGCGTACATCACGCCCTGATAGGTCTTTTTGTACACGAAGAAGATGAACAGGCCGACGCCAAACGCCAGGGCGAGGGACAGCACCATGTCCAGGATGCTGACGCTGGCCACGTTTTCCAGAAAGCTGGATTTGAAGATGTCCTGAAAGCTCATGCCCTGTCCCTCTCAGTCCGTCCGGATGTCGTCGAACAGCACCGGGATTTTCTCCCGGAACGCCTCCAGCAACGGAATCGCCACCTGCCGGATCTGGGGATGGGCGGAGGCGGCGCAGCGCAGGGAGAAAAAGTGCCGCCACTCCCGCAGGTCCATGGTGACAACGATCTCGGTTTTGAGGCTGTTGGGCAGGATGCTTCTGGCCTCCTGGGGCGTTGCGCCCAGCTCGATGAGGCGGAAATAGCTTCGCTCCGCCGCCTCCATGGCCTCTTTCCAGATCCGGTATTTCTCACTGTCCGTGTCCCAGAAGAAAGGCCGGATGAAAGTCAGCTCCCCGCCGAAGCGGTCCTGGGTGTAGTTGCAGTAGCGGGTGCTCTCCTGGCTGTAGCTGGCCAGACGGTGCCGCACCAGCTCGTGGGTGACGCCCCGGTCGCAGATCAGGCGGACGGTGACCTTTTCGTGTTCGATGACGGACTCATGCCCCCGGGCGATGATGCCGGAGAGAAATTTCCGGTAGGAGTCCTCCGTGATCTTCCCCTCGCTCTTGTAGCACACGCGGCCGATGGCCTCGATGCGCCGGACCATGGCGACGCCGTCTATCTCCTGGAGGAAAGAAAAGGATGGGTCGATGATTTGCATGGCTGTATTTCTCCCGAATCAGTATTTGTAAAGCTGCACCAAACAGGCCCCGGGCATGTTCCCGAAGCGGATGGACATCTTCTCGTCGCCGTTCATGACCCGTCTGGGGACCCACTGACCGGCCTTGACGGTACCCTCCTCCATGCGCAGCACGTCTACCGTTGCCCGCTCGCCGGGCTTGGCGCAAAAGCGCATGCCGCAGTTCATTCCGATCAGGAGAAAGCAGTCCGGTTCCAGCTCGAACACCGCGCCGGAGCCCAGGGTCTTTGCCGGGATGCGGGGGTTGTAGGACACCGCAAGGTCATAGTTTGCAAAGCGCAGGAACGTGCCGTAGTCGTACTCCCCGTGGCGGACGAAGGCCCGGAGGCGCTCGGTGCCCCGGTGCTCCAGAAGCAGCGGTTCCAGCTCCCCCAGCAGACCGTACACGGCGGAGAGGCAATCCTTGCTGCCGGTGGTGTCAAAGGCGGAGGGATCAATGTTCAGCGCGGCCATGACCTCCATGGGCGGCTTGTCGGTCTGACTGGGGTCCAGGGACAGCTCCTCAATGCCAAAGGGGGAGAAGCAGATGGCGTTTTTCTCCGCAAAGGCGTAGAGGGCGTAGGAGGCGGCCACCGCGTCTTTCCGGATCTCCGGGATGAACAGAGGGTTCTGGGCCGTGGCGTACTCGTCCATCACGTCCGCGCAGTAGGGGACGTAGATGTCCGGCCCGAACGCGAACAGGGAGGGGGCGGCAAGCCGCCACAGGTCCTGGGTCTGGGGTACGGCACCGCCGGAGGGGTAGGAGCCGGGGTACCAGGGGTACTGCCGCAGCCAGGCGTTCACATAGCAGGGCAGATCGTATTCCGCCTTGCCGGAGGCGGCGATGGTCTCCACCGCCCGGGCGAAGTGCCAGGCCATGAACCGCTCCCCGGCCTCCGGCCCGTAGACCTCCTCCCAGGTCCCGTTCCGCTTTGCCAGCGCGGCCACCGCCTCCGGCACAAGCGCGTCAAATGCCTCCCGGGCGGCGGGGGAGTAATCCCGGTCCGTCCCCAGCAGGCCGATCTCATTTTCCACCTGGACGGTGATGACGGTGTTCTCCTCCCCGTCCGTCTCCCGCAGGTGTGCCAGCAGCGCGGTAAAAGCCTGCCGGTCCCGTTCCACGGCGGCGGCGCAGAGGGGGGAGACGGTGGGGAGCTTATCCCCGTTCGCCTTCTCGGCGCGGAAATAGGTCTGCGTGTCCCGCTTCATCCAGGCGGGGACGTACATGCTCTCCGCATTCTTCCACAGGCCGAACCAGAGCAGGATGAGCTTCATCCCCTCGCGCCGGGCCTGATCGAGGAGGCCGTCCACCAGCGTGAAATCGTAGACGTCCTCGACTGCTTCAAGCTGTTCCCAGTAGATGGGGAGGATGACGCTGTTCATGTTCAGGCCCCGGAGGTTGGGCCAGAGCTGTTGTTCCATGTAATTCAGGTCGGAGGCGCTGGAATTGTGAATCTCGCCGCTCCTGCAAAAAAAGGGGCGGTCCTTGACGTACAGGGTGGCGATCCCGTCGGGACCGCGCTTAACGGTGGGCACTTGCATGAGGGATTCTCCTTTCGTTGTGTGCCGCGCCGGCTCGCCGGGAACCGGACGCGCTTTATTTTGAAAAAAGTGTCATACAGACAGTTCGGCCGATGCGCTTCCGCAGGGGCTGTCACACGCCGCCGTCCTCCGGCGTGGGCGGGAGGTGCTGCCGGTACAGTCCCAGCAGCCGCACCTGCCGCTGACATGTGGGCAGCAGAGCCTCGTAGGGCGGGATGCTGCCCACCACGTTGTCGCAGAACCAGTCCATGCTCATCATTTGCTCCGGTGTGAAATCCTCGCTGCCGTCGTTCCGGAGGATGCGGTCCCGGTCCTCGATGTGGCAGCGGAACGGGGAGATGGTCCGGCTGATCAGGTCCTTTTTCAGCACGTCGCCCAGATAGCGTACGCCCTCCGGCAGATTCTCCTCCAGCTTCAGCTCGATGACGCCGGAGTCCATGCCCCACCAGTAGTTGACGGCCTTACCGCCGCCGACGGCGTCCCAGGTGCCGGAGAAGATACTGAGGATGATTTGCTCGTAAAGCTTGCCCCAGTGCCAGATGATGTCCGTCAGGGGAATGGCGATCCCGTTTTCCATGCGCCAGGTTCCGTGGCTGTAGGCGGTCCTGCCGTCGGGTCGGCCGGTCAGCCGGTTGGATACAAAGCGGATGCCCCGTTCCCGAAACTCCTCCATGGGGTCGCCGGGGACGCAGGCCCAGGCCAGCCGCACCTTTGCCTGGGGATTGGTCATGCGCATGCCCAGGGCAAAGGCGTTGATCTCCGCCGGGACGCCCACGATGGGCATATTTGCGATGTAGCCCACCTCGTCCTCCCGGGCCAGCGCGCCGGTCACGGCCCCGGACAAAAATTTTGCCTCATAGATCCGGCTGAAATAGAAACGCACGCCGGTGTATGGCTGGGAGAGGCCGCAGACCAAAAACTTCACGTTTTCGTACCGGGCGGCAGCCCGGCGGCAATCGCCGGTCATCTCCGAGAGCGTGGCGAAGACCACCTCCGCCCCGTCCGAGACGGCGCGTTCCAGGGCGGCGGCACATTCTCCGGGCTTGGCCACGTAGGCTCTGGCCGTCACCCGGGAGCCCATGCGCTCTTGAATATAGACGCGCCCCAGCTCGTGGGCCTGGCTCCAACTGTGGCGTTCGGGCGCGTAGCCGTAGATAAAGGCCACATTCAGATGCTCCGTCTTCACCATGCTCAGCAGCCGGTCCAAAAGGCCGCGGCTCTCCTCCGGCTTGGCCTGGGGAGCGGTGTTCAAAGCGATGGGATCGGGGGCGGCCAGGACGGCCACGTCCGGCCAGATGGCCTGGAGACGCTTTTGCAGCTCCTCGGCGGACAGGGACTTGATGTCGTCAAAGGAGTAGATTTGCAGCCAGGTCAGCAGCGCCTCCGCTGGCGTGGCCTCCACGCCCTGACGGTTCAGCTTGCCGAACGCCGTGCGGAAGCGGGCATAGCCTGCGGAAAAGCTGAGCCGCTCCTCCTCCGTCCAAACGTGGTCCGGTTCAAAGCCCAGGGCGGCCTGGAGCCTGGCATAATTGCCCGTGCCGTGAAATTCCACGCCGTACATCCCGGACAGAGCGTAGAACTGCATGAACTCGTAGTAGCGTTTTCTGGCCGGGTCGTCGGTGTAGGGGGGCACCACCCGCGTGACCCTGCCGGGGATGCTGGGTGCCTCCACGCTTTTTAGCACGCTGACCCGCTTGTTGCCCTCCTCCACGTAGAAGCGCCCCAGATACTCGTAGCACTTGATGGGGTCCCGGATGCCATCGTCCCCCATCTGGCAGGCGTAGAGCTTCATCCACTTGTCCCCGAACTCGGTCCGCTCCCCCATGAGAGGCATAAAGTTCCCGGCCAGGGCTGGGCTGCGCCCCAGGGTCTTGGTGCCGCAAATCAGCTCCGCGGGGATGTTCACCAAGCCCAGATCCACATATCCCGCGGCTGTGGCCGGGTCCAGAATGTAGTCCAAGGCGGGCGGATAGGGATACTCGCCCCTGCTGACCGCCTCCTTGTAGTATTTCTGTCCGGCCCGCAGCGCCTGCTCGTAGGCGTCGATCGGCTTGGATTTCATGGGCTTGCAGCTCCTTTATATCTGGATTTCCTGCAGGAGAAGGGAACGGTCTTTCCGCGCATGATGCGCTTTTTCCTCCCCCTCAAGGGGAGGAAAAAGCGCTGATTGTTGTCGGCCTCGAGCCCTCCGTCCGGAGGGCTCGAATTACCGAAGGTCGTAGGACTCAGAAATCTGGTACAGCCAGCCCCTGCCGCTGAGGAAACGCTCATATTCCGCGTCATAGGTGCCGTTCTCACTGGTGACGAGGGACCCAACCACCATCTCAATGAAGATGTTGTCATCCATATAGAAGTGGTAATAGAAGTCCAGCGTCTGGTCCGAGCCGTAGCCGCCGTACATACTGGCGACCCGCCATTCCACGTTGAACAGATCTTCGGTGTAGGTGTTAAACGACGGCTCCTCTATGCCCACCTCGGAAAATGTGGATTTCAACTCCTCCTCCATGGTGGAGTACTCATAGGCGAAGATGCCCTCGGGACTGGTCTCGTAGCCTGCGGCTTCGGCCATGTTCCGCATCTCCTGCAGCTTGTCCCCGACGTACCAGCGGCCGGTGAACATGAACATGCTGGCGCCCTGCTCGAAGTAGGCTTCAATCTCGCCGTCCCTTTCTTCCAGATTTTCATACAGCGGATTGGGCAGCGCAAAGTACAGGGTGTGGTCTCCGACCGTGACGCTGTGGGAACTGCTTTCGTCGATCCACGCCTGGTATTCCGGGATGTCGGTCTCGCCGATCTCATTTACAAGGTATTCATCGTCCCCGTCATTGACGTAAAGCTGTCCGTCCCGCCGCTCCGCTGTGAGCGTGTAATCCTCGCCCACATAGTAGCAGCTCTCGTCGGGATCGTAGTTGTAGGCCATCGGTTCATGGGCTTCGCCGTCGTAGTCGAAGATGGTCACCATATTGCGGGTGAACGTCATATAAACGACGATATCTCCGTCCCCGTCGTAGAAGGCATAGCTGCCGGGCTTGAGCAGATTGCCGGCGGCGGGCTCCTGTGTGGGACTGGGAGTGTCTGTGGGCTCCGGCGTCTCCGTGGGCTCCGGCGTCGCAACCGCGCCGGGGATGGCGTCCTCCTCTATGGTCTCCAGAAAATAGTCGCCCTTGTCAAGGCCTTTGAAGATGTCGTCGTCCAGCGTGGTCATCACCAGGTCCCGCCGCTCCTGCACCAGCGTAAAGGCCGCCGTATCGGCGATGGAGTATACTCCGGTGGCGGAATCGTAGCTGTACCGGTCCTCGCTGTACTGCTTCCCATCCCCGTCATAGGCGGTGATCCAGCGCTTGGAAACCTTCAGGTATGCCACTACCGCATCGGTTGCGTCATATACGGCGTATGTTCCGCTGTCCAGCAGCTGCTCCTGTTCTGCCGCCTCCTGCGGCGTGGTCGTGGGAGCGGGGGTGCTTTCAGTCTTGCCGCCGTCGCCGCCGCAGCCGGAAAACATCACAACGGCCAGCGTCAGGGCGGTAAAAAAGGAAAAGGCTCTCTTTTTCATCATGTTTCCTCCCTCAGTGTGTTTTGATGGACCGTACATAACAGGGGACGCAGCGTCAACCGCTTCACAGGATTATAATATCATAGAGCAGCGTTGAAATCAAGGACCATCCGGGGAATTTGTTACCGTTCGCTGTCCCGCGGGGGACCGTGAGCGGTAACGGAATTACGCCGCAATTCTTATGTTTCCGGATATTGCAATCATCGAGAATCCAGTATATAATGCAGAAATAGTACAGGGAACCGCGAAGAGATGACCGGCAGAACAAAAAGCGGTTTTTTGTCACGAAAGGAAAGTGCCGGAGGTCGCTCCGGGAGAGAAAGGGAGTAATATGCATGAAGAAAGTTTTGTCTGTAATCCTGTGCGCGCTGCTGGTGCTCTCGTCCGGAAAGCTGCCCGCCGCGGCTCTGGAGGTCCAGGGCCATCAGGTGGCGCTTTCCACACAGACGCTCAGCGTAAACGGTGTCATTTACGACTGCGAAAAGTACAACATCGACGGCAGCAACTATTTCAAGCTGCGGGATCTGGCCTGGCTGCTGAACGGCACTGCCAGCCAGTTTGACGTGGGCTTCGACGGGGCCTCCAACACTGTGACGGTCACCACGTCCGGCAGCTATTCCAGCCCCAACGGACAGGAGCTGGCAGTGGGAACGGACAACTCCGCCTCCGCACAGCCCAGCGAACAGACGCTGCTGATCGACGGAGCGTTCCGGGGTGATCTGGAGGTCTATAACATCGGCGGCAGCAACTTCTTCAAGCTGCGGGACCTGGGCGCTGCCCTGGGCTTTGTGGTGGATTACGACGAGCAGTCCCACACCATGCTGGTATACAGCACGGACTATGCCGTTCCCGACGGGGACGCCGGCGCAGGTGCCGGACAGGACGGCGGGCAGCCGGCCGGTCCCGCTGCCGCAGGCGAGGCAGTGGTTCACTCCCAGATGGCGCTGGAAGGGCGGGGGACGGTGGACATCGTCACCGTGGACCTGACCAACCCCAGGGTACATGTGAAGTCCGTCATGGTTGGCAACACTCTGGGTGCCACCGCCAGCTTCACGGATATTGTGGCCGCCGCCGGGAACCCCGCTGTCGTGGTGAACGGCAATTTCTTTGAGGCATACAAGCCGTTCCAGACACCCATCGGTCATGTGATGGTGGACGGCCAGATGCTTTACGCCGAGTCCGGACTCTACTCCCTGGGCATCGATAGCAGCGGCAGAGCTTTCATCGGCGATCTTCCGATATTTGTCAACGTCAAGCTGGCAAACGGCGGAAGCTGGGCCGCCTACTCCGTGAACAACGTTGCCGGTCAGGGAAATGACGTGTCCGCCCTGTACACCCCCGCCTGGGGTCCGAGCCTGACCTATCAGATGGATGCCTATGCCATGACAGTTCGGGACGGCGCCGTCGCCTCCTACGGCTATGTGGCGAACGGAGAGACCGTGGAGATTCCCGGGGACGGCTTCGTGCTGTTTATTGGAGCCGGCTTTGCCGGTACGGGATGGTTCCTGAATCCTCTGGACTATATTGGCTCTGCTGTCACGCTTGAGCCTTATCTGTTCAACCCCACGGACGACGCCTTTGACATCAGCCAGATGGTTAGCATCCTCTCCGGTTCGCCGCGCCTGGTGAAGGACGGCGCGATCTGTACGGAGATGCGCGATGGCTTCAGCGATCCCCAGCGCTTTGGTCCCGCTGCTGCAAACCCCCGCACAGCCGTAGGCGTGGACGCTCAGGGCAGGCTGATCATCGCCTCTTTTCCTGCGGCAACCATCCAGGAGCTGCGGGAGACCATGCTCTCCCTTGGTTGTGTGGACGCTTTTAACCTGGACGGAGGCGCCTCCCGGGCCATGTATTGCAACGGCGTCTATTACGCTCAGCCGGGACGTTTTCTGACCACCACCCTGCAGGTGTTTGTGGATGGCTAAGGAAACGCTGATTAAAACCGAACAGCAGAAAAAAGCTCAATCCCCCCATTGAGGGATTTTCGCTGGTTTGGAATAAATCAGCGTTTCCCTAAGAAGGCACACTTGTCACAAAGACGGTTTTCTGACTTATTTCATGGGGCAGAGGATAGCAGCCTCTGCCCTTTTTGTAAAAGTAAAACCACTCGTTGGACGAGTGGTATTACTTTTACAAAAAACTTCCCCCTCCGGAGAGGGGGAAGCGAAGATACGGGTCGGAACGTCTATGCGATATGGAACATCCCAAAGAAAACTCACCAGACCAGGACGTTGTCCTCGGGAGCGAGGTACATCCCGTCGCCCTCCTGGATGCCGTAGCAGTCCAGGAACTGCTGGAACTGCTGCAGCGTGGCGTTGACGCGGAGATAGTCCAGGGGATGGGAGTCCGTCATCAGCAGGGAAAGCTCTATCTCCCGGGTGGCGATGCTTCTCCAAAGCTTTGCATAGCCGGTGAAGAACGCGTTATAGTCCACCTCGCCTTTCTGCTCCAGCATGCCCAGCATGCACTTCAGGCCCGTCATGTCGGCGATGGCCTCGGTGTCGATGTTGGAGCCTTGGACCGCGTAGCCGTCGAACGCCACCATGGCGCTGTAGTACGCCGACAGCTTCTCCGCCCGGGCGGTGAACGCGGCGAGGTCCTCCTCGGTCCACCAGTTGACAAGGTTGCCGCTGGCGTCAAACTGAGAGCCCTGGGTGTCAAAGGCGTGGGAGATCTCATGGCCGATGACCATGCCGATGCCGGCGTAGAGCTCCTCCGGGGTCATGTCCTCGCGGTAGAACGCGCCGGCCAGGATGCCGCGCAGAATGTTGATGGAGTTGTTCTGGGGGTTGTAGTAGGCGTTGGTTTCCAAGATGTTCATGCCCCAGAGCTCGGGGTCCACCGCCGTGTTCAGCAGGCTGACGTTGTAGTCGTGGGCGAAGCGGCTGATGGCGGCGAGGCAGTCATAGAAGCCCAGGCCGTCCAGGCTCAGGCCGCTGTAGTCTTCCCACTTGTCGGGGTAGACTGCGTGGATGGTGATGGCGTCCAGCTTCTCGATGGCCTTGGCCTTTGTGGCGTCGGAGAGCCAGTCCACGCCCTGCAGCATGGTGCGGTAGTAGGCGATGCACTCCTCGCAGATCCGGGTGATGTCCGCGCGGATCTCGGAGGAGTCGTACTTCTCCAGGAACATCCGGTTCAGCGGGGTGGACAGAGAGGCGCTCACGACGGAGTATGCGGCGTCCTCGTCGGGCGTGGAGCCGGTGACGCCGCTGACCATGGCGCTCATCTCCTCCAAGAGGTCATCTGCCTCCCGGTCCAGCGTGGACAGCGCGCCCAGCGCGGTGCGGACGGTCAGATAGTTCTTGATGTCGTCCAGCCGCTCCGCCGTATACACCTGATCCAGAACCTTGCAATAGTCCGGCTCCGTGACCAGATAGCGCTCCGCGGCGCCGTAGCCCAGCCCGTCGATGACGGCCGTCAGCGGGAAGACGCTGCAAAGCGCCTCGACCCCGGCGCGGTCCATCTCGTTGTTGATGCGCTGGAGGTAGTCGCTCTGCATGGTTTCCGCCGTGGTCATCATGCCCTTGGCCAGCTCCGATTCAAAGGCGATGGCGCGCTCGAACATCTCCGCCGCTTCGTCCCCGGCGTAGCCCAGGCGCTGGAGCATTGCGGACGCGCCGTAGGCGTAGGCGGCGTAGTAGCGGTCGCCGCGCTCGGTGCGCTGGGCGTATTCCGCGGCGTCGCCCAGCATCAGCGAGGGGGAAGCCACCATGAGGAGATACCGGGTGGAGTCGTTTAAGCCGGTGGTCACGCCGACGCCCACGAGGCCGGGGAGGTTCGGATCCATGCTGCTCATCAGGGCGGTCAGATCGTCCAGCGCGGTCACGGCCCCGATGCTGTCAAGGGTCGAGCGTACCGGCGTCACGCCCAGCGCGTTCCGGGCGTCCCAGTCCAGATACGCCTCGAAGAGATGCTGGGCCAGGACCGCGTCGTGGCTGGCGAGGGTCTTGTCCTTGAGCGCGGCCTTGGTCAGGTTCATGATCTCGTCGCCTACCTCGGTGAAATTGCTCTCCGAGACGTAGCCGGGGCGCAGCTCGGTCTCGGAAAGCCAGTCGTAGTTGACGTAGAGGTTGAAGTCGTCCTTGGGGCTGTCCGGCTTCTCCGCCAGGAGGACGTTCTCCTTCAGGGAGTAGTCCACCCAGGGCGTGCCGTCGTTGTGGGGCCCGTCGGCGGCGGCAGCGGCGGCCATCAGGGCGTCGTAGAGGACGCCGACAACCTCGCCCCGGGTCAGCTCAGGCGCTTCCGCCAGCCCCTCCGGCGCGGGGACGCCAAGCATCGGCAGGCAGACGGCCAGATCGGAACCCGCCACGGCGGCGGTCAGGTCGGCGTCTTCCGGCAGCAGTCCGGCCTCCGCGGCCCAGGCGGCGGCGTCGGACCACCAGTAGGCGTCCTCGCCCATGTCCGGCTCTCCGGCCAGACGCCAGATGAACGTGACAAAGGCGGCGGCGGTGCAGGGCTCGTCCGGCAGAAAGCTGCCGGTCCCGTCGCCTTTGGCGATGCCGCTCTCCAGCGCCCACTGTACGGACTCGTATGCGTCGCTGTCCTCGGGCACGTCCGCAAAGCCTGCGGCGGCGGAGGCGGGGACGGCCAGCAGCAGCGTCAGCGCCAGCAGCAGCGCGGCGATGCGCTTCCAACGGATGGTGTGTTTCATGTTGTTCTCCTCCAGTAAATTATTATAAATTTCAGCTTATTCCCTCCTCCGAAGGGAGAGGGAATGAGAGGTGCGTTTCGCACGAATTTATCTCGTTACGATGTCAACGGGGACGTTGAAGATCTTCGCCACCTTGAGAATGGTGTCGATCCAGCGCCCGGAGGCGGCGGCCATGTGGTGGGTGGGACCCGCCTCGCTCCAGCGGTTGCAGAACTCCCTGGCCCCGCAGGTGAAGCGGGTACGCATGTTGGTGTCGCCAAAGGTGAAGATGGGCCCCTCCTCGTTGACGCCCTCGGCCACCACGAACTTGAAGTTGCCGTCCCGGTCCTGGGTGATGCCCAGATAGGTCACGGGCCCCAGGTGGGGGTAGAACTGGGTCAGGTAGCCGCCGCCGGTCTTGCCGTGGAACACGGGCACGATCTTCATGGTGGGCTTTTTCGCGGAGATGCACGCGTCGCCGGAGCCGGAGTGGCCGATGATGCAGATGTCGGCGGGGAAGTCGATGGAGTACATCTCGGAAAGCTGCCCCATGCCGGAGATGGTCTTCAAAATGCTCATCGCCATGGAGACCTTGATATCGCCCTCCACGGCGCAGGCGGTGCCCTGCTTGATGAGCATCGAGAAGGCCGGGATCAGCATGGAGTCGAGCTTGCCGGCCACGCCCTGGGCGACGCCGTCGTAGTGGCTTGCCACAAAGCCGAGCTGCTCGTCCTTGACCCACTGCTCGAAGGCCACGACGTATTTCGCCATCTCCCAGACCTCTTCGATGCTGCCGCCGCCCTCGATGTCAAAGGTGTCCAGGATGTCCTGGGCCTTGGCGCGGATGGCGTCCTCGTCGGTGATGTCGTCGGCGATGGCCCACATCTTCTCCCAGTCAAACTGCTTGGTATACAGGAACATGCGGCGATAGAGGTTCGTCTCGTCGATGTACAGGTCCATCATGCCGGGGTAGGGCCGCCCGATCTGGGCCAGGTTCAGGTCCCGGAAGCGCCGCCGCACCTGGGCGGCGCGGCACCAGTCGGCGATCTCCGCGTCCACGGCCGGGTCTCCGCCCTCCACCACGCCGGTGATCACCGCGTGGCGCTTGCCGGCCCGCTCCAGGTCCGCCACCATCTCGCCCACCGCGCCGCAGGCGTACAGCTCGCCCAGCCAGGTGGCGGTGTCGGTGTTGGGGTAGTCGGGGGCCAGCTTCTTTTGCAGATTGACCAGAACCACGGGCACGTCCAGGTCCCGGACGGCGGGCAGCATGTTGTAGCTGGTGGCGTAGGTCAGAAGCTGCAAAATGACCAGGTCCACGTCCGCGGACCGGAACTTGTCCCCGGCGGCCATGGCCATTTCCTTGGTGGTGACGATGCCGCCGTCCACGAGCTCCACGCTGTCGGGCAGGCGCTTTTTGAAGTCCGCGTACTGGGCCTCAAATTCCGGCACCAGGGAGGGGAACTGGGGCAGGTAGGCACCCAGGGCGATGGAAAAAACGCCGATCCTTGCTTTCGTGTTTACCAACATATCTTTTCCTCCGAACGAAAGAATTTGCCTATGTATTGTTACAAATCTGTAATCCCTACCATAGCATATTTTGGAAGCTTTGTCCAGTGTTTCCAGTCTTATTCGCTCTTTTTCTGCACATGGATATTGTAGGCCACGATGCTCCCCACCACAATGGCGGCTCCGGCGGCGGCCAGGGGGCTGACGGTCTCGCCGTAGAAAAGGGCCACCCACAGCGGGTTCATGACCGGCTCCAGGCCGGTGATGAGGCTGGCGGTCACGGGGGCGGTGCGCCGGATGCCTTCGGAAAAGAGGATGTAAGCCAGTCCCACCTGCACCGCGCCCAGGGCCAGGACGGCCAGCAGGGTGGAGGCGGAGTAGTCCGTCTCCCGCAGACAGAGGGGGGTGAACGCAACTCCCGCCGCGAGCTGGCCGAAGAAGCAGGAGGAGAGGGCGTCGGCGTTTTCGGAGGCGTTCATCAGAAAGACGCCGGCGTAGCATACGCCGGAGAGGATGGCAACCAGATTTCCGGTCAGATTGCCCGCTTGAAGTCCGTCGATGAAAAAGAGGACGACCCCGGCCAGAACCGCAGCGCAGGCACCCAGGTCTGCGCGGGTGGGGCGGGTGTGGAAAAAGAGTGCCATGAACACGATGACGAAGACCGGGGCGGTGAATTGCAGGACGATGGCGTTGGCGGCGGTAGTCAGTTTGTTGGCGACGGTGAACAGGCTTGTGACGCCGATGAGGGACAGCGCTCCCAGCGCCACAGCCTTGTTGAAGACCGGTTTATGCCGCCGGGCAAGGAGATATGCCCCGATGACCGCCGCGCCGGTCAGGTTCCTTGCCCCGTTGATGGCAAGGGCGCTCCAGGGGATCAGCTTGACCAGCAATCCCCCGGTACTGAAGCACACGGAGGCCAGAAACATGCACAGCGCGCCGGTCCAGGAGGTTTTTTCTTTCATCGCATTACGCACCGAAAGCTGATGGCGCCGTCTTTCCAGCTTGCCGAGATGCTGCCGCCGTACTGGCGGCAGATGCTCTCGGCGATGGAAAGACCGATGCCATAGCCCCCCTTGTCGATGTTGTGGGAGCTGTCCTCCCGGTAGAAGCGGTCAAAAAAGCGCATGTAGTCCACGTTTTCTCCGGCGGCGTAGTCGTTTCCGACCTCCAGCACCAGCCCGCCGCCCCTGGGGCGGCTCAGGGAGACGGAGATCGTGCCCTTTTCGTCGCAGTATTTGACGGCGTTGTCGATCAAAATCGCCGTGAGCTGCCGCAGCTTGCTCTCGTCCGCGGGGAGGCGTACCGAGGGGTCGATGTCCCGCAGGATGGTGAGCCCGCTCTGGCTCGCCAAAAGCTCGTAGGGGTCCACGGACTCATTCACAGCCTTGGCCGCGTCGATCTCGCGCAGGTCGCTGCGGTCCTCCTGCTCCTGGGTGCGGGCAATCATCACCAGATTCCCGATCAGACCGCTGAGCCGGTCCACCTGCCGCAGCGTGGACTGGGTCCACTCACTCTCCCCCTGGCTTAGCTCCACCATCTCCGTATTGGCCCGGATGACGGCCAGGGGTGTTTTCAGCTCGTGGCTGGCGTTGGTGATGAACTGCTTTTGCCGCAGCGCGTTCTCGATCTCGTGCCGGACCATCCGTCCCGAGAGCTTTCGCATCAGAAAGTAGGTCAGGACCAGACCCAGGGAGCAGAGGATCAGCGCCAGATACACCGTCCGCAGGGTGGAGGAAATGATCATGGAGCTGTCCAAAAACGCCAGCCGCTGTCCGTCGCCGTCCGTCGAGGCCCGCTTGAAGTAGTAGCCCCGGTACAGGCCGTTGCTCCGCCGCCCGGTGAGAAGCGTCTGGCCGGCCTCCTGCACGCTCTCCACCTCGCCGCTGTCCTGGGAGTTGGTGTGAAAAGACACCAGCGTTCCGTCCTCGTCATAGCTCAGGACAAACCAGGCGTTGCGCTGGTAGTCCGGGGAGAACAGCTCCTGAAAGGTGAAGCGGAAGCTGCGTTCCGGCGCATCCAGCTCCTCCGCGCTGTCGATCAGGATTTCCAGCGTGCGGTTGACGGACAGCCGGGAGATGAGGAACGTGGCGGAGCTGACGGTAGCGGCGATGAACAGCATGGCGAGAAAGACGGAGGCCATCGAGACGGCGATAAACTTGGTGCGGAGAAGCCGGATCTCCCGCGCACTCACGTCCCCGCCTCCAGGGCAAAGCCGCCGCCCTTTTCGCCCCGCACCGTCACGGCGGAACCCACGGAGCGGAGCTTGCCCTTCAGATAGGACACGTAGAGCCAGACTGTGTCCTCCCCGGCTCCGGGCTCGCCCCGCCAGACGTGACCCAGCAGCCAGCCGGTGCCCAACTCCCGGTCCGGGTTGGACATAAGGGCGCGCAGCAGCTCGTATTCCTTGATGGAGAGCCGGACGGAGTTCCGGGCAAGCAGCACCAGTCCCTCGGGGTCCAGCGTCACGTCCGCATAGCTGAGCGCTCCCCCCTCAAAGCTGTCCCGGCGGCGGATCAGGCTCCGGATGCGCGCCAGCAGCTCTTTCATGGCAAAGGGCTTGGGCAGATAGTCGTCCGCCCCGGCGTCCAGCCCAGCCACCCGGTCGTCCACCTCCGCCTTGGCGGTCAGCAGCAGCACCGGGGTCGTGTCCCGGCGCGCACGGATTTCCCGCAGCACCTCCAGCCCGTCCTTTTTGGGCATCATGATGTCCAGAATGACGGCGTCGTAGCTCTCCCGGCGCAGAAAATCCAGGGCCTCCTCGCCGTCAAAGGCCCGGTCCACGTCGTAGTGCTGGAATTCCAGAGCGGCGGACACGGCCCGGTTCAGGTCGGCGGTATCCTCCGCCAGCAGCAGCTTCATGGGTCAATGCCTCCTTATGTTATGTCGTTTTCCGTTTATTCCCTCCCCCATCAGGGGGAGGGGGGACCGCCGCCCGCAAGGGCGGTGGTGGGTGAGGCCATCCATCTCCCAGCTTCCGGCGATGATCCCACGCCCCTCACCCGTCACGTCGCTTCGCTCCGTGCCACCCTCCCCCGGAGGGGGAGGGAAAAAGCGGAAGAAATTGGGGCGGAAAAATCAGGTCAGTATCATATCCCGCAGGGTCTGCATGGAGACGTCGGTGGAGGCCAGCTCCTCGGCGCAGCGCTTCAGCTCCGCCACGATCAGCTCCGTGTTCCCGGAGACGGTCTTTTTGTACTTCAGATGGTGCTCCAGCGCGGCCCAGGTGTCCATTGAGATGGTGCGAAGCTGGAACTCCACAAAGAGCCCGCCGGGGGCCTGCGTGATGAGATGCAGGCTCCGGTAGCCGTTGGGCTTGGCGGAGCGGATGTAGTCCTTTTCGCTGACCACGGTGAGGCCGGATTCCCGTGCCAGATGGTCCCGGATACGGTACACGTCGCTGAGAAAGGCGCAGACGATGCGAAAGCCGATGGCGTCCCGGATCGTGACCAGGGCGCTCTCCTCCGTCTCCGGCAGACCCTGGCGGCGGCACTTCTCCCGCATGCTCTCCTCGCTTTTGATCCTGCCCAGGCAGTGCTCCACCGGGTCCATGCCAGTTTCATGCAGCATTTTGGCCCGCAGATCCTCGATCCGGCGCTGGATATCGGCCAGGACCGCCTCCATCTCCGGCAGGCGGGAGCCGTAGATGCTCTCTTTGTGATTTGCAGTCTGTTCCATGTTCTATTCCGATCCGCGCGGAGGCTCAGTCCGCCCCGTCCTCTGCCGGTACGGCGTCAGCGTCCGCCGCCGGAGGGAGCGCGGCCTCAGCCGGAACTGTCACGGTATCTGCATCGGGGAGGACAGCGCCGTCCCGCAGCCCCAGCAGGGCCTGGGCGATCTCGCTTCGCTCATCCAAAATCACCACGCCGCTGCCGCTCTGCTCAAAGGCTGTGCGCAGAGCGTCCAGCTCCCGGACAAACTGGTAGAACTCCGCTTTCTCCGGGTTGGCGTAGGCCTCGGCAAGAATCTCCATGTACCGCGCCTCCGCCTCGCCGGAGCGGCGCTCTGCGTTGGCCTTTGCCTCGGAAATGATGACCTCCACCTGCTTGTCCACATCGTTGCGGATGCGCGCCCCCTCCAGATTGCCGCTGCTGAGATAGCTGGTGCTCTGCAGGGTCCGCTCCGCGATCATGCGCTGGAACACCGCGGCCTGGTTCTCCGTGGGCAGATCCGTCTTTTTCAGAATGACTGTGGCGGAGATGCCGTAGGACCGGAGGGCGGCGTCCACCTGCTCCGTCACCCGCCGGGAGACCCGCTGCACGCTGCTCTGGTCCGTGGAGATGATATCCTCCCGGTTCAGGCGTCCAAACTCATTCTTGACGGCGGAGTAAACCGCCGCGTCGATCCTGGCCTCCGCCTCGGAGGAGGAGGCGTTCAGGGTCCTGACGAACTGATAGGGGTCCTCGATGCGCCACAGGCAGATCTCGTCGATGACCAAGGCTTTCTTGTCCAGGGTCAGCACGTCCGAGGGCGTGATGTCATAGAGCATCTGTTGGGCGGGAATTTTGGTCACGGAGTCCACAAAGGGGACCTTGAAATGCAGCCCAGGCGTCTCCTCCACGCTGACCATCTTGGAGAAGCGGGTCACATAGGCGTACTGGTTCTGCCGCACCGTGTACATGGCGGAGGACAGCACCCCGATCAGGACCAGGACCGCCGCAGCCAGGACGATAAGCCCTCCGACGCGGCGGGCATTTCCGGGACTGCGTGGCCGCTGCGGCGCGGCAGGACGCCGGGGGCGGGCGTTTGCTCCGCCGCCGGGGACAGAACCGCCGCCGGAGTAGCCGGGGCCGCCGCCGCTGTTCTCTCCGCCTGGATTGTTGGTGTAATTGCCAGGATTGTTGGTGTAATTGTTGTTTTCCACGTGTTTTCCCTCCTCTCTCAGGTTCCGTTTGCGCCGGAGCCGGTGACGGCAGCGGCGGAGGGCAGCATCCCCTCCACGGGCAGCATCACCGTGCCGCCGCCCTCCGTGGCGTTGATGAAGATCCGCAGCCTGGGCAGAAGCTCCTCGATCATCTCCAAATACATCCGGGTCCGCGTCACCTGGGGATACTTTGCGTATTCCTCATAGATGGCGTCAAACCGCGCCGCCTCGCCGGTGGCCAGCGCCACCCGGGCGGCGTAATTGGCCTCCGCCTCCTGCTCGATCCGGTCGGCCTCGCTCCGCGCCGCGGGAATCTGCTGTTCCGAGTAGGTGTTGGCCTGGGTGATGGTGGTCTCCCGCTGCTGCTTGGCGTCCTCCACCGCCTTGAACGCCGCCGCCACGTCGTCCGTGGGGGGCTCCACGTCCTGGATTTTCACGTCGATGATCTGGATTCCGATGTTGTACTGCTCCAGGTTCTCCCGGATGGTGGTCTGGGCCTGCTCCTTGCCGCTGGTCAGAATGTCGTCCACCAGGGAGGAGCCGACGTAGCTTCTGGCGCAGGCCTGGGCGATGCCTTTCAGAATGTCCTGTGGGGAGTTGGAGTTGTAGAGGTAGGCCACCGGGTCGGAGACCTTCCACTCCAAAAAGTAGTCCATGAGGACGATGTTGTCGTCGCCGGTCATGATGCGGCTCTCGTCCTCCTTGACGTACATCGAGCCGCCGTCCGTGTAGCCGTAGCCGATGTACATCTTCTGGGTGATAAAAGTGGGAACCTTTTGCACGGACTGGACAAAGGGGATCTTCAGATGCGCCCCAGCGCCCGTGACCTCCGTGACTGCGCCGAAGGTCGTGACCACCGCCTGCTCCTGCTCGCCCACGGTGTAGACCGGGGAGAAGAACAGGATCAGCAGCAGCGCCACAATGACGACGGGAATGATAACTGCAAGTTTTTTTGCCATAAATCCAAATCTCCTTTCTTTTTTCCCTCCCCCGAGGGGGAGGGAGAGAGCGGAAAGCATTAAATCCGTTCCAGCTTAGCCTGAAAGCTGATGGACCTTGGCGTGGGAAGGTCGTCGAACCGGATCACGTGAACGCCCTTGGCCGCGTCCGCGCCGACGACCGTGCCGGGGCCGAAAATCTTGTGATGTACCCGGCAGCCCTCCGGCAGCGCTGCCTGGGCCCGGTTTTCCGGCAGCGCGGACAGGCTCACGTCGATGTACTCCCGGGCCTCCCTGACCAGAGAGTCCTTTGGCTTCCGGGTGTATTCCAGCAGGGGAGGGGCGATATCCAGCAAAAAGCGGGAGGGGTAGCGCAGGGAGCCGTCGTGGTTGAAGCCCTCGGCGTCGCTGAGATACAGCCGCCGCTCCGCCCTGGTCATGGCGACGAAGGCCAGCCGCCGCTCCTCCTCCATGCCCGCCAGGGAGCTGACCTTCCGAGAGGGGAAGACCCCCTCGTTGAGGCCGCAGAGGAACACATAGGGGAATTCAAGCCCTTTGGCGGCGTGGACGGTCATGAGCTTCACCTTGTCCTCCCGCTCCGCCGTGTCCGCGCTGGTGAAGAGGGCGACGTGACTCAGGTAGTGCTCCAGCGTGCACTCCTCGCCGCAGGTGGTCTCGTACTCGTAGACGGACTGCTTCAATTCCGCCAGGTTGTCCAGCCGTTCCTGGCTGCCCTCGGTGCGCAGCATCCGCTCGTAACCGCTTTTATCCAGCACCGTTCCCAGCACCTCGGACACGCTGCGGCCCGCGCTGTTCCCGGACAGCTCCCGGACCAGATCGACAAAGGCGCGGGCTTTCGTCCCCTTGCAAATGTCCTCGTCCAGATTGCGCTCCAGCGCCTGAAAGAGCGTGCAGCCCTCGCGTTCGGCGTACTCCTCCAGAAAGGTCATGCGCCGCTTGCCCAGGTTTCGCTTGGGAGTGTTTGCCACCCGGCGGAAGCTCAGATCGTCCTGCAGGGCGATCATCCGCAGATAACACAGCGCGTCTTTGATTTCCTGCCGGTTGTAGAACGCCGTCCCGCTGTAGATGACGTAGGGCAGCTTTTTTTCCCGCAGCGCGTCCTCCAACGCCCTCGACAGGTAGTGCGCCCGGTATAGGACCGTCATGTCCCGGCAGGGGACGCCTTTTTCCCGGAGCGCGGCGATCTGCGCGGCGATCCACTCCGCCTCCAGCGCGGCGCTCTCCGCGTGGTGGCAGAGCACCGTCTCCCCGTCCGGCAGGGTGGGGACCAGGGACTTTTCCACCCGGTTTTTGTTTTTGGCGATCAGCGAATTCGCAGCCGCCAGGATCTGCGGTGTGGAACGGTAGTTTTCCAGCAGCATGACGGTCTTCGTACCGGGAAAATGCTCCGGGAAGTCCAGCAGATACTTCACGTCCGCGCCGCGCCAGGTGTAGATCGTCTGGTCCGGGTCCCCGACGATGAAGAGGTTTTTGTGGTAGCCGCATAAAACCTCCATCAGCTCGTATTGCAGGGAGTCGATATCCTGGAACTCGTCGATCATGACGTACTCCAGCCGCTGCTGCCATTTGAGCCGTATTTCCGGCTTTTCCCGGAAGATGTGGAGGGTCAGCTTGATCAAATCGTTGTAGTCCAGACCGAAGCATTTTTTCTGCTGGTAGAGGTAGCCGTAAAACAGGATGTCCTTTGTCCCGGCGGCCTGCAAATATTTTTCGTGCAGCTCTTCCAGCGAGAGGTCCACCAGATCCAGATAGTACTCCGGCTTTTTGAACAGCTTTTCGATTTCAAACATATCCCGGGCGTCCCGGAAGGTCATGTCCCGCAGCGTCAGGCCCCGCTCCTCGTAGATGACCCGGAGCATGTCGTCGATGTCCCCGTTGTCCAGCACCAGAAAGCTGCGGGGGTACTGCACCGCGTAGCCGTCCTCCTGCAGCACCGAGACGCAAAACGAATGGAACGTGCAGACATAGCCCGTGTCATTGTCCCCGGTCAGCAGGTGGATGCGCTGCCGCATCTCATTCGCCGCCTTGTTGGTAAACGTCACGCACAGGATGTTGCCGGGCGGGATGCCCAGCTCGTTCACCAGATAGGCAAAGCGCCGGGTCAGCGCCCTGGTCTTGCCGCTGCCGGCCCCGGCTACCACCCGGATATATCCCTCGGTGGCGGTCACTGCCCGGCGCTGGGCCTGGTTCAGGCCGGAGAGCAGGCCGTCCATCTCTTCATCGCCCATCTCTCACCGCCTCCTCTCATTCCGCCATTGCCGACACCTGCGCGTCCTCCGCGAAGCTCTTGACGCCGTAGCAGATCAGAATTTGGTCAAAGTCGTGCTCCGCCAGGAAATCCCGCAGTCCAAGCTTGTAGTAGCGCAGGTCCAGCATCGTGATGCGGGAATAATGCGCCAGCAGAAAGGGGCTGAGGCTGTCCGTGTAGGAATCCCGGAGAATCAGCAGCTTCTGTCCGTCGCGGCCGGTTTCGATCTCAATGCGCGGCGTGTTGCCGCCGTAGAAATAGGCGTATTTGTCCTTGACGGCAAGGCGGCTTTCCTCGTAGAGCGTACCCGGCTCCGGCTGTCCGGCAGGGTAGTTGGTCACGGTGAGCCCATCGTCCGGGACGTAGGCGCTGATGCTGTCCGGCTGCACCCAGGAGAAGCCGGAGGAGCTGTAGGCCGTGCCGTAAAATTCCCGTGTCACCACCGTCTCCCGGTAGTCGGAGAGGGGGACGGGGGAGAGGCCCAGGGCTTTTGCCACAGCGGTATAGCCGTAATAGGCTCCCAGGGTGGTCCAGTGGTGGTCCGTGCGGTAGAAGATGGGCTCGTCTTTGTGAGCTTCCAGCGCGCCCAGGACGTCCGCCGTGGGGACGGCGCTCAGGGCGTAGGCAGCGCGGACGTAGTCCGCCTGACTGTCGTTGGGGACTCCGAAAGGCAGCTTTTCCCGCCAAAGCTCCGAGGCGTCGGGGATCAGGGCAAAGGTCACGGGCAGGCCGCTATTTTCCGCCAGGGCGTTCACCGCCGCCATGCGCGCTTCCGGCGTATCGGAGGACGGGGCGGTCCAGGGCTCGATCAACGTGTCTCCGGCGCACAGGCAGACGCCGTTGTTTTCCTCCTTGCCCAGCGCCAGCTCGCTGCCGGCCTTGAGGGTAATCCAGCCGTCCCGCAGGGGGAACTGGTCGCTGCAATAGCTCTCCAGCATGGAGGTGAAGCGTCCGCTTTGCAGCGCGGACCAGCTAAAGCGGGGGAGCGGCTGCAATACCCGGTTCTCCCGTTCCGAAAAGCTGTTGTCCGGCAAAATCAAATGCAGGATGAAGAACGCCGCGATAAACAGCAGAAACACGGCGGATTGGAGGATGGAAGCTTTTTTCATAATCAATCTTGCCTCGAAAAACACGCGATCACAGCGCCCCGACCCAGCGCCGGGACGAGGTGTTCATTTAAAACCGGAAATACAAAAACGGATTGTAGGTGGCGTCCACCAGATAGGCGGTGGAGAGAACCAGCACCAGGGCGATCAGCACCGGCGTGACCGCGGCGCGCAGGCGGGGGGAGAGGCGGGCATACAGATTTTTCCCCAGAGGCAGGGAAGAAACAATGGCAACGGCGAACATCAGCGCATACTCTTTCAGATAATACAGGTCCGCTGCGCTGACCAGCCCCGCGCCGCCGCCGAACATGGAGGCGTAATACCGGACGGCATCGGGGATGCCGGGCAGCTCGAAGATGACCCAAGAGAACAGCACCACGAGAAAGGTGTACAGTCGCGCCAGCGGCGGGACCTTTTCCAGCCCCCGGAGCAGGAACAGCTTTTCGATGATCAGGAAAAAGGCAAAGTACAGCCCCCAGACGAGAAAGGTCCAATTTGCCCCATGCCAGAGGCCGGTCAGCGCCCACACGATGGCGATGTTCAGAATTTGCCGCCCCTTGCCACAGCGGTTGCCCCCCAGGGGGATATACACATAATCCCGGAACCAGGACCCCAGGCTCATGTGCCAGCGCCGCCAGTGCTCGGTGACGGATTTGGAGATATAGGGGTAGTTGAAGTTCTCCGGGAAAGAGAAGCCCAGCAGCCGACCCAGACCGATGGCCATGTCGGAGTAGCCGGAGAAGTCGAAGTAGATTTGGAAATGGAACGCGGTCACCGCCATCCAGGTGCCGAACGCCGTGAGCTCCCCGGGACTTTTGGCGGAGTAGAGGGTCCAGAGCATCCCGATGTTGTTGGCGATCAGGACTTTTTTCCCCAGGCCGATGATGAAGCGCCGGACGCCGGAAGCAAAGCTCTCCGGGCTTGTGGCGCGGAATGAGAGCTGCTCCGCCACGTCCTTGTAGCGCACGATGGGCCCGGCAATGAGCTGGGGGAACAGGGCCACAAAGGTGCCGAAGGAGATAAAACTGCGCTGCACCCCCGAGTCCCCCCGGTAGACGTCGATGGGGTAGCTCATGGTCTGAAAGGTGTAGAAGCTGATGCCGATGGGCAGGCTCAGCCCCAGGACCGGGACCGTGAGGCCCGGGATCAGGCTCAGGGTCCGGGCGAACATGTCATAGTATTTAAAGAAGCCCAGCAGGGCGAGGTTCAGCACAACGCTGACGGCCAATACCCGCTTTGCCTTTGCCCGCTCCTCCCGGAAGCGGTGAATGAGCAGCCCCGCAGCGTAGTTCAGGGCGATGGAGAAGAGCATCAGCAGCAGGTAGACCGGCTCCCCCCAGCCGTAGAAGACCAGGTTGACCAGAAACAGCCACAGGTTCCGGCCTCTCCGGGGCAGGAGGTAGTACACCGCCAGCACCGCCGGGAGATAGAAGAAGAGAAAGGGCGTGGAGGAAAAGACCATGGTTCAGCTTTCCTTTGCAGTTTGTGCGGCGGCGGGCCGGTGCCTGCCCAGGGGGTTGGCAGAGGCCGCGATGCGCAGCTCCGTGTTGTCCACGTGGGTGTAGATCTGCGTGGTGTTCAGGTGCTCGTGCCCCAGCAGCTCCTGGAGCGTGCGCACGTCCACGCCGTTTTGCAGCATCAGCGTGGCGGCGGTGTGCCGCAGCTTGTGGGCGGAGTACTTCTCCGCGTCCAGCCCCGCCCGCAACAGGCTCTGCTTGACCATGTGGTGGACCGTCTCGCGGCTCATGCGTGTCTTGCGGTTGGAGAGGAACAGGGCGTTCGTCTGCGCGTCCTTAACGCCTTTGCGCACCAGCAAATAGTCGTTGATGGCATCCGCCGTGGCGTCGTTCAGATAGACCACCCGCTCCTTGTTGCCCTTGCCGATGACCCGCAGGTTGTCCGTTCGGATGTCGTTGAGGTTCAGCCCCACGATCTCGGAAATGCGCAGGCCGCAGTTTAAAAAGATGCAGAGGATGCAGTAGTCCCGCTCCCGGTTGCCGCCCGCCACGCTGTCCAGCAGCTTTTCGCTCTCGGCCAGGGAGAGATAGCGGGGGAGCGTCTTGGGCAGGCGCGGGCTGTCCAGGTCCTGGACGGGGTTGTCCGTCAGCAGCTTTGCCTTGACCGTCAGATACTTGTAAAAGCTCTTGATGGAGGCGATCTTCCTGGCCCGGGTGGCGGGCTCCAGCCCGTACTCCGGCTCTTTTTTCTGGCGGTTCTTCACCCGGTCCCGGCTCAAAAAGGAGAGATACTCGTACACCTCCGCCAGCGTGACCGCCCGGACGAAGTCCAGGTCCACGTCCATAATGTCGATGTCCTCCAGCTCCGTTACCCGGGGAACCAGCCCTCGGTGCAGCTTGAGAAAGCGGAAAAAGGTCCGCAGATCCAGGCAGTATTCGTCCACCGTGTTTTTGGAGTGACCCTTGATCGTCTCGTGATAGGTGAGAAAATCCCGCAGGATCTTCGGCGCGTCCGTTCTGTAGTCCATATTCCGGCCCCCGGAGAAAAAGATTTTTGTTCAATTTTAATATCTTTTTCCGATTTCGTCAATATCAGAAAAAAATACGTGCATTTTACAGAATTTGGTGATATAGTATAAAGGTCAGAAAGTGCGATCCCATACCAGCAAAAACAGAAGGGGCAATTTCATATGAATCAAACAAAGCAGGAAGAATACGCCGTCAACATGGCGTCCCGTATGGAGACGATCCATTCCGACATCCGCGGCCCCATCTTTATCGAGGCCAACCGCATGGCCGCAGAGGGCATTCTGGTGCTGAAGCTGAACACCGGCAACCCCGGGGCTTTCGGCTTCAAAATGCCAAAGAGCGTCCGGGAGGTGCTCATGAGCTCCCTGGAGCGGGCCGTACCCTACTGCGATGTGAAGGGCATGCCCGAGGCCCGGCGGAGCATCTGCGACTACCAGCTCCGGCGGGGCTTTCAGCACATCTCGCCCGAAGATATCTTCATCGGCAACGGCGTCAGCGAGATCGCGTCCATGCTGGCCACCGCCATGTTCGACCCCGGGGACGAGGTGCTCATCCCCTCGCCCAGCTACTCCCTCTGGACCAACGTGACCATCATCGCCGGGGCCAAACCCGTTCTGTATACCTGCGACGAGCAGAGCAACTGGTACCCCGATCTTGACGATATGCGCAGCAAGCTCACGCCCAGGACCAAGGCGATCCTGCTCATCAACCCCAACAACCCCACCGGCGCGGTCTACCCGGATGAGATTCAGCTTGAGATCATCAAGATGGCCCGGGAGCACCACCTGGCCATCATCTCTGACGAGATCTATGACCGTCTGGTCATGGACGGTATGCGCCACACCTCCGTGGCTGCCCTGGACCCGGAGCTGCCTGTGGTGACCACCAACGGCCTGAGCAAGAGCCACATCATCTGCGGCTTCCGCTGTGGCTGGATGTGTATTTCCGGTCCGGACAGCTTTAAGAAGACCGTGGCGGGGACCGTCCACAAGCTTGCAGCCATGCGTTTGTGCGGCAACGCCCTGACCCAGCTCGTCATCCCCGCCGCCCTGGCGGACGAGGACAGCACCCGGGCCATGCTGGTGCCCGGCGGGCGGCTCTACGACCAGCGGGAGGCCACCTGCGCCGCACTAGAGAAGATTCCCGGCATTTCCTTTGTGAAGAATCACGCCGCTTTCTACCTCTTCCCAAAGATCGACACGGAAATGTACAACATCACCGACGACCGGCAGTTCGCCATGGACGTGCTCCACGGCACCGGCGTGTTGTTCGTGCCGGGCAGCGGCTTCGACTGGCCAAAGCCCGACCACTTCCGCCTGGTCATGCTGCCTCACCCCCAGACGCTGACGAAAGCCATGGAGGACATCGGACGGTTCCTGGAGACCTACCGGCAGAAATAAAAAGCCCATACCAACCAGTTTTTATGCTTCCCCCTCGGGGAGGAAAAAAACGGAAATCATTTCATTTCACAGCTATAGAAAGGAAGGACGGCCAATGAAAGTAAGATTTACGGAAACAGTTCTGCGCGACGCGAACCAATCCCTGATGGCTACCCGGCTCCCCTACAAGGATTATGAGAAGATCCTGCCGGAGATGGACAAGGCGGGCTATTATTCCGTGGAGTGCTGGGGCGGAGCCACCTTTGACTCCTGCCTGCGCTATCTGGGGGAGGACCCCTGGGAGCGGTTGCGGAACATCCGGAAGAATATGCCCAACACTCGCTTGCAGATGCTGCTGCGCGGTCAGAACCTGCTGGGCTACAAGCACTACCACGACGACGTAGTGGAAAAGTTCGTGGAGCTCTCCATCAAAAACGGCATCGACATTATCCGCATCTTTGATGCGCTGAACGATTTTCGCAATATTCAGACCGCGCTGGAGGCCACCAAGAAGTATGCCAACGAGCGCACCGTCGCCTCCGGCTGCATCTCCTACACCCAGAGCCCGGTCCACACGGTGGAAAAGTACGTGGAGATGTGCAAGGAGCTGAAGAAGATGGGCTTTGACACCATCTGCTTCAAGGACATGGCGGGTACCATGAGCCCCTGGGAGGCCGAAAATCTGGTCAAGGGCGTCAAGAACGCCATCGGCGACATGCCGCTCATTCTGCATACCCACTGCACCACCGGCATGGCCTACATGACCGTGACCAAGGCCATCGAGGCCGGCGTGGACGTGATCGATACCGCCACAAGCTGCTTCTCCAACGGCACCAGCCAGCCCGCCACCGAGACCCTGTTCTACGCCCTGCAGCAGTACGGCGCGGACACCGGCCTCAATGAGGACGTGATCAATAAGGTCAACGATTTCTTCAAGCCCGTCAAGCAGAAGTATATCGACGACGGCACCCTGAGCCCCAAGAGCATGGGCACGGACTCCCAGGCCCTGGTTTACAAGGTACCCGGCGGCATGCTTTCCAACATGATCGCCAACCTCAAGGACATGAACGCCATGGACAAGTTCGACGATGCGCTGCTGGAGATCCCCGCCGTCCGCAAGGATTTGGGCTATCCGCCGCTGGTCACCCCCCTGAGCCAGATGGTGGGCAACCAGGCCGTGGTAAACGTGCTGATGGGGGAGCGCTACAAGCAGATCTCCAACGAAATCAAGAACTATTTCAAGGGCGAGTACGGTCACTCTCCCGCACCGGTTTCTCAGGAGCTCCAGGACAAGATCCTGGGCCAGGGCGGCAAGCCGGTGGATTGCCGCATCGAGGACTCCAAGCGCACCGGCGAGGACTTCCAAAAGGCCAAGGAGGCCTTGGGCGACCTGTGCCGCAGCGAGGAGGATATGATGAGCTATATCTGCTACCCGGACCAGGCCAGACGGTTCCTGGAGGACCGAAAGGCAAAAGAGGAGAACGTGGCCGTCTACTCCATCGTGGAGGCGTGACAGCTCTTCCGGGAAATCAGGTCGATAACAGGAGGTTTATGATATGAATATCGGTGAAGCCGCAATCACTGCCGTGCTGGGCTACGCCGTGGTGTTTGTGGGGCTCATCCTGCTGATGGCCGTGGTGGTCATCATGGGCCGGGTGATGCACCGGCAGAAGAACATCCCCGCGCCCCACCCCGCCTCTGCCGCGCCTGTCCCTGCGGCAGCTCCCGCCCCGGCGCTGCAGGTGGAGCTCGCCCCCGCGCCCGGTACTGCCGGCGAGGTAAAGCTGCACAGCGTGCCCGACAGGGAGGCCGCTCTGCTGATGGCCATCGTGGCCCACAAAATGGGCAAGCCCTTAAACGAGCTCCGGTTCAAGTCTATCAAGGAGGTTGAATGAGATGAAATATAAAGTGACCCTCAACGGCAGGACCTACGAGGTGGAGGTAGAGGCGGACAAAGCCATGCTGGTGGACGAGTACGAGGCGTTCGTCCCCGCCGCGGCCCCGGCCCCCGCCGCAGCTCCCGTTCCCGCCGCAGCTCCGGCTCCCGCTCCCGCTGCAGCTCCTGCCCCCGCTCCCGCTGCCGTTGCCGCCGGTGAGCCGGTTCCCGCTCCCATGCCCGGCACCGTGCTCCGGGTGGAGGTGAGCCAGGGCGACACAGTCACCGCCGGACAGCTTCTGGTGGTGCTGGAGGCCATGAAGATGGAAAACGAAATCCTGTCCCCCCGGGACGGCACCGTCGCCCAGGTCGTTGTCTCCAAGGGCAGCTCCGTGGACACCGGTGCGCCGCTGGTGGTGCTGGCGTAAGGGCATAAGGAGGAACACTCATGAATGTGCTTGAGACCCTGGGCAAGCTGGTGCGGGAATCCGGCTTCGCGGGCTTTTTCGCCTCCGGCGGCTGGAAATACGTCATCATGATCGCAGTGGCCTGCCTGCTGCTGTACCTGGGCATCGGCAAAAAGTTCGAGCCGCTGCTGCTGGTGGGCATTGCGTTCGGCGCGCTGCTGACCAACATCCCCGGCGCGAACCTCTACCACATGGCGATCTGGGACGCCTACGTCCAGGAGTGCGCCTACGACGCGGCAAACGACCGTGCGCTGTATCTCGAGGGCGAGGACGGCGTCATTCTCCTGAGCGAGGAGGAATACCGCAGCACCTATCCGGACCTGGAGCATGAACCGGAAATCATCGAGCATCTCTCGTTCACGGACATCATCCACCACGGCGGGCTGCTGGACATCCTGTACATCGGCGTCAAGGCCGGTATCTACCCCTGCCTGATTTTCATCGGCGTAGGCGCGATGACGGATTTCGGCCCCCTGATCGCCCGGCCCTCCTCTCTGATTCTCGGCGCGGCGGCGCAGCTCGGCGTGTTCCTGGCGTTCTTTGGCGCGCTGGCCTCCGGCGTGTTTTCCGGCTCTGAGGCGGCCTCCATCGGCATCATCGGCGGCGCGGACGGCCCTACGGCCATCTACCTGACGGGCAAGCTGGCCCCCCATCTGCTGGGACCCATCGCCATCGCCGCCTACAGCTACATGGCCCTGATCCCCCTGATCCAGCCCCCGCTGATGCGGCTGCTGACCACCGAGGAGCAGCGCAAGGTCAAGATGGAGCAGGCCCGTACCGTCAGCAAGCGGGAAAAGATCGTGTTCCCCATCCTGGTGGCCACGTTCGTCATCCTGCTGATCCCCTCCACCGCTCCTCTGATCGGCTGCCTGATGTTCGGCAATCTGCTGCATGAGACCGGCGTTACCGAGCGTCTGAGCGACACTGCCCAGAACGCCCTGATGAACATTGTAACTCTGTTCCTGGGCATCAGCGTCGGCGCCACCACTGTAGCCAGCCGCTTCATCAGCGTGCAGACTATCCTGATCGTGGTGCTGGGCCTTGTGGCGTTCGGCTTTTCCACAGTGGGCGGATTGCTGGTTGCCCGGATCATGTACCGGGTTTCCGGCGGCAAGATCAACCCGCTCATCGGCTCCGCCGGCGTCTCTGCGGTCCCCATGGCCGCCCGGGTAAGCCAGGTGGAGGGACAGAAAGCCAATCCCTCCAACTTCCTGCTGATGCACGCCATGGGCCCCAACGTGGCCGGCGTCATCGGCTCTGCCATCGCCGCGGGCTTCCTGTTGGCGGTGTTTGGCTGATTGAATGTTAAACGCAGGACGCCCTCCCCCCAAAAGGGGGAGGGCGTCCTGCGTCCGCGCAGTTCAAAGCTGGACAAAATACTTCGCCCTCTCCCCTGAAAAAGGGGGGAGAGGGCGCTTTCCGCATGTTCGGTCCGTTTTTTCAATTCCGGTCAAAGGCCGGATTGATAACATAGATGTTCTTCTGATCCATGCGCTCCGTTGCAAGACGCAGCGCTTCGCCAAAGCGCTGGAAGTGGACCACCTCCCGCTCCCGCAGGAAGCGAATCACGTTGTTCACATCCGGATCGTCGGAGAGGCGGAGAATGTTGTCATAGGTAGTCCGGGCTTTCTGTTCTGCGCCCATATCCTCCGT